>JBPCPC010000162.1:0-51089 GCA_050999585.1 Solirubrobacteraceae bacterium | reverse complement strand
CAAGCCGCCGCGCGAGCATCTCGAGGCCGACGAGGTGCTGAGCATGATCCGTGCGGCCGATCTGCTTGACCAGGGCGTGACGCCGAGGAGCCTTGAACGAGCCAAGCTCGCGCGTGATCTGCGCGCACAGGGCATGACCTGGGC
Source organism: Solirubrobacteraceae bacterium (assembly GCA_050999585.1). GTDB lineage: Bacteria > Actinomycetota > Thermoleophilia > Solirubrobacterales > Solirubrobacteraceae > Palsa-465. The sequence continues at coordinate 50,945 of JBPCPC010000162.1, read as the reverse complement.
GCAGATCGGCGAGGAGATGGCCTGCGCGGAGACGACGGCCATATACCTCTCACGGATCGCGCCAAGGCGGCACGCGCCTCGCCGGCGGCGCGCCATGATCGTCATGCTCTCCCTCACGGGCACCCGAGCGTCTGAACACACCGAGCTCGTCTGGGGCCGGATTGACCACACGCACGGACGAATCGTCGTCGACGACTCCAAGTCGGATGCCGGTGTCCGGGAGATCTACATGTCCCCCTTCGTCCGCGAGGAGGTGGCGCTTTACAGGGCATCGCTGCCACGCATACCCGAGCCAGGCGATCCGGTGTTTCCCGTCCGAGGTGGGGGCAGCGGGGACCGGTTCAATCTGGGGCGTCGGCTGAAACACATCGCCGTCGTCGCGGCCGAGATGCGGAAGGCATCCGGGCTCGCACCGATGCCGACGCGCATCACGCCGCACTCGTTCCGCAGAACGTTCATCACGCTCTCCTTCCAGGCTGGCAAGGATCTTGTTTTTGTACAAAGCCAGGCTGGACACGCAAACTGGAAGACGACCCTCGAGATCTACACGCAACAAAGCGGACGCAGCATCGACCGTAAGATCCGCAACCTGCTCGAGGAGTTCCTCGGCGAGCCCAGCGAATCAGCGGAGGCCGGAGCGAGTCACCTCACCCGTTCCACCCACAGCCGACCAGACGTCTCCTAGCGGACGTACCCTTCACTAACGATGCAGCCTTCACGCACCACTACATGTCGCTCGCGCATCAACAAGCGAGAACGGCGGGCTTCGTCGGCGTGTGTTCCGCCTCGTTTCGGGCGACGTCCATGTGACGATCAGCCCGGCGGTCCCTTTTGGGCCAGAGACTCGATTTACGGGCCCGAATACACCCGACAACCTCGCAAACACTGGAGTTTGGGGGCCCGTCAACATGACTCGGGCGCAGATATTTCTCCTGGAAATACGCCCTTTTCGACACCAAAGGCCACACGACTGAAAATCGTGGTGTCCCGGGTTCAAGTCCCGGTCTCGCCACTCCTGAAAGCCCAGCAAATTGGCACCCCTAACGTCCACGGAAGCTTGGTCACGTGGGCGCTTCTGCGCCGGCAACCCGATGGCGACGTGCTGCGCTGGTAGCTCACTGGACTCCCGACGCGGCGCTGGCCGCCGCGATCGCGGTTCGTAGGCGGCTGGCTGAGTGGTCCGGTTCGACGATCGCGATGACGCCCAGCGCCGTGTGGCCGAGGTGTTCGGCGAGCGCTCGCGCGGCGGCGTCGGGGTCTCTGGCGACGCAGGCGTCGATGATCGACTGGTGCTCAGCGCGCCCGGCGATATAGGCGCCCGCGGCGTGCGTGGTGTAGAGCCGACGGTATCTGGCGGCGTGATCGGAGAGTTGACGGATCAGGACAGTCATACGCTTGCCGCTCTCGCTGACGAAGGTCTCGTGCAGTGCGCGATGCGGGATCTCCCACGCCTCGAAGTCCTCGCGCTCGGCGGCTTCGCGCATCCGAGCGTGGTGGTCGTGCAGCGAACTCAGGTCGGCGATCCGCAGCCGCGGCACGGTAAGCCGGATGCCCATCGTTTCCAGCGAGATCCGCTCCACGTAGAGCTGCTCCATGTCCTGCACCGAGTAACCCGCGACACGCATCTGGCGGCCGGGTTGACCGTCGAGCAGTCCCTCGTGCAGGAGCATCCGCAGCGCCTCGCGCAGCGGGGTGCGGCTTACGCCGAGATACCGGGCCAGTCGCACCTGGGAGACCTCGTCGCCGGGAGCAATCTCACCGCGCAGGATGGCAATGCGGATCCGGTCGTGGATCGCGTCCACGCTCTGGGCGTCCACGGGCCGTTCGCTGTCGGCGTACCCGCCGAGGGTCGTCAACGATGACCGTCCGATCGGTGACCGGATCCGCAGCGCCCCATCAGCGCGAAAGTGCCTCGCGAATCGCCTCGGTCGAGTCCTGCGGACTCTCGAGCGTCCAGAAATGTCCGCCCGGGATGTAGCGGACATGGACGCTACGGGCGTTGGGGATGTAGTCGCGAGCGTCGGTGTAGAACTCGCGGGGCTGGCTGCGGGAATCGGCCCCCTGCAGCAGCGTCACCGGACAGCGCCAGGCGTCCAGCAGCCGCGTCCGGCGCTCGATCCACTCCTTGCGGAAGTTGGACGAGAGGAAGTATCGAGGAACGGCACGAGTCGTTCCCGGGTATGAGAATTCCTGGATCACGCGCCGCATGTCGGAATCGGCTACCGGCAGATTGCAGACAAACGCGTACACCCAGACCGCGAAGCGTTTGGGGTCCTCCATCAGGCCCGACCAGGGCGCATCGGCGAACAGTTGATCCTGCGGGGCGATCGCCGGGTTGAAGTGATACAGATGCTGCTCGCCTCGCCCATAGCGCAGCACACGGTCCGGATGGTCGGCGACGATGTAATCCCCCTGAACGGTGCCGCGATCATGCGTGATCAGGTTGAAGGTGTCCAACCCGATCTGATCGAGCATCGCGAACAGCTGGCCGGCGGCGCCGACGTGGCGGTAGTCACCCCGCTCCTTCTCGGACTGCCCGTAGCCCTTCAGGTCAACGGCGATACAGCGGCACTCGCCGGCCAGCGCCGCCATCTGGTGATGCCACTGAAACCACGAATCGGGGATCCCGTGTAGGAATACGACCGGCTCTCCCTCACCTGCCTCGACGTAATGCCACCTGACAAGCTCTTGGTCTCCGGGCACGTCGACGAAATGATGGGTGAACGTCTGGCCGTCAAGAACCTCGGTGTCTCCGTCGTGATCGGGCTCGCGCGGTTGCACGTCAGCGAACTTCTCCGTCTGGCGATTTACCAGATCGTCATCGGGGACGAATGTCTCCAGTGCGCGCTGGGCGCGCTCGGGCAGGTCGGTGTACTGCAGGTCGGTGGTGGTGGTGGCGGTCATCGTGTCTCTCCTCAGCTCAGTCCTGCGTGACTAACAGCAGCTCCTGCGCGACCTCACGGTGCAGCCGCAGCAGCGGTACGACTGACTCGGCGGCCCGTCGGCCGAAACCACATTCGGTCGCCACGCCGATTGGGCCAGGTACATGCGGGCGCGCCGCGTCCAGCCGCGCCGCTGCACCCTCCAGCCCGTCGGCCTGGTGGACCAGGCCCAGGAAGAGCCTTGCGTCTGGCGCATCAAGCTCGTCCAGCGGAGCGAAGTAGGCGTCGTCAGCTCGATCGATCGGTACCGGCACGTGGATCCAGTCGACGGGGCGTCCGGACTCGGCCACGGCCGCATTGGCCATTCGTGTGAGCAGGCCGAGGTCAGACGGTGCAACGATGTGATGGCCGCCGAGATCGCCGTAGCAGAGGTGGTATCCCAACAGCGCCTCGGAGGGGACGACCGGTCCGACCGTGCCCAGCATCTCCAGATACCGATCCCAGGCGCGGCCGTCGGAGGGCAGCCATGGGTAGGCGCCCTCGTTCTCCATCACCTCGTTGCACACGTCCCACTGGATCGCGAGCTCGGCAGGCGGGATCGCTTCGACGATCCTGGCGAGCTCGTTCACCAGCGCGCGGGAATACGCCTCGCAGACCCGTTCGTAGTCGGTGCCGTCGGCACGGAAGAACGCTGCGACCCCGCCCGGGGGCGTCGGCAGCGAGATCTGGAAGCGCACGTCCTCGGCGATCTGTCCCGCCTGGCGCAGATCGGCGAACGCGACATAGGATTTGATCGCGGCTTCCGCGTAGAAGAGCCGACCGAACTCGAGCGCCTCGACGCCTTCACGGACACGGAAATTCCAGAGATCCGCGAATCCACTCGGGCTCCACTGCTGGACCCCGTCCACGGGTGCCGGGCGCTGGAGCGTCTCCAGCTGAGGATGCGGGTGGTGCACGAAATACGCCTGGTAATTGATCCAGTTGGTCCGGTAGCCGGTCTCTCCGTCCGGGAGCGCGGCGACGCAACCACCCAGCTCGGCAGCACAGACGGCCATCACTTCCTCAGCAGTCGCCAGCGGCACGCTGCCAACCAGCATCACCGGCGCCTCGATACGCGACATGCTCTCTCCCTCGTTGTCGTCCGGCCAGGTTCGGCACAGCGTACCTTGCCTGTCGACACCCTGTAGACAGGTGTGTCAGACTCCCGACTCGAGGTGCCAATCACGCCGCGAGAGGAAGTCCCGATGCCGTCGATCGATCTGTACTGGTCTCCGGGTTCGTGCGCCCGGGTCCCCTTCATCGCACTCGAGCACGTCGGTTCCCCGTTTGAGCTGCACGTGCTTAACCGGTATGTCGGCGACCATCAGACCGCCGAGTACCGCGCGATCAATCCCAAAGAAAAGGTGCCGTCGATCGTGATCGATGGCTGGGCGGTTACCGAGAACCCGGTGATCCAGACCGTGCTCGCTCGGACCTTCCCGGATGCGGGTCTGCTCCCGACCGGTGACGAGCGAGTTGTCACCGACGCGATGTCCACGATGGCCTGGTTCGCCAGCGGGATCCAACCGGCGGTTGGGCGTCAAAGGTTTCCCGGGACGTTCTCAGATGGTGACCCAGCAAGCCTCGAGCGCATCAGGCTCGTCGCGCGCAAGGAGCTGGCGAAGGCGTTCGCAATCCTCGAAGGGCGGCTGGCGGATCGCGATTGGCTGTTTGAAGCCTGGTCGATCGTGGACGCCTACATGCTGTGGCTTTGGTTTCGAGCGGTGGGCTCCGGCATGGACCCCACGCCCTTCCCCCGCTGCGCCGATCACGCCCGCCGCACCGAGGATCGCCCCGCGGTCTCCAGGGTCCTGGATCGCGAGGAAGCCGAGTTCGCCAGCTTCCAAGACGCCGGCACCGTCCCGGCCGCGATACCTCCGTTCCAGGTCGGTCGCACACCGACCGCGGTTCGCGCCGGTGCGTGACGGCCACAAAAAGTGATCGTCGGCCACGATGATCCGCACCGCCGGCGCGATCGTGCTCATCGGCTGGAGCTTCGGCGGGCGGGTGGGTCCGTTGTCGCGGATCTGAAGGCTCAGGGCGTGGTTGCTGGAGCGCAGCTCGACGTCGACTCCGGCGCCGGGGGCGTGGCGCGGGGGGTTGGCTGAGGGCCTCCTGGACAATCCGGTAGGCGGCCAGCTCCACCCGCGGATCCAGCGGGCTGGCTTGCCGTAAGCGCACTCTCACCTCGGTCTTACCCCGAGCTTCGACAGCCCGCACAGACTCTCATGCTCATGAGCCATGACCGCACCCAGCATCCGGCCCGACACCGAGAAGTCGGTCAGCGTGACGCGGGCGTTTCACTGATCAAGCGCGCTAATCGCTGGATGGTCTCTGGCGCGGTGATCCTCGCCGGGGGTGTGTCGGCGGTCACGGCGCATGCGTTTCACGCGCGGGCCTCGACGCCTGCCTCGACCGCTGCTCGTGCTGTGTCGCCGGGGCTGGGAGCGTCTTCCTCGCGGCCGCGATCAGGTGACGGGGATAGCGATAACGCTCTAAGGTCGCCGTCTCAGGCTCCGTCGCGGGCAGCGTCTACGCCGGCCCCGGCGTCCCCGGCGGCACCGAGTCCGGTCGTGTCCGGCGGGTCCTGACGGGCAGGTTGGAGCCTTGGTCCCGATGATCGGCGCGGCGATAGCCAGTCCGAGTGCGTTCTGGTTCCTGACCCGTGGCACGGGCGCAGTCACGCTCGCGCTGTTGACCTTGAGCGTCGCGCTGGGGGTCTCAAACGTTAGGCGGACCCGGTTTGAGCAGGTACCTCGTTTCGTATTTGACGCGCTGCATCGCAGCGCGTCGCTACTGGCTGTCAGCTTCTTGCTCGTTCACATTCTCACCTCGCTGTTGGATGGCTTCGCGCCGATCAGACTGCTTGATGTGGTACTTCCCTTCGGATCCGCCTACCGTCCGGTGTGGCTGGGCCTCGGCGCGGTTGCCTTCGATCTGCTGATTGCGGTGACGGTCACGAGCCTGATGCGCCGGCGGCTCGGCTACGGGGCGTGGCGCGTCACGCACTGGCTTGCGTACGCCTGCTGGCCGGTGGCCTTGGTGCACGGCCTGGGGACGGGCAGTGACACCAAGACACATTGGATGCTCTTGCTGGTCGCCAGCTGCATGGCGGTCATGATTGCCGCGGTGTTGGCTCGCGCCAGCGCTGGTTGGCCAGGGCATCGTGGTGTGCGCGTGGGGGCATTCGCGGCGTCGGCGGTCTTGCCGCTTGGGCTCCTGGCGTGGCTGCCGAGCGGGCCGCTGGCTCGCGGTTGGTCGCAGCGTGCGGGTACCCCGAGCACGCTGCTGCCGAAGGCGATCACGACCGCCGCCGCCAGCCGCCCGCATACCTCGTTTAGCGCCGTGGTGACCGGGACAGTGCACCGTGCGCGGGTCGACGGCGGCCTCTCGGAGATCCACCTCTCGCTCTCGGTCGCCGGCCAGCGCTTCAGCACGTTGGGCGCGCGGATCTACGGCCACCGAGTGGAAGATGGCGAACTGCAGCTGACCTCCAGCCGCGTTGAACTTGGCACCAGCTCCGACCCTCGGCTGTACTTCGGCCGAGTCACCCGGCTGGCGGGAACCGAGCTCGTAGCCGTGGTGGCCAATCCAAGCGGTTCGCCGCTCGTCCTTGACGCGCGCATGCGGCTCAATCCAGAGAGCGATCAGGCCCGCGGCACGGTCACCGTACGTCCAGCAGGCGCATGATGGTTACCGCTCCCGATCACATTTTCCCACTCGGGTCACCCGCCCCATGAGATCGGTGGCGGCGCTTGCGGCGGCATGTGTGGCGGCGCTTGCCGTTGCGGCATGCGCGAGCGGTGGGATGACCGCCGCGACCCGCGGCCAGAGCACCACGAAGCGGCTGCATCGCCCCGTCGACAGCTCCACGTCGTCCACCTCGCCGAGACCCAGGCTCGTCCCGTATGCACGACTGCTCCGCAGCGCGCAAGGCTCAGCGCCGACCGGATTCGTCCCCGCGGCCGTGTGGCACGGCCAAACTGCGGCCTGGATCGGCCGCTCGCCTTCGGGAGTTTCGCTGCTGTCCTTCGACCAACGGCTGGTGAAACTAACGCTTCATTCGGGCACCGTGGACGCCGGTTCGAGCGGATGGCGCTATGGCCCCGAGGTCGCGAGCTCCGAACGGCGGCATCGCTTCTCAGCCTTCAACGGCGGGTTTAAGTTCGACGTCGGGGCGGGAGGGTTCATGTCCTTCGGGCGCGTCGCGACGCCACTGCGAGCCGGGCTGGCGTCGATCGTCACCTACACCGACGGATACACGGACATTGGCTCGTGGCGTCGTGAGGTACCAGCGAAGGGAAGGTCGATCGCCTCCGTTCGCCAAAACCTGACCCTGCTAATCGATCACGGCCAGGCGGCGGCGAGTGTGGACTGTGTTAGCTGCTGGGGTGCGACGCTCGGCGCCGTCGCTGACCCCGCTCGCTCCGCGCTTGGGGTCACCGGCGACGGTCGTCTTATCTGGGCCGGCGGCGAACACGCCACAGTGGCGCAGCTCGCAGATGTCCTGCTCGGCGCCAGGGTCGTGCGCGCCGTCGAGCTGGATATCAATCCGGAATGGGTCGCCGCCTACCTCTATGGTCACCGCGGCGGCCGCGGGTCCCTGGCGCCGGTTCCGATCGTGCCCGGGCAGCCCGGCGTGCCGGGCCAATTCCTGACTCCCTATAGCCGTGACTTCTTCACCGTGCTGACACGCTGACTCGCCGATCAGGCCCGCGGGGCGCTTGGTTCCAGATCGCGACGCTAGCCGTAGATCGACCGCCCGACCAGCCGGCTCGCATTGGGTGGATACGGCCTCAGGTCGTTGACGTGTTCGGGCTGTGCCGCAACGCGCCGCAGCCAGGCCCGGACGGCGGGATAGGACTCGAGCGAGATTCCGCCCTGATCAGCGACATGAATGTAGGCGTACAGGGCGATGTCGGCGATCGTGTAGCCGTCGGAGGCCAGGAATTCCCGGCCAGCGAGGTGGCTCTCGATCGTCTGCAGCGCGTCGGCCGCTGCGGCGCGGCGGCGGCCCACGTCGGGATCGTCGGGCGCTAGGCGCCCGGTGAGCAGCCGGAACCGCAGACCGCCCATCGACGGCACGACGTCGGCTTGCTCAAACAGCAGCCAGCGGAGCGCCTGCGCCTGCTCGAAGCGGTCATCGGGATACAGCGCGGTGCCGTCGGCGAGATAGACGAGGATCGCGTTTGACTCGACCAGGTAGCGGCCGGCCGCCAGTTCCAGTACCGGCGTGGTCCGCGCCGGGTTGATCCGCGCGAAGTCGTCGGTGAGCGTCCCGCCGTCAAAGATGTCGACCTCGACTCGCTCGTAGGGCAAGTGCAGCTGCGCGCACAGCAGTCGCACCTTGTAGCAGTTGGCGGACGCGGGGTAGTCGTAGAGGCGCACGAGCGCAGTCTCCCGGATGCGTCGAGGTCAGTGCCGGCTGCCGTCCTCGAGATCGCTCTCCGTGGCGATGTCTCAGACTCTCTTTAGCCGAAATGCGGGCACCGATGAGACGATTGCTGGATGGTGGCGCGGCTCAGATTCCGGTTGGCGTGCGCGATCGCGCTCGCGACGCTGCTCGCACTCACGGGCATGGGTTGTGGCGACGCGGCCGGTCGCGCTGACCACGCAGCGACCACGTCGAGCGGCGCGCCCGTCAAGCGCGCAACCGCCCGCGCCGCGATCGCCCATGTGCGCGTACAACCCGCACCGACAGCGAGGTTCGCGGTCGGCGAGCGCGTCGTCACACTCGTCGATCGCGGCCGCCGGATCCGGTTCCCCGGTCGTCGGCCCCAGCCGCGGACACTGGTCACCGTGATCCGCTATCCCGCGTCGGGCCCGGCCTCGCGCACCGACGTGCGCGACGCGCTGCCCGCCCGCTTGGCGGGAGGATTTCCGCTGATCGTGTTCGGGCACGGGTTCGCCGTCACTCCGGCGATCTACTTCCGGCTGCTGCGGGCGTGGGCCCACGCCGGATACGTCGTCGCGGCGCCGGTCTTCCCGCTGGAGAATGCCCACGCGCCCGGCGGCCCGAACGAGTCTGACCTGGTCAACCAGCCGCGGGATATGCGCTTTGTGATCTCGCGGCTGCTGGCCGGCAACCGCGATCCCCACGACCCGCTCGCCGGGCTGATCGCGCCCAGCCGGATCGCCGTCAGCGGACAGTCAGATGGCGGCGAAACCGCGCTGGCCGTCGCCTATGACCCCTCCTACCTCGACCGGCGCGTTCGCGCCGCGGTCATCCTCTCGGGCGCCCTGCTTCCCGGCGGCGGCCCCTTTGCCTTCCCGTCGCCGAGCCCCCCGCTGCTGGCCTCCCAGGGAACCGCCGACACGATCAATCAGCCCCGGAACACCTACGCCTTCTTCGCCGCGGCGCGCCCGCCCAAGTACCTGTTGAGCCTGCTCGGCGCCCCCCACTTGCCTCCGTACACCGACGAGCAGCCGCAGCTCACGATCGTCGAGCGGGTCACGATCGCGTTTCTCGACCGCTACCTGAAGGGCGTGGGGGACGGCTTGCGGCAGATGCGAGCGGCCGCGAGCGTGCCACCGGGCCGGGCCGCTCTGACCTCTGACCCCTGAGCCCGGCCGGTCGCTTCGGGCGGGCACCGCGGTCTGATCGCCGCGGCCGCCGGCGGGCGCGCTCGGCGAACGCCGCGCCGAGCATCAGGGCCGCGACCCCGACCTCGATCAGTGCCAGCACGCCGAGGCCCGCGGTGAGGCTCACGAGCACGATCGTCAACGCGAGCGCGAGCCCGCAATCCTCGAGCAGATCTCGCCGCCGACGCCGGAAATGTCGCTCTCGGCGGCGGCGCTCGGCGCCCGGACGGCTGGCTACGCGAGCCGGCGCCGGCGATTGCGGCGCGATCCTCGGCGGCCGCGCCGGACTGGGCTGCTCGGGGCTGCGCAGCGGCGTGGCGCTCATCTCAAAGTCCGAGCATGAACGTGAGCGTCCACGCGAGGCCGGTGAATTGGATGAAGCGGTCGCGGAACAGGATCTCCTCCGGCGCGCCGCCCTGGCCGCTGGTCAGCAGCAGCCCGTAACGGAGCAGGGCGATCGTGAACGGGATCACGGTCGCCTCCCGCCAGGCGCCGTCAGCCGTCACGGGCCCCTCAAACGCCCACAGGCAATAGGCCGTGAGCGCGACGGCGGCCGCCACACCGATCACCATCCGCAGAAAATCGGCGTTGTACTCGGCCAGGACCCGGCGAGACCGTCGTGAGCTCAGGTCAAGGAAATCCGCATAGCGCTTGCCGGCGGCGACGAACAGGGCGGAGAACGAGACGACGACGAAGAACCAGCGCGAGATCGGGATGCCCGCCGCGACGCCACCGGCGGCGGCCCGAATCACGAACGCGGCGGCGATCACCGCGATGTCCGCGATTGCGACGTGCCGCAGCCACGCGCTGTAGGCGATCGTCAGCACCGTGTAGGACCCGGCGACAGCAAGTGAGGCCATCCCCAGGACGGCCGATAGGCCCAGCCCGACGCCGATGCCGACCGCCGCCGCGATCAGCGCACGACCCGGTGCGATCGCGCCCGACGCGATCGGCCGGTGACGTTTGACCGGATGGCGTCGATCCTCGCGCGCGTCGCGCAGGTCGTTGAGCAGGTAGGTGCCGCTGGACAGCAGGCAGAAGGCAAAGGCCGCGAGCGCGACCCGGCCGAACGTGCCGGCGTGCGCGAGCGCGCCGGCGGCCGCTGGGGCTCCGAACACGAGCACGTTCTTGGGCCACTGGCGGACCCGGACGGCACGGACCCAGGTGGCAAGGAGTGGCGCTGGTCGCCGGAGCGCAACCGTCTCGGCCCGATGATCTGTGCGGTCGCCGTCGTCCCCGGCATCCGGCGCCACGTCGACACTGGCCAGATTCGCTCCCACGCAGAGCGGTTTCCTCGCCGCCGGCAGATCGCCTGCTCAGCCAGCGTGAGACTTCTCTCATTCGTGCCCGTGCCGGGAGGACGCCGGCCGGTCGTCCCGAAACTGACCCGTGCCGTCCACCGGACGCGCGCGCCCGATGCCAACCACCGCCTCCGCCCATCCGGTCGCTCGCCGACGACCGCTTCCGCCACGCCTTGCTCCCTGGCGGCGAGCGCGCCGGGTGCTGATGATCGCGCTCTGCATGGGCTCGGTGCTGATCGGCATCTCGTTCGCGACCACCCTGGCCGCTCCGTCGAACTCGAGCTTCACGATCCGGTCGTTCGAATGGCTGCGCGACCACGGGGCGGCCTCGATCGCCTCCTCGATCGAGAGCGTCTACTACTCGCTCAACGCGCCCGCAACCGGCGGTGCGGCGCTGCGCGCACTTCCTCTGCGAGCGAGGGCGGTGGCCGTCGTGCACCCACGGGATATCGCCCCAGTCATCCGCCCGGCCCTCCCGGGGGAGGGCGTCTGGGCAGCCACCGAAACGTGGAGCGGGAAGGGTCCACCGGTGCAGATCGCCCAGCTCCGCAGCGACCCGAACTACCCGCAGATGGTCGCCGGGGTGGCCTGGATCGACCCGCGGCGCACGACGATCGCCCTGTACCCGGGACGGCTGGAGCCGTCGGTATCGCTGCCGCGCGGGATGATGGAGGTGCCGCCCGCGCTGCGCTCCCGATTGCTGGCGACGTTCAACAGCGGCTTCAAGCTCGAGGACGCCCGGGGTGGGTTCGCGCTCGGTGGGACGACCTATGCGCCGATGCGCGACGGCATCGGAACCTTCGTGCACTACCGCGATGGCCGCGTGGATATCCAGTCGTGGCAGGGCGGCCCGCGGGTTGCGCCGGGCATGGACTACGCGCGCCAGAACCTGCCGCTGATCGTCGCCGGTGGCCGGCCCAACCCCAACCTCACCGACGGCCCCGAGTGGGGGGCGACGCTGGGTAACGCGGTCCGCGTCTGGCGCTCGGGGATCGGCATCGACGCCCGCGGCGACCTGATCTACGCCGCCGCCGACAATCAGACCGTGGGGTCGCTGGCCGAGATCCTGATCCGCGCCGGCGCGATCAGGGCAATGCAGCTCGACATCAACTCCTATTGGGACACGTTTAACTCCTACGCGGAGCCGGGTGCGGGGCGCCCGAGCAGCCTCCTGCCCGGCATGACGCGGCCGGTGACCCGGTACCTGTCCCCGGATGACCGGGACTTCTTCGCGGTATACCTGCGCTGAGCAGCGGACCCAGGGGCCACCACACGGGGGATGCGCGGCGCGTGTCGGCGCACTTGTCGGCCGATCAAGTCACTGAGCCGAAGGGGAGTCGAGTCCGCCCCTGACCTAGCGCGCGCGGGATGAGGCGAGGCTGAACAGCCACGTCGCGTTCGCTGCCGATCACGATTGCTGAGCTCCCACGATTGACGGGCGGGGCACGCTACGAGCCTGCGCGGGGGGCGATGAGCATGGGCGGTGTGACAAATCCCGCAGACCCGCCGAGGTTTGTCACCGGCTGCACGCTGAGCCTGCGGTCTGCGCCAAATCTCCGGCCGCTCAATCGATTTGTCGCAGGGTGCACGCAGGCGCACCGGGCGCACTTGGCGCACCAGGCACGGGCGCGGGCACGCGGGCGCAGGGACGCACTGGGAACGACGGCCGCCGGTCGGCCGACAGCGCCGGGTCTGGACAACGCGACCGAACTCGCGCCTGCAGACCGGGCACCAGGCCGGGCATGCCGGGCATGCCGGGCGGGCCGGGCGGGCCGGGCAGGCCGGGCGGCGCTCGAGCTGCGCCACCCCCCCCAGCAGCTCGCGGTCGCGATTTCGAAACTGGGCTGCGGCACTAGCCTGAGGCCGTGACCGCGGGCTCGATCTGCGTGCCGCCGCCGACACCCGATCTTGCACGAGCGTGGAGACGGCGGTCGGCCTGAATCTGCCCGTCTACCGGCGGGCGGTCGGGATTGTCAACGAAACAAGGAACGAGCGATGACGGACACCGAGGCAGCACCCAAGATCTGGCGCGGGCGGTTCTTCGAGGACTTTGACGTCGGCGACGTGTTCCGCAGCCGGCTCGGTCACACGATGACCGAGGTGGACAACATCCGGTTCGCGTGCCTGACGATGAACACCAACCAGATGCACTTCAACACCGCCTATGCGAGCGCCACCCGGTTTGAGCGTCCGCTGGTGAACTCCTGTCTCACGCTGGGGGTGAGCTGTGGACTGTCGGTGCCCGACACCAGCGAGAACGGCACCGCCAACCTCGCCTGGACGGACACTGACAGTCCACCGTCACCACCCGCGCGATAGGAGCATGATGAGCATCGACCCAAGCACCGCACCGACGATCCCCGACGACGACCCGGAGCGGCAGCTCGCGGTCGCCCGACCCGATCAGGATCAGACGCTGCTGCACCTCGGGGTGGTGGGGGACACGTACACGATTCTGCTGAGCGGCGAGGACACCGGCGGTCGCTACACGCTGATCGACATGCTGGTGCCCGACGGAGGCGGACCGCCGCCCCATCGTCACGACTTCGAGGAGATGTTCAGCGTGCTCGAGGGCGAGGTGGAGTTCACCTTCCGCGGTGCCAAACTGGTGGCGCGGGCCGGCGAGACGATCAACATCCCGGCCAACGCACCGCACGTCTTCACCAACTCGTCGGGCAAATCTGCCCGGCTGCTGTGCATGTGCACCCCGGCCGGGCAGGAGCGGTTCTTCGAGGAGGTCGGCGCTCGGCTGGCGAGTCGGACAGAAGCGCCCCCGAAGCTCGACGACATCGCCCAGCAGGCGTTCATGGAGAAGTCGATCGCCCTGATGCCCAAGTACCACACCGAGCTGCTGATCCTAGGGCCCTAGGTCAATCTGGTCCTGCTCGCCCCGCAGGCACTGGATGTAGCGTTCCGCGGAGCGCTGCAGCGCGCGCTCGGCATCAGCTCTGAGCACACGCGTCCACCAGCCGCAGTAGATCCGGTCAAAGCGGTAGGGGGCGACCGCGTCGATCACGGCTCGCACGGCGCGCTCGGACAGCGGCAGGCGATTCGGCGCGCTCCAGCCGAACGTCAGCCGGTCCTCGCCGGGGGTGACGAGGATCGTGTCGCCGGTGACCAGTGCGCCGCGGCCCTCCGCGCCCGCCGCCCAGTGCACGATCGCGCTGCCCGGGAAGTGTCCGCCGCATTGCACGAGCGTGACCCCGGGCGCCACAGCCAGCGAGCCGGCCCAGCTGCGAACGCGCGGATCGGGCCGCTGCAGCCATCCGAGGTCGTCCTCGGGGAGCAGGATCTCGGCCTCAAAGGCATGGCTCCAGTCGACGAGCGCGCCGTACATGTGCGGATGGCTGGAGCTGACGGCTCGCAGGCCGCCGGCCCGGCGCACGGCGTCGATCGCGGCCTCGTCGATGAACGCGGGCGGGTCCCAGAGCAGGTTTCCCGCCGGGGTACAGATCACCACGCCGCGCTGCCCCACCCCGACGTCCGGGATCGCGCCGATCCCGATCAGGCCGGGCTCGAGCTCACGAACCTCGGTGCGCGAGCCCTCGGTTGCCAACTGCTCCATGCTGGTCCACCGCTGGCCACCGGGCGGCACCCACTGGCGCTCGTCCTCGCACACCGGACAGCGCTGCGGCGGCGACGCCGCTGGCGGGTAGTTGGCGCCGCAGCCCGGGCAGATCCAGGTCTGTGACGGGCTCATCGCGTACCGACGTTTACCAAGGGATAAATAAATGAAGGCATCACAATTGATAGGCTGACGTCTATGGCCATCACGGTCACTCAACTGGTCGCGTTCCTAGCCGTGGTGCGGGGTGGCTCGGTCACCGCGGCCGCCGATGAGCTGATGGTGACACAGCCCTCGGTCTCGTCGGCGATCGCGTCGCTGGCGCGCGAGGTGAACTGCGAGCTGTTTCAGCGTGCGGGGCGCGGGATCCAGCTGACCGACGCGGGTCAGGCGTTTGCGCCGTACGCGACGGACGTGATTGGATTGCTGGCCAGCGGCCGCCGCGCGGCCCAGGAGGCCACCGCCAGCGCAGCCCGCCGGCTGCGGATCGCCGCCGTCACGACCGCCGCCGAGTCGTTCGTGCCGGAGCTGATCCAGGGCTTCGCCGAGCTGCAGCCAGACGTGGAGCTGACGCTGGTCGTCGGTAATCGCGAGACGGTGATCGAGCGGGTCCTACGCCATCAGACAGACGTCGCCATCTCGGGCAGGCCGCCGGGCGATGAGCGCCTGATCGCAGAGCCGCTGGGCGAGAACGCGATTGCGCTGATCAGCGCCCCTGACGACCCGGCGGCCAGCGGCGGCGCGCTGGCCGCCGGCGAACTGGCCGGTCGTGCCTGGCTGCTGCGCGAGCCCGGTTCGGGGACACGCGCGCTCAACGAGCAGTTCCTGGCCGAGCGTGGCCTGGCGCCGACGGTGCTGGAGCTCGGCTCAAACGGCGCGATCAAGCAGGCGGCGCGGGCCGGGCTCGGCATCTCGCTGCTCTCGCGGGCGGCAGTCGAGGCCGAGCTGGAGGCCGGCCGGCTGAGCGAGATCGAGCTGTCCGACGGCCCCCGGGCGCGTCCCTGGTACGTGCTGCGCTCCGCCGTGGGGCCCGTCCGTCCGACCGTCGACGCGTTCATGTCGTTCCTGCGCGATCGCGCGGGCGGGCGCTAAGCCGACCGGGGGGCGGACCCTAGAGCCGGCCAGCGGGCAGCTTGCGCTGTGCGGCCTGGGCGAGCGAGCGGCCGCCGACGCTTGACGCGAGCCCGAACAGCACCCACCCCGGACCGGAATCCACCAGTCGCGGCACCACGTCCAGACGCGACTCCCGTGCGCAGTCGGCGACATCGTCCTGCAGGCCGGCCGCTCGTAGTGCGGCCGCTCCCGCGCCGGCGCCCAGTGCCCGCAACGGGGTGGACAGCGCGCCGGCGACCGCCTCGGCGACGCGCGCCGAGTCGTCGCGGGGGCCGGGGAGCGACGCGCTCAGGCGGCCCGCCACGTAGACGTCCTCGACGGCGATCCGACCCTCGATACCGGCGCAGGCGATCTGCACCCGGCGGTCGGCGCGGGCCACGTGGCGCAGGGACCCGCGTACCGCCTCGAGGTTGAGCAGGCAGGCCAGCAGCACGCGCGGCGACAGCGCGGCGCCGGCGACCGCGGTCGGGGCGCCGTTGGTGGTGGCCAGCACCAGCTCGTCACCTCGGCGCTCGCGCGCCTCGCGCGGGGAGTTGCCTTGATCGAAGCCCTTCGGGGTCACGCAGCGCCGCTCGCCGGCCAGGATCCGGCCCGGCCCGCGGAGCGCCAACGCGTGCTCGAGGCTGTCCACGCAGCGCACCGCCGGATAGCCGGCGGCCAGCGCCTGGGTGGCGGTTGAGGTCGCGCGCAGCACATCGATCACGACGGTGACGTCAGCCTCGCGCAGGTCTGCGGGGGTCAGAGCGACCTCGATCATGCGGGCTGCCCGGCGCGATCTCCGCTGCGAACGCCGTTTGAACCCAACGCGATCGCCGCGGTCGCGGTGACCAGGTGGTACAGGATCAGCAGCTGCACTAGCGCCAATGATTCGGATCGATAGAGCTCGGTCCCCACGGTGAACTCGCCGAGCCGCCGCGCTCGCAGGTGCGTCGCGAAGTGCATCCGTTCCCAGATCGCCTCCTCGATGGCGGCGGCGTGATCTGGGTTCATCTGACCCGGAATGCGGAGCAGACGCTCGCCGTCGTGGTCGCGCAACGTCAGTCCGTCCTCGCGGTCCTGAACGAACGGAGTCAGATCCGGATGGGGAAGATCGTCGCGGAGCGTGAGCTCGGCGTCCAGGTGTGTCGGGTCCTGATCGGCCTCGGCCGGCGCGAATCTGATCAGCATGTCGGCGTTGCGTCGTTGCGGTCTGATGAACGCTTCGGAGTCAGGCTCCCGGCGATCGAGCTCGGCCAGCACCTGATCGGTCGTGTATCCGCGCCGAGAGCAGTCGCGGTGAACCTTCCAGCGACGCCGCAGATCCTCGGGTGGGTTGAGGTAGACGCGCACATCGTAGGTGTCGAGCATCTCCGGCAGGTGGTAACCGAGCAGTCCCTCGATCACCGTGAACCCCACCGGTCTGACATACACCGGTGCTCCGAACGTGCCGTCTTGGTGTCGGTACACGGGCTTCAGGACCGCCTCTCCCCGGCGGAGATGCGCGACGTGCTGGGCGAGGATGTCGAGGTGGTTGCAGTCGGGGTGAAGCGGCGTGATGCCGAGCTCGGCGCGTCGCTGGCGGTCGTAGCGGTGGTAATCGTCGGTGCAGATGTGGGCGACGCGGTCCTCGCCGAGAGCTCGTACCAGGCCGCGCGTGAGCGTCGTCTTGCCGGCGGCGGAGTCGCCGACGACGCCGAGAATGACTGGGCGCGGGCTCATCGGTGCGTCACCGTGCGCCCAGCCGCCGTGGTCACGAATCCACTCCCGCGGTCTCCTTCTCGGTGGCCTCCTCGGCGTCCGCGCGGGGTCCCACGCCGCCCAACGCGATCGCGGCCTTGGCGGTCACGAGGTGATAGAGAATCAGCAGCTGAACGAGCGCCAGCGACGCCGAGCGCTGCAGATCGTTGCCGACCACGAACTGGCCGAGCCGCTCGGAGCGCAGGTGCGAGGCGAAGTGAAGCTTCTCCCAGATCGCCTCTTCGATCTCACCGGCCTGCTCGGGCTGGATGTCACCGGCGATCCTGACCAGCAGTTCGGATTCGCGCTCCTCGACGGTCACCCCCCGCTCGCCGCCGTCGCTGACCGGAGACAGATCAGGATGCGGAAGGCTGTCGCGCAGCAGCAGTTCGGCGTCGAGCGCATTTGGATCACCCCCGTTCCCCTCCCGGAAGGAGACCACCACGTCGGCGTAGCGCTCCTGGGGACGGATGAACTGGGCCGAGTCGGGTTCGCGTTTGTCCAGCTCGCGCAGGACCTGGTCGGTGGTGTAGCCCCGCCGCGAGGTGTCGCGCTTGACCTTCCACCGGCGGCGGAGATCCTCAGGCGGAGCGAGGTAGACACGCACGTCATAGACGTCCAGCAGCACCTCGGAGTGATAGCCCAGCAGCCCCTCCACGATCGTGAACGGCTTGGGATCCACGTACACCGGGGGACCAAATGTGCCGTCGGAGTGGACATAGACGGGCTTCAGGATCGGCTCGCCCGCGCGCAGGTGCGCCAGATGCTGGGACATGATGTCGACGTAGTTGCAGTCCGGATGCAGCGGCGTGATGTTGTGCTCGGCGCGCTGCTTGCGGTCATAGCGGTGGTAGTCGTCGGTGGAGACGGCGGTCACCTGCTCCTCACCGAGGATGCGGACGAGGCCGCGCGTCATGGTTGTCTTTCCGGCCGCCGAGTCGCCGACGACGCCGAGGATGATGGGGCGCGGCATGTCTTCTCCTAGGTCGCGGGCACACCGGGCACGGTGTCGCTGAACAGCGAGCTGCGGAGGATGTCGTCAGGCTCGATTGTGACCAGGTCCTGCTTGGTCAGTTTTCGGTGTGACTCGAACAGCCGGGTGGCCTGGCGCATGCGGGCGCGCTCGACGGCGTTGCGGATGCTGCGCCCGTGGGCGAAGCGGGGCCGCTCGACTCGCCGTTCGATGTATTCGCGCAGTGCGCGGACGGCGTCCTCGCTCATCTCATAGCCCTGTCGGTCGACCATCAGGCGGGCGATATCCAGCAGTTCGTCGACGTCGTAGTCAGGGAAGTGGATGTGGTGGGCTACGCGCGAGCCCATGCCGGGGTTCGCCTGAAAGAACTCCTCCATCCGGTCCTGGTAACCGGCCATCACGACGACCAGGTCCTGGCGCTCGGACTCCATCACCTGCAGCAGAACCTCGACCGCCTCCTGGCCGTAGTCGCGTTCGTTCTCCTGGCGGTGGAGGTAATAGGCCTCGTCGATGAACAGCACTCCGCCGAGCGCGCGCTTGACGACATCCTTGGTCTTGGGCGCGGTGTGGCCGACGTACTGACCGACGAGATCGTCGCGGGTGACAGAGACCAGGTGACCTTTGTCGATGTAACCCAGACGGTGCAGGATGCTCGCCATCCGCAGCGCCACCGTCGTCTTCCCGGTGCCGGGGTTGCCGGTAAAGCTCATGTGCAGGGTGGGTCGCTGGGAGCGCACGCCCATCGCTTCGCGGAGCCGGTCGATCACGAGCAGTGCGGCGATCTCGCGGATCCGCTGCTTCACCGGCGCCAGCGCGACCAATTCCCTGTCGATCTCCTCCAGCACCTCGTGCACGTGTGAGCCTCGCACGACCGACTGCACGTCGGCCTCGCCGTCGGAGATCGCGCTCGAGAAGTCGACTGACTCGACGGCGGAGCCGGTGCGCGCTCCGTCGGCGGGACGCACGACGCGTCCGCCGAACTCGTCTGAGAACGACGGAGACCCGCGTTCGCCGGTCCCGAAGCCCCTCGGCCGTCGCGCCGGTCCGTCCGGCGCCTGCGGGTCGAGCGGTCTGCCCGTGGTGTCGAGACCGCGCGGAGCCATTACGACTCGCCGATCCCGTCGTCGCTGGACGCGCCGATGCCGTAGGTGCCGGAGGAGCCGTCACGACGGCTGCCGAGGTCGCCCTGGCTGCCGTAGCGCCGCCCGACCGGCTCCTGCTGCGCATAGGGGTGAATCGTGTAGCGCATCTGACGATCCGCTTTGTCCTGGCGCTCGAGACGGAATCCCGGCTCCTCGGTGGGGCGGTTGACGATGAAGCTGAGCGCCGATGTCTGGCGTCCGAGCGAGCTGTCGTAACAGACCACCTTCACGTAGTGGTTCGGGAACGCCTCTCGGCACGCGTGAACGTCGCGCATCGCGACGTCGGCCTCGTCCGGGGTCAAGTCGAATTCCGGCTGCTTGAACATGTCCCAGTAGCTGTTGCGCGGGTGCGGGTCGTCGGTGTACTCGACCATGATCGCCCAGCCGTGCTCGAGGCCGTAGCGGATCTGCGCCAGGATCTCGTCGTCGGTCAGGTCGTCCAGGAACGAGAACGTTCCCTGTGTGATCCTCATGGCTATCTCCCTTGAGCGGGTTAGCGGCTGACCGTGGGCGTCGCCACGGCGTCGGGGGTGTCGGTCGACTCGAAGTCGAACGTGATGTCCTTCCAGACCTCGAGCGCGGCATCGAGCTCCGGGCAACCCCGGGCCGCGTCGCGGAGGATGTCGGGCCCCTCGGAGTAGTAGTCCTTGCCCTCGTTACGGGCCTTGATCATCGCCTCGACGGCCACGCGGTTGGCGGTGGCGCCGGCCGCGATCCCCATCGGGTGCCCGATCGTGCCGCCGCCGAACTGAAGCACCACGTCCTCGCCGAGGTAGTGCAGCAGCTGATGCATCTGGCCGGCGTGGATCCCGCCGGAGGCGACCGGCATCACCGGGGCCAGCGAGGCCCAGTCCTGGTCGAAGTAGATCCCGGTCTGCGGATTGGCCTTGTTGAACCGCTGGCGGCACACGTCGTAGTAGCCCTTGATCATGTTCGGGTCGCCCTCGAGCTTGCCGACCACGGTTCCGGCGTGGATGTGGTCCACGCCGATCATCCGGCACCACTTGGCGATCACGCGGAAGCTGACCCCGTGGTACTTCTGTCGCGTGTAAGTTCCGTGGCCGGCCCGATGGAGGTGCAGGATCATGCCGTTGCGCCGCGCCCACTTGGACATCGACTGCATCGCGGTGTAGCCGATCGTCAGATCCATCATGATGATCACGCTGCCGATCTCCTTGGCGAACTCGGCGCGCTCGTACATGTCCTCCATCGTGGCGGCGGTCACGTTCATGTAATGGCCCTTGATCTCGCCGGTGGCGGCCGAAGCCCGGTTGACGGCCTCGATCGCATGCAGGTAGCGGTCGCGCCAGCGCATGAACGGCTGCGAGTTGATGTTCTCGTCGTCCTTGGTGAAGTCGAGGCCGCCGCGCAGCGCCTCATAGACGACGCGCCCGTAGTTCTTCGCCGACAGGCCGAGCTTCGGCTTCGTCGTCGCCCCGAGCAGCGGGCGCCCGAACTTATCTAGGTACTCGCGCTCCATCACGATCCCGTGCGGTGGGCCCTGGAAGGTCCTCAGGTAGTGCGGCGGGATCCGCATGTCCTCGAGCCGCAGCGCCTTGAGTGCCTTGAAGCCGAACACGTTGCCGATGATCGAGGAGATCAGGTTCGCGATCGAGCCCTCCTCGAAGAGGTCGATGTCGTAGGCGATTCGCGCGATGTACTGACCCTCGACGCCTGGGACCGCGTCGAGCTGGTACGCCTTTGCCTGGTAGTGCTCATGCGGGGTCAGACGGTCGGTCCAGACGACGGTCCACGTCGCCGTCGAGGACTCCCCGGCGACCGCGGCCGCCGCCTCGATCGGGTCAACGCCGGGCTGGGGCGTGATCCGGAACGCGCACAGGATGTCGGTGTCCTTGGGCTCGTAGTCCGCGTCCCAGTAGCCCATCTCCGCGTACGGGGTGACGCCCGCGGCCCACCGGTCCTTCTTCTGGTTGGTGTGCGGGTCTTCCGTCAGCGCCATGTCACGGCCTTTCGATCGAATCCATGACCGGAGCGTAAGCCTGCAACCCATAGATTCCTAATCTCTTTTACGAGTTAGATCATAGACTTAGAGTTATGACACCGAGCACGCAGCGGCTCGTTGCGTGGCCCTCAACCCGGCCCCGTCGGTGATCAGCCCGGCAGCTGCGCCTGCACCGAGACCGTCACCTCGTCGGCGACCTTGAGCGCGCCGAACAGCGCCGAGTACGGCTTGATGCCCCAGGCGGTCTGCTTGAGGGTGGCGCTGCCGGAAAGGCGGCCCGACTCGTCGAGGTCCAGCGCGAACGACAGCGGCTCCCGGCGTCCGCGTAGCTCGAGTTCGCCGTCCACCTCGAGCCGGCGCCCGTCGGCGCTAGGGCGAACCCCGGAGGACGTGAACGCGACGCGGGCGCCCTTGAGCACGTCGTCGTCGATCGTCTGCTTGATCCCCACCTTGTCATCGTCACCGAGCTTGGTCATGCCGCCGGTGCCATCCAGCACCCGCAGCGATCCAGCATCGGCGGTGAGCGTGACCGACGACGCCGCGCGGTCTTCGGCCAGCTCCAGGATGCCCTCCCACGAGCCGACCTCGATCAGCAGGTCATGGCCGGCCTTGGCGGCGGCGCCGGCGCGCCGGGTGTGGACCGAAAGCGTCCCGTTCTCGGAGTTCAACGTGTATGTGCCAACCGGTGAGGACATTCAGCCTTCCCATCAGAGGCGATGACTTCGAGCGTGTCGATACTCTCATAGACACGGAAGTGACGCGATGATCGATTCCGGCGTTCTCAACGCCACCCAGGAGATGGCGATCGCGTGGCTGCGTGAGGGCCGCCGATTCGTCCAAGCGCTGCTGATCGAGGTCGAGGGCTCGGCACCGCTGCCCGAGGGCGCGATGCTCGTCGTCGACGACCAGGGCCACATCGAGGGCTCGATCACCGGCGGCTGCGTAGAGGGCGCCGTCGTCACCGAGGCCGAGGCGATCATGGCCGGCGAGCGCGGGCCGGGCGTGCTGACCTACGGAATCTCCGACGACCTGGCCGGAACCGTGGGCCTGATGTGCGGCGGCATCGTCCACATCTTCGTCTCTGAGCCGTCTGGGCAGGACGCGCAGACCGAACTGGTGGCGCTGGAGGCGCACGCCGAGGGGCGCCCGGCCGCCGTGGCCACGCTGCTTGACGGCGACCAGGCCGGCGCGCGGCTGACCGTGACCGAGGAGACCGTCACCGGGTCGCTGAGCGGCCCGGAGCTGCTTGATCGCAACGTTACCCGCGAGGCCCAGGGGCTGCTCGAAGAGGGCAAGACGACCGTGCGCCGGTTCGGCGCCGACGGCGCGACGCTGGGCGACGAGCAGCGGGTGCACATCCGCGCCTATGCGCTGCCGCCACGGATGTTCATCATCGGCGCGATTGACTTTTCGGCCGCGCTGGCACCGTTCGCAGCATCGATCGGCTACCAGGTGACGATCACCGATGCGCGCGACCGCTTCGCCCGCTCGCCCCGCTTCGCCCAGGTCGCCGACGTGCAGATCGGGTGGCCGCAGGAGGTGATGAGCGATCTGGAGCTCGGCCCGCGTGACGCGGTGCTGGTGTTCACCCACGACGCCAAGTTCGACGAGCCGGCGCTGATCGCCGCGCTGGCCACCGACGCCGGCTACATCGGAGCGCTCGGCAGCCGCAAGACCACCGCCGACCGCGAGCAGCGGCTGCGCGACGCCGGGGTCACCGACGAGGACCTCGCTCGGCTCCATGCTCCGTGCGGCCTGGACATCGGCAGCCGCACCGCCGAGGAGACCGCGGTCTCCGTGCTGGCCGAGATAATCGCCGCCCGCGCCCGGCGCGCGGCCAAACCGCTGCGCCAGACCAGCGGCCCGATCCACGGTCGCGACCAGGTCGCTGCCAGCCCCTAGCAGCGCTCCGGCGGGGCTGTTACTGGCGTTTGGGTGGTCGGCGCGCGTGAGCGTCTAGACGCCGTGGGCGGCTGTGACCAGCGTGTGGTGGGGTGAAATCCGGGGTGGCTGTGGCCTTGGTGATGGTCAAGGCCGAGCTTGCCGCTTTGCGCTGCGTGTCGTCGAGCTCGATCATCCCCCACCGGCTGCGTCCGGCGCGGCCGCGGCTGGGGTTCGGTGCTGGCCGGGGGGTTGGTGAGCCAGGTCGCGGGGTCGACGTGGTCGGCGGCATCACCCGCCGAGCCGCAAGGGCGTGACTGCGGTGGCTGGCGTAAAAGATCGCGAAAGGCGACTGTCTGCCACGCGTCTGGGTTCCGGCCAGCGACGCGACTGGTTGATCGACCGCGGTTCGGTCACCGGTCTTTTCCGGGCGCTGGCGCGGGCGCTGGGCGCGGCAGGTCGCTGGGCAACGTGCGCGTGCCCTGCACCGTGTGACAAATCCAACGAGCGGTCTGAAATTTGTCACCCACCGCACGCTCAGCCGGCAGCCGGTGACAAACCTCCGACGGTCGATCGGGTTTGTCACACCATGCACGTCAGGGCGACCCGGTTGGGATGACGCAGCCGGCCGTCGCTGATCAAGCAACGAAGCTCGCTGATGCTTCCCCTGGCGACCAGATCACCGCCGAGTGTTTCGGCTGGGTCTGAAACAGCACCCGCGCCACCGGCTCGATCACCGCAGACACGCTCAGCGACCACCCGATCAACGACCCAGGATCCCACGCGACCGCTGCCGATCCGCGACCATCGGCTCCAACTGACCTCCGGCGCAACGCTGACGATCTCCTCACCGATCCCGGTGACCAACGCGCTGGGCAGCAACCACGCCAAACAAATTCACCACCGGGCTACATAACCTTCCCAACGCCCGCCAGAGCACTACTAGCACTGGCTGCCCTAGCGGTGGACCTTGATGTCGCGGTCGGCAAGCCACTCGACGACCGGCTCGGGGGGGCGGCCCTCCCACTCGGCCTCGGCGGCGAGGCGCAGCAGCTTGGCCGGCTCGGCGCCGAACTCGTCGCGGCGGAAGCCGAGATACACGGTTACCGCGGCGACCATCGACAGCGAGGCGTTGTTGGTCGCGGGGTCGAGATCGGAGAGCACGAGCCCGACACGCTCCTCGAGATCGTCGATCGCGCGGATCGGCTCGTCGGCGTCCTCGAACGCCCGCTCGTACTCGCCGATCGCGGCGTCGGTGTCGTCAGGGTCGACCAGCTCGCATGCGCGGCGGACGACCTCGGCGAGGGTGATGGGGGAGGGTTCGGTTGGCATGCTGCTGAGTATCGCGCGACGTTCGGGCTGCGACGCGTGGATCTCACTCCTCGGGCACGCCGGCCCGCAGTTCCTGTAGCCACGCCGTGGCCTCGCTGTCAGACGGTGCGCGCCAGTCCGAGCGGGGCGACAGCGAGCCCCCCGAGCCGACCTTGGGGGCGTTGGGCATCGCCGAGCGCTTGAACTGGCTGGTCTTGAAGAAGCGGTACAGGAACAGCTCCAGCCAGTGGCGGATCTCGGTCAGCGTGTACTGGTGACGGTCGTCGTCGGGGATCAGGTCGGGCCAGGATCCGGTGCGGCGATCGCTCCACGCGTACTCGGCCAGATAAGCGACCTTGCTGGGCCGGTACCCGAAGCGCAGCGTGTAGTAGAGGAAGAAGTCCTGCAGCTCATAGGGGCCGACGGTGAGCTCTGAGTCCTGGTGGGGCTCGTCGCCCGCGTCGCCGCCGCCCGGGATCAGCTCGGGGGAGATCGCCGTGTCGAGCACCGAGTCCAGCACCTCGTTGGCCGCCTCGCCGAACAGGTCGGCGCTGATCGCCCAGCGCAGCAGAAAGCGGATCAGCGTTTTGGGCACCGACGCGTTGACGTTGTAGTGCGACATCTGGTCGCCGACCCCGTACGTGCTCCAGCCGAGCGCCAGTTCGCTCAGATCTCCGGTGCCCAGCACCAGCGCGCCGTGATGGTTGGCCAGGCGGAACAGGTGCGAGGTCCGCTCGCCGGCCTGCACGTTCTCATAGGTGACGTCGTACTGGGGCTCGCCGGCGGCCGCTGGAGGGTCCAGATCACGCAGCATCTGCGTCGCCGACGGACGGATGTCCAGCTCGGCCGCGCTGACCCCGAGCGCCTTCATCAGCGCGTGGGAATTGCGCCGCGTTCGCTCACTGGTGGCAAACCCCGGCAGCGTGTAGCCGAGCACGTTGGTCCGCGGCAGCCCAAGGCGGTCCACCGCGCGCGCGGCCACGATCAGCGCGTGCGTGCTGTCCAGGCCGCCGGAGACCCCGATCACGAGCTTCTTGATCCCGGTCGCCATCAGTCGGGTCTGTAGTCCGCGGACCTGGATGTTGTAGACCTCGGCGCAGCGCTCGTCGCGGCTGCCCGGATCGGCGGGGACATACGGGAAGCGCTCGACGCGGCGCCCGAGCGCGACCGCCTCGCTGGGAGGCTCGAGCTCGAACTCGACCCGCCGCATCGCCCGCAGGCGCTCGCGATGGTCGCCCAGCGTGTCGCCGTAGCTGGAGATGGTCATCCGGTCTGACAGCAGCCGATCCAGATCGATGTCAGCGACGATCAGCTGCTCGGCATCGGAGAAGCGCTCGCCCTCGGCCAGCACGTCGCCGTTCTCGCAGATCAGCGCCTGGCCGTCCCAGGCCATGTCGGTCGTGGACTCGCCCAGGCCTGCGGCCGCGAACACGTAGGCGGAGATCGTCTTGGCCGATTGGGACTCGCACAGCATCCGCCGGAACCCCGCCTTGCCGATCGTGATGTTGGAGGCCGACAGGTTGGCCAGCACGGTCGCGCCGGCCAGCGCCCAGTACGTGCTCGGCGGGACCGGCGCCCACACGTCCTCGCAGATCTCGGCATGCAGCGCGAGCGCCGGGAGGTCCCGGGCGGCGAACACGAGATCCGGGCCGAACGGCACCGAGACGCCGAGTAGCGTCAGCCGATCGCCGATCAGCTCGCGCGCGGCGCGGAACTGGCGCTTCTCATAGAACTCGTGGTACTCCGGGAGGTAGCTCTTGGGCGTCGCGCCAAGAATCTGACCGCGGTGGATCACGATCGCGGCGTTGAACAGCCCGCCTTCGGCGCGCACCGGCGCCCCGACGACGAGCACGGGCAGCAGGCCAGCGCTGGCCTGCCCGACCGTCTGCAGGGCTGCCTGGACCCCGTCGAGCAGCGCCGCCTGATGGAACAGGTCCTCGCTCGAGTAGCCGGCCAGCCCGAGCTCGGGGAAGATCACCACCGCCGCGCCGGCGTCGTGGGCTCGCTGGGCCAGCCCGGCGGTGCGCTCGGCGTTGAACGCCGGATCGCCGACGCGCACGTGCGGCACCGCCGAGGCCACGCGGGCGTAGCCGTGGCTGTACAGGGATCGGGACATGCTCACCCGTGCATTGTCGCTGCACCCGGCGCCGTCGGGCGTGCCGCGCGCAGCCGACGCCGGGTGGTTGCTATCGGTCCTGCGCGTCCTGCCCGCTGCCACGGGTGCCGGAGGCACGATCCTCATCGTCGTCCGCGGTCTCCGCGCGGTAGGGGTCTGAGTCGGCCGTCGGGTCCAGTTCGCCGACGGGCGTGTTCAGCGCGTGATGCGGATCCTGGTCCTCGCCGCCGGGTTCGGGCTCGTCGGTGGCGTGCAGCGGCTCGGTTGACGATTTGGGCTCGAGCGGGCGATCGGCCGCCTCGGCGGGGTCAGAGGCTCGCTCGTAGATGCGGTCGGGCTCATGGCGGGGTCCGGTCTGGGGCTCGGGTTCGGGCATGCGGGTCTCCTTGGACGAAATCGTCACCTCGCACGCTACCCGAGGCGCGGCGCGGTCGAGGCCAGCGACGGAGTGCTTGCGCTAACAAGCACTGCCGCTAGACTCGGCCACAGGATCATGTCGAGCGCGCCGCCAGCTTCCGCGTATCTCGTCGGCGAGGACGGCGTGACCACGTGGTCAGATCGCCACGCCGAGGCCTGGATCGGGCTGCTGGAGACGCACAAGCAACTCACGCGGATGCTCGACGCCGAGCTCGAGGCACGCTACGGGCTCAGCCTGTCGAGCCTCGAACTGCTCGCTCGGCTCGGTGCCGCGCCCGAGCGCTGCCTGCGCCTGTCAGCTCTGGCCGACGCAGCCGGACTCAGCCTCAGCCGGGTGTCACGCCTCGCCGGCGTCCTCGATCGCCGTGGCCTGATCACCCGCGAACCGTGCAGCGAGGACGCGCGGGCCGTCGAGGCGCACCTGACCCGGGCCGGCCTGGAGCTGATGCGTGCGGCTCAGCAGATCCATTTCGCCTCGGTGCAGCGCGAGTTCTTTGACCGGCTCGGCGCCGGCGAGCTGGAGGCCCTGGCCGCGGTGTTCGGGCGGATGGCGCCGCGGGCCGCCGCCACCTGCACCGAGTAAGGCGACGCGGCGACGCTGCGACGCGGCGACGCGCCAGGCTCAGGCCGTCAGGTCGTGGACCCAGGCGGTCAGCCGTTGCAGGTCGTTCTCGTTTAGGTTGTGACTCGCTCCAGGCTCGGTGGTCGCGGTGACCCGCGCGCCCGCCGCCGACAGGATCTCGGCCAGGCGTCGCACGGACTGCGGAGGCGAGAACGGGTCGTGCTCGCCGGCGGCGATCAACACGTCGATGCCGCTCAGCTCCGGTCTGTGCTCGGGTTCGTAGGGGAGCATCGGTAGCAGCAGCGTGGCGCCGCGCAGGACGTGATGGGTGAGGGTCACACTGCGCAACAGCAGACTCGAGGCGATGTTCGCTCCGTTGGAGAGCCCCACGGCGACCGCCCGCTCGGCGTCCAGCTGATAGGCGTCGGTCGCGGCGGCCACGAACGCGGCGAGCTCGTCGGTCCGTGTTAGCAGGTCGGGGATGTCAAGCTGCCCGACCGCCAGACGGCGGAAGAACCGCGGCATGCCCGCCTCCAGCACCTTGCCGCGGGGCGATAGCAGCGTCGCGCCGGGGGCGAGCCGGCGGCCGAGCGGCACCAGGTCATGCTCGTCACCGCCCGTGCCGTGCAGCAGCAACAGCGTCCATCTGCTCGGCCCGGCTCGAGCACGTGCGCAAAGCCCAGGTCGCGTGTGGCCTGGCCGGTTGCGTCCATGACGTTCAGCCCCGCGCCGGAGTGGGCTCCGGGCGCCAGGGACTGGTGTCGGGCAGCGGCGTGAGCGCTGGCTCGATTTGGCTGCGCTGTGACTCCAGGAGCGGCGGCAGGACCAACGTCCGGCCCAGTTGCTCGGGCGCCTCGTCGGCGGCGAAGCCGGCGCCGTCGAGCGTGGCCAGCTCATAGAGGATGCCGCCCGGCTCGCGGAAGTAGACCGACTCAAACCAGAACCGGTCAATCACCGGGGTGGGTCGCGCGCCGGCGTTCGCCACCTGCTGACGCCAGTCCGCGAGCTCGGAGGCGAGCACCGACCAGGCGATGTGATGGACGGTTCCGGCGCCGGGGATCGCGCGGACGTCCGAGCCCTCGAACACGATCCGGCCGCCGCGGCGCTCGCCGCGGGCCTCCCAGTCGTGCGGTGCAACGGACGCGAACCCGAGCGTCTGCGCGAGCAGCGCCTCGCTGTGCTCCGGGTCGCGCACGAGCGCGTGTACGGAGTCAAAACCCTGCAGCGCGAAGCGCGGCGGCACCTCGCGATGGGCGGCGATCAGCGGCGCGTCCGGAACCTGAGAGACGACCAGTTCGTGCCCCATCCCCTCGGGGTCGGCGAATCGCAGCCGGCCGGTCGCACGCTCGGTCACGATGCCCTCGACGCCGAGCCGATCGGCCCAGTAGTCCAGCGCGTCGTCGCCGGCGACGCGGTGGGCGATCCTCGAGAGCATCCCCGCGCCGGCGCGGCCGGGCTGGGCGTCCGGGTACTCGAAGAACGTGATGTCGGCGCCGGGCGACCCGTGCTCGTCGGCGTAGAACAGGTGATAGACGCCGGGGTCATCCTGGTTGACCGTCTTTTTGACCATCCGCAGGCCCAGCACGCGCGCATAGAAATCGACGTTGCGCGGTGCGTCGCCGGTGATCAGCGAGATGTGGTGGATGCCTTCGATTGGCTGCATGACTGCCTTCGTCGGTAGCTAACGGAGTTGATTGCTAGCGCAAGTGTAGCGGGAGATGCTTGCGCAGGCAAGTACTCAGGCGCTCGAAGTAGGCTGGCGGTATGAGCCAGACCGAGCTATGGGACGACGCGATCGCGGAGCGGATCATCGCCGCGCAGGCGGGCCGCGGCCGGCCCGATGAACCGGTCGTCTGCGCCTCGGGCATCTCCCCATCCGGGCCGATCCACATGGGCAACCTGCGCGAGGTGTTCACCACCCATCTGGTGGCCGAGGCGCTTCGTCGCCGGGGCCGGGCGGTGGTTCACCTGCACTCCTGGGATGACTATGACCGCTTCCGCAAGGTTCCGGCCGGCGTCGATGAGTCGTTCAGCGAGTACGTCGGCCGGCCACTGTGCGCGATCCCCGATCCCGACGGGCAGGCCGGGTCCTACGCCGAGCATTTCATCGACGAGTTTCGCGAGGCGCTCGAGGTGCTGGGCATCCGGATGACCGAGGTCCGGCAGTCCCAGCGCTATCCGATCGGCATCTACAACGCCGCCATCCGCCGCGCGATGGACGAGCGCGGGCTGGTCTTCGACACCCTCGCGGGGCAGCAGACGAAGGGCCGCCATGAGCGCTCGGTGCAGGACCGCCGCCGCGACTACTTTCCGTTCAAGCCCTACTGTCCGGTGTGCGGCCGCGACGACACCCGCGTCACCGGCTACGAGCACGAGACGGTGCGGTATGAGTGTCGCTGCGGGGATGCGGGCGAGATGAGCCTCGCCAACGGCGCGGCGATCAGCGGCAAGCTGGTGTGGAAGGTCGACTGGCCGATGCGCTGGGCGCATGAGGGAGTGTCGTTCGAACCCGCGGGCGAGGACCACCACGCGCCCACCGGCAGCTTCACCGTCGGGCGGACGCTCGTGTCGGCGCTGTACGGCGCCGAGGCGCCCGCTTCGGTCGTGTACTCGTTCGTCAGCATGGCAGGCGTCGGCGGCAAGATGTCGGGCTCGGTCGGCGGCGCCCCGATCCCGGCGACCGCGCTGGACGTGATCGAGCCGGCGATTGTGCGCTGGCTGTACGTGCGCCGAGTGCCGTCGCAGTCGTTCGCGATCGACCTGACGCCGCGTGGTGTTCAACGGCTGTATGACGAGTGGGATCGCCTGGCCGCGCAGGTCACGGCCGGCGCCACACCTGACAGCGCCGGCGCAGCGGTGTATCACGAGAGCGTCGAGTCCTCGGCCGGGCCGGTGTTGCGCACCGAGCGCCCGGTGTCGTTCCGGCTGCTGTCCTCGGTCGCCGACCTGACCCAGGGCGATCGCCCCCAGATCGCGCGGATCGTGTCCGCGCACCTCGACGGCGATGCGCCCGATCCCGACACGCTGCTCGCCGAGCTCGAGCCGCGCCTGAGCTGCGCGATTCGCTACGCCACCGAGCTGGTCCCCGAGGACCAGCGCACCCGCGTGCGCTCTCGGTTGGACCCAGACGAGCTGGCCCAACTCGACGACGAGGCGCGCCGCGGCGTGATGCTGCTGGCCGACGGTCTGGCCGCCGACTGGTCGCTGGAGGGACTGACCGCGCTGATCTATGCCGTCCCCAAGCAGCTGCGCGGGCTGACGCCGGATGCGGAGCCCGATGCCGAGATCAAGGCGGCTCAGCGCACGTTCTTCAAGGCGGTGTACCGACTGCTGATCGGCGCCGAGACGGGCCCGCGGCTGCCCACGCTGCTGCTCTCGATCGGGCCGGAACGGACCCGGCAACTGCTGGCCGGCGACGGCTCGTAGGTTCTCAGGGCACACTTCGGTGACCGGCGAAACGTCCATCGCCTAGGTTCAACCGATGGTTCTCAGCAGCCCCGCCGAGCCTGACACGACCCGGCGTAACGCGCGGCGCTGGACGCTCGTGGCGATGAGCCTCGGGTTCGCGGTCGTCCAGCTCGACGTCAGCGTCGTCAACGTGGCGATCCGGTCGATCGGGTCAGCGCTGGGCGGCGGGGTGAGCGCGCTGCAATGGGTCGTCAACGCGTACACGATCGGGTTCGCGGCGTTCATCCTGACCGCGGGCGCGCTGGGCGACCGGATCGGCGCCAAGCGCGTGTTCGTGGGTGGTTTTCTGCTGTTCATGGGCGCGTCGGCGGCCTGCGGATTGGCGCCCGACCTGGGGGTCCTGATCGGCGCCCGCGCGATCCAGGGGATCGGCGCCGCGGTGCTGGTGCCATCGTCGCTGACGCTGCTCAACCACGCTTACACCGAGCCCTCGGAACGAGCGCGGGCGGTCGGCCTGTGGCTGGCCGGCGCCAGCACGGCGCTCTCCGGCGGGCCGCTGATCGGCGGCGTGCTGATTGCCACGCTGGGCTGGCGCGCGATCTTCTTCATCAACGTGCCGGTGGCGCTGGCCGGCATCTTCCTGACCGTGCGCTACGCCGGCGAGACGTCGCAGTCGCGCGACCGCGGCGTTGACGTTCCCGGCCAGGTGCTGGCCGTGCTGACGCTCACCGCGCTCGTGGGCGCGACAATCGAGGGCGGCGCTCAGGGTTTCGGCGCGCCACTGGTGCTGGCCGGATTTGCGCTCGCGCTGATCGCCGGCGCGATCTTCATCATGCTGGAGGCCCGCCGGCGCCGTCCGATGCTGCCGCTGGGCCTGTTCGGGCTCCGCGCGTTCAGCACTCCGGCCGCGATCGGCCTGCTGATCAACACCGCGTTCTACGGTCTGATCTTCGTCTTCAGCCTGCTGTTTCAGCGCGAGCAGCACATGACGCCGCTGCAGACCGGGCTGGCGCTGGCGCCGATCATGATCGGGATCACCGTCTCCAACCTCGCCGCCGGGCGCGTCAACGAGTTGTTCGGGCCGCGGCGCACGATCGGAGTCGCGACCGTCGCCGTCGCCGCGGCCAGCGCCGCATTGCTCGGAGTCGGGCGGTCGACCGGCTACGCCGCGATGGTCGCGCAGCTCACCGTGCTGGGTGCTGCGGCCGGCTCGATCATCCCGGTGATCACCTCCGAGCTGCTCGGCAGCGTCGACCGCACCCGATCGGGGGTCGCCGCCGGCACCCTGAACACGCTGCGCCAGACCGGCTCGGCGATCGGGGTGGCGCTGTTCGGCTCGCTGCTGGCCGGCCGCAGCGGACTGATCGCCGGGCTGCATGTCTCGCTGGCGATCACGATCGGTCTGGCGGCTGCGATCGCCTGTCTGGCGCCGTTGCTGCGCGGCCGCGGTGACCTGACCGGCCCCGACTGAAGCTCGTCGGATAGGGTGCGGTGCCGATTCGGAGGTAGCCGTGCAGGAGGAGCGACCCAGGAGCGCTGATTTCGTCCAATCGCTCGAGCGCGGACTGTCGGTCATACGCGCGTTTGACTCAGAGCATCGCGAGCTTGGGTTGAGCGAGGTTGCGCGGATCACCGGCCTCACCCGGGCCGCCGCCCGTCGCTTTCTGCTCACGCTGGTCAGCCTCGGCTACATGAGCCTGTCCGACGGTCGTTTCGCGCTGCGTCCGCGTGTCCTGGAGCTCGGCTACGCGTACCTGTCGAGCCTGACGCTGCCCGAGGTCGCCCAGCCGCACATGGAGGCGCTCGTCGAGCGCGTCAACGAGTCCTCCTCTATCTCGGTCCTGGATGACACCGAGGTCGTGTACGTCGCGCGCGTACCGACTCGCCGGATCATGAGCATCAACCTGTCGGTGGGCACGCGGCTGCCGGCCTATGCCACCTCGATGGGGCGCGTGCTGCTGGCGGCGCTGCCCGATCCCGAGCTGGAGGCGCGGCTACAGCGGATCGAGGTGCGGCCGCTGTCCGCACACACGATCACCGATCTCGGCGAGCTGCGTGCGGAGCTCGAGCGGACACGCCGGCAGGGCTGGGCGGCGGTCGACCAGGAGCTCGAGGAGGGCCTGCGCTCGCTGGCCGTGCCGATCCGCGGGGCCAGTGGCGAGGTCGTCGCGGCGCTCAACGTCTCGGTCCACGCCACCCGCGGCTCGATGACCACGCTGCGCCGCGACTTCCTCCCGCTGGCGCGCAAGGCTGCCGACGCGATCGAGGTCGACCTGCGCCGCGCGGCCGGCTCGGGCCAGCGGAGCCTCTCCTGACCGCCGAGCGGCCCTTCTGACCTCGGGCGGTCGCGTTTCGCGATGGCAGTGGCCGCGCTGGTCTTGGCCATCGCGTGGCCGCCCGCCGCCACCTCGGTGGGGCTGGTCGTGATCGGCTTCGGAATCCTGCTCGCCACCGCGGTGGTGAGCTGCTGATGCCCGGCAGCGAGTGGATCGAGCTCGAGGAATCGCTGGCCGCGGTTCCGCGCCGCTGATCATCGGCTCCGGCCCCGACCAGGTGACGCCGTTTACGCTGCTGTGGCTGACCGGGTCGCGAGTGGCGTGCTCGCACGCGCACCTGGGTCCTGGCGAGGGATGTTGCTGATCTCGCGGGCACTCCCGATCGTTCGTTTCCAGACCTGGAACACGCGACCTCGCGCGACGCGCTGCTCGCCCAGCCCCTCGGGCTCGCGGCAATCGCGGAGGCGGCCACCGTGAAGTCTCAGCCTTCGCCTGCGACACGATTGTTCGCGCCGCAAACCTAAAAACCAGACGTATACAAAATTAAAGGTTTGACCGGCCCGCGCCGACAAATGTCAGGAATAAGGTAGATGGGAGTCTCCTTTTTCACTGCGCGAAGCCCTCGAATGAATCAGATTCGGGGGCTTCGCCCTCAGTGTCGGTCGCGCGTCCATCCTGCTCAGCGCCTAGGGATCGACCTGCACCGGGCGCGACTCTAGAGACTCCGTGTGGCGGCCATCCCCGACCTTATGTAAGAGTCACGCTTTCGGACAAAAAAGCGACACTCCAGGCGCAGACAGGACGATGACCGAACCCGCGACGGCGGGCCCTTAGACCTCTCCTCCCCGAGGGTCTCGGATCATTTGATGCACGTGGTGCGTCTGGCTCCTCCTACGGAGGGTCGGAATCCCCGGTTTGAGCTCTTTCAGAGACGATCTGAGGACTGCTCATGATGTGGGCGACGGGCATACCAGCCGAGGTCCAGCCATGTGCATCGTCCGGCCACGACATGCTGGGCGGCTCAGTGACCGAATTCAACCTTGAGCGAAGAGGTCCCGTTCAGGGCTCCCCATTCCTTTGGAGATCGCAGGTTCAGCTCAGTCCTCGCGTCCCGGACGTCGCCGATGAGCACCACGTAGCCCGTTGTTGCTCGCCGAGCCGCTAGCTTCGGATCTTGCTCGACGATGTGGACCACGACTGTGGTTGCGCGCAAGCGGATCAGCGAGCGCCAGATCAGCCGGTAGTCCTTGCCGCTGTCTTCGCCATAGATCATGTCGGCGAGCCGATACCCCGTCGTCGCCACGGTCCGGTTGCTGGCCCGATCCAGCGCGGGGTCATCCTCCGGGGCAGACGGCATTTGCTCGCGCGGCAGCCCGCACAGTGCGGCCCAGATGCGGAGATCCAGCATCGAGAGACGTCGACTGGCTCCCACCACCAGGCGCCCAGAAGGCACCGGGCAACGAACGCCTCATCAGCCGGCTCGCGCTTGTTGCTCGTCTCCCACACAGGCACACGGGGGTAGGAGAGTTCCATGGGGAGCCTGGCCTCGCCATCGGAGCTGGTTTGGCACAGCGCGGAGCCGCGCTGAAGGCCGGACGGAACCCCGGACTTGGTGACGGTCCGGTCAGACGCTTGCCTTCAACCCCGGACCGCGAGCTATCCGGCCCCGGTCGTCGCGGTGACCCTGCCCAGGAACGGGATCAGGTGGCTGAAGAAGGCGTTGTGCGGATAGGCCGCGTTGGGATCGTTGTGCGCATAGGTGCCGTGCCGGTTGACCAGCGTCAGATGATTCGCCGGGATGTGTGATTGGCGCGCCAGCTGCCGGGCCTCGTCGAGGATCGCCTGACCGCCCAGCGCGGCACCGAACCCGTAGATCAGCAGCTTGCGCGGCAGCTTGCGGCCGAGCGTCGACCGCAGGCCGAGCGCCTGCTGGGCGGGACTCGCGGTGCCGTTGCCGACCCCGCCGAGATCGATCGTCAGGCGCTGCGGGAAGTACCACTCGGTGCCGTCGGCGCCCTCGACGCCGGTGCCCGCGAACATCTGCGCGAAGCGCCTGATCGGGGTCAGCGCTCCCGTCGAGTTCCAACCGCGGGGGGAGCCGGTGCTGGCCAGCCCCGCGCCGAGATGGGCCTGAGCCGCGGCCAGCGCCTTCGGGGAGGTGCTCACGTTCAGCGCGTAGCCGTACTGGCCGAGGTTGGTCACCGGGACCGATGGCGACAGCCCGGCGGGCAGCAGCCCCGAGGCCTGCCCCAGCGACGCTCCGTTGGGATCGGTCAACGCCGCCTGCGCGCCGGTCGCCTCGTACAGCCCGGCGAACGGCGCCGGGATGCCACCGAACGTCAGCCACGGCGAGCTGCCGGCACGCAGGCCGGCGAGCGCCTGGCGGGCGGTCGCTGCGGTCTCTGAGCCGAACGAACCACCGTCGATATAGACAAGTCCGGCAAGGCCGCCGGCGCCGGGGTGCCCGCCGAAGTTCCACGTGGCGTAGGCCGTGACCACACCGCCGCCGAGCGAATGGCCGCCGAGCACGACCCTGCCGCCGAGCTTCCGGGCGGCTCCGATCACGTTGTGCAGATCCCCCACGGCGACGTTCATCCCCCAGCGCTTGGCGTACTGGACGGTCGAGTCGGGAACGATCCTGTAGTGGTCGGTGACCGCGGGGTTCTGGAGCCATCCCAGGTAGTAATCGAACAGCTGGGTCGTCGTCGCGTCGCCGCGCTTGGCGAGGTTCAGCTCTGACTGATCCTCGAGCAGGTTCTCGCGGCGCTCCACCGACCAGACCTGCCAGTTCTTCTCCCGGGAGACGATCCATCGGGCCAGCGGCACGAAATAGGTTGCGCCGGCCGATGTGCCGGGCTCGAGCACGAGCACGTTCCTGGCTCGTGCCGGGCCGACCTTGATCACCCCGACCCGGTCATACCGGGCGGGGGTGCCGGGCGAACTGGCCCCGGGCATCCAGGTGACCTTGAGCGCGGCATCGGCGGTGCCGGTGAGCGCGATCAGGCTGGCGGTCAGCACAGCGGTCAGTGCGGCGAGACGCGGTCGCATCGGCGCCTAGTATTTCTGGTTGCTGCTGATGCGTGCGCTCGTCTCCCTTCCCGATGCCCCGTTCGCCGAGCTAGCGGACGTGCCCGATCCCAGCCCCCACCGTGACCAGGCGCTGGTCGCGGTCCGGGCGCTGAGCCTGAACCGCGGCGAGACCCGGCGGCTGGCGACGATGGAGCCGGGGACGATCACTGGCTGGGACCTGGCAGGCGAGGTCGTGCAGGCGGCCGCCGACGGCAGCGGTCCCCCGGTCGGCGCGCGCGTGGTCGGTCTCGTGCAGGCCGGCGCGTGGGCACAGCAGGTCGCGGTCGCGACCGAGTTCCTGGCGCAGCTGCCCGACGGAGTCTCGTTCGAGCAGGCCTCGACGCTCCCCGTCGCCGGTCTGACCGCGCTGCGCTCGCTCGAGCTCGGTGGCTTCGTGCTCGGCAAACGGGTGCTCGTCACCGGCGCCAGCGGAGGCGTGGGACGGTTCGCAATCCAGCTGGCACACCTGGCCGGCGCCCACGTGACGGCCGTCGCCCGGCGCACCGAGGGGCTGCGCGAGCTGGGGGCCGACGAGACCCTGCAGGAGCTGGCCGCGAGTGACTCCGCCACCGATTTCGACGTGATCCTCGATGCGATCGGTGGCCCAGTGCTCGGGACCAGCCTGCAGCGGGTGCTCCCCGGCGGCATCGTGGTCAGCTTCGCCTCGACGCTGACTGACCCGGTCAGCTACCCGACGCGCGAGCTGTTCGCGCGGGCGCCGGGCGCCCGCCTCTACGGGCTCTACGTGTTCGCCGAGCTCCAGCACACCCGCAGCGCATCGGCCGACCTGCGTCGCCTGGCCGACCTGGTCGCCGCCGGCCGGCTGGACCCGCAGATCGACGTCACCCTGCCGTGGGTTCGCGCGGGCGAGGCGATCGAAGCGCTGCTGGAGCGGCGCGTCGCCGGCAAGGCGGTTCTCACCATCGACTGACGCTCCGATGTTGTTGTGGATTGATTAGGCATCGAACGCGATTGTTCGTAAAGCTGGCCGAGTTGTCATAGATTGTGCGGTCTGGGAACCACGACCTCTTGGAGGAGGATCAGTGAAGAGATACGTTCGCCCGTCGGCAGCTGGGTTGCTGGCGGTCATAGCCGTACTCGCAGTCGCCGCATGTGGAGGCTCATCTAGCAGTTCGTCGTCAGGATCATCATCATCGTCATCGGCGGCCGCCGGGGGTTCGGGCGGGACGGCGGGGGGCACGATCACGATTGCTGCCGGCACCCCCCCGCTATCGGCCGATCAGGCCCTTGACTTCACGACGCAGGGCAACGAGCTCTACTCGGTCATTAACATGCCGCTGCTGACGTTCAAGCGGGCTACGGGCGCCGCCGGAAGTCAGATCTTGCCGGCGCTGGCCAAGGCCCTGCCGGTCGCTTCTAACGGCGGCAAGACCTACACGTTCTACCTGCGCTCCGGACTGCACTATTCCAATGGGATGGCAATCAAGGCCAGCGATGTGCCCTACGCGCTCGAGCGCGACATCAAGGTTCCGTGGCAGGCTGCCTCGTTCCTGAGCGCGTACATCAAGGGCGGGATGGCGTACGCCACCGGCAAGGCCAAGACGCTCTCGGGAGTCACGACGAACAACGCGACCGGCAAGATCACCGTCAACCTGGTCGCCCCGTTCGCCCCGATCGTCGACATCTTCGCGCTCCCCGGCACCGCCCCGGTGCCCCCGAACACGCCGATGAAGAACCTGGCCAGCACCGGCACGATCGGCGACGGTCCGTACAAGTGGGGCCCGATCAGCCCCCAACATTCCTACACGCTGATCAAGAATACGAGCTTCAGCGGTGTGCCCAACGTCCCGAGTGGGCACGCGGACAAGATCATCTACAACGTCAACACCAACGTCCTGGCGGACGCCGAGCAGGTGCTCAACAACCAGGCCGATGTGTTCGACCCGGGCGACACGCTGCCGGCGTCGATCCTGCAGCAGGTGAAGTCGCAGGCATCGAGCCGATTCCAGGCGATCCCGACGAACTCGACGTTCTACTTCTTCTTCGCGACAAACGAGAAGCCGTTTAGCAACATCTACGCCCGTCAGGCGGTTCTGGCCGCGCTTGACCTGCGCGCCCTCTCCCGCCTGGACAGCGGCTTCCTGAGCGAGGACTGCCACCTGATCCCGCCGGGGATCATTGGGCACTCCACCCCATCAAGCTGCCCGTACCACAGTCCGACTGGGCCGCCGAACCTGACGCTGGCCAAGCAGCTGATGAAGAAGTCGGGCATGATCGGCCAGCCGGTCACGGTGTGGGGCGAGGATCGCAGCCCTCGCAAGCAGTACGTCGACTACTACACGTCGGTGTTGAACTCGCTGGGGTTCAAGGCCACGGAGAAGATCATCAACTCCGGGGTGTACTTCACCACCATCGGCGCGCCCAAGACCAAGCCCCAGACGGGCTTCGGCGACTGGTCGCAGGACTTCCCCAACCCGTGGGACTTCATGCAGCTGTTCGCCGGGAACGCCGGATCGTCGCTCAACTACGGCTATGTGAACGACCCGCATTACAACAAGACGCTGAATAAGCTGTTTCAGCAGCAGCCGCAGACCGTGGCCAGCCAGTGGTCGGCGCTTGACCAGTACGCGGTCAAGCAGGGCTACTGGGCGGCCTACGGCCACGAGGAGTACCCGAAGTTCTTCTCCACCAAGCTGAACTTCAACAGCGGCATCTTCTCGGTCGAGTACCTGACCGACCTGACGAGCCTGCAGCTCAAGTAACAGCGTTTGCCGGGAGGGCGTCTCCGGACGCCCTCCCGCCTAACGCGGGAAGGCTGACAGCAACAACCTGGTGATCACGCAATGGCTTTAGACCCACTCCTCCGGACTGGCGACGGGGATGCTCAGTCGGGCCGCAGCACTGTGGTCGTGCGAGAGGAGACAACGGCGGACCCGTGGACCGAGGGCCATCACGCTCCGGCGATCGGACCGTGGCGGCTGGCGGGGCGGCGCCTGCGGCGCAACAAGCTGGCGCTGGCGTTCCTGGGACTATTCGTGCTGCTCGTGGTGCTGTGCCTGCTAGCGCCGGTCTACTCCCAGGACATCGCACACATCAGCCCCAACGCCAACAACATCACCGGCACGGTCAACGTCGGCGGCAAGCCGACGGACATCGTGTCGCCCGACGGCGTGCCGATCGGCCCGACGTTCAAGACCCACTACCTGTTCGGTGCCGACACCAACGGCCGCGATCTGGCCGTGCGGCTGCTCTATGGCGGTCGCACCTCGCTGTTCATCGGCAGCATCGCGACGTTGATCATCGTCTTCTTCGGCACGCTCTTCGGCCTGCTGACCGGTTACCTCCGGGGCCCCGTGGACGCGATCCTGCGGCCGCTGATGGAGCTGATCTGGTCCTTCCCGCCGGTGCTCCTCGGAGTGTCCGTGGGCACCGCGCTCGCACTCGGCGGGATTGGTCCGATCAAGGGCAACTCGCTGTTCGTCCCGATGTTCATCATCGGGGCCATCTACATCCCCTACCTGGGCAAGCCGATCCGGGGCGAGGTGCTGCGCCTGCGCGAGCAGGACTTCATCGATGCCGCGCGCGTGCAGGGGATGGGTCCCTGGCGGATCATGGTCTCCGAGATCCTGCCCAACGCCGCCTCGACGATCGTCGTGTTCATCCCCCTGATGCTCGCCAACGCGATCCTGCTCGAGGCCTACCTGTCGTTCCTCGGCGCCGGCGTGCAAGCGCCCAACGCGTCGTGGGGCACGCTGATCTCCGACGGCCTCAACTACATCCAGACGACACCGACATACTCCCTGATCCCGGGGGCGATGCTGGTGCTGACCGTGCTCAGCATCAACGTGCTGGGCGACGGCATCCGCGACGCGCTTGATCCGCGAGCCCAAGTGCGGATCAAGACCTGATGGCCCGGTTCATCGTCCGCCGTACGATCTCGGCGATCGCGCTGCTGTTCGCGGTGTCGGTGGTGGTGTTCGGCATCTTCGAGGTCATCCCCAGCTACGACCCGGCCCGGGCGATCGCCGGGCGCAATGCCAACCAGACGACCGTCAACCAAGTGAGCCGGAAGTTCGGCTTTGACAAGCCGGTCTATGACCAGTACGCGAACACGATGAAGCTGATCTTCACCGGCCAGGTGATCGACTACCAGGACGACCTCAACGTCGTCGATCAGTTTCGCCAGAAGTTCCCGGTGACGCTCTCGCTGGTGATCCCGGCCGGGATCCTGTGGCTCGGGGTCGCGATCCTGCTCGGCTCGTTCAGCGCGCTGCGGGCAGGCCGGTTGGCTGACCGGGCGGTGATGGTGGCGGCGATCGTCGGGGTGTCGGTACCGGTGTTCCTGCTCGCGGCGCTGC
The DNA here is from genome assembly GCA_050999585.1 of Solirubrobacteraceae bacterium. Classification (GTDB taxonomy): domain Bacteria; phylum Actinomycetota; class Thermoleophilia; order Solirubrobacterales; family Solirubrobacteraceae; genus Palsa-465. Next base: position 10,310 of record JBPCPC010000162.1, on the reverse strand, counting down.
TGCTGTACGTGTTCGCATTCAAGCTGTCCTGGTTTCCCAACACGGGGTACAGCGGTCTGTCGAATCCGCTGCAGTGGGTCGACCACCTGATCCTGCCGTGGATCGCGATCGCCACCCTGTCGATCGGCTTCTACTCCCGGGTGCTGCGGTCGAATCTGCTTGACATGGTCAACCAGGACTTCGTGCGCACGGCGCGCGCCAAGGGCCTCTCGCAGCGAAGTGTGTTCGTCCACCACGTGCTGCGCAACTCGCTGATGCCGATCGTGACGATCTTCGGGTTGGACTTTGCGACGCTCCTCGGCGGTGCCGCGCTGGTGACCGAGACGGTGTTCAACCTCCCCGGCGTCGGCCAGTACGAGGCCATGGCGATCGGCAACCTCGACGTGCCCCCGCTGCTCGTCGGCGCGATGCTCACCGCCTTCTTCGTGGTCCTGTTCGGCGCCCTCTCCGACATGCTCTACGCCGTGCTTGACCCGCGGATCCGGCTTACCGGCTGATGGGCGAGCGCCTGCTTGACATCGAGGACCTGCAGGTCTCGTTCGCCACCGAAGACGGTGTCGTGCAGGCGGTGGACGGGGTCTCGTTCACGCTTGATCGGGGAGAGGTCGTGGCGATCGTCGGCGAGTCAGGGTCGGGAAAGTCGGTGACGGTGATGACGCTGATGGGTCTGACCCGATCGCCCAACGCCCGGTTTGCCGGCTCGGCGCGGCTGACCGGCCGGGACCTGGTGACCGCCTCTGAGAAGGAGCTGGAGAGCATCCGCGGCCAGGAGATCGCGATGATCTTCCAGGATCCCATCTCCTCGCTCAGTCCTGTGCACCGGATCGGAAGCCAGATCGTCGAGCAGATCCGCGCGCACGAGAAGATCTCCAAGGCGGAGGCGCTGGATCGCGCGGTCGAGTTGATGGAGCGGGTCGGGATTCCGCGCGCGCGGGAGCGGGCGCGCGCGTATCCACACGAGTTCTCGGGCGGCATGCGTCAGCGGGTAATGATCGCGATGGCGCTGTCCCTGTCGCCCGGCGTGCTGATCGCCGACGAGCCCACGACGGCGCTCGACGTCACGATCCAGGCGCAGATCCTCAAGGAGATCGCGCAGCTGAGCAAGGATGACAACAGCGGCGTGATCTTCGTCACCCACGATCTCGGCGTCGTCGCCGATATCGCCGATCGGGTGCTGGTCATGTATGCCGGGCAGGTCATCGAGCAGGGGAGCCTGGACGAGATCTTCTACGACCCCCAGCATCCGTATACGTGGGGACTGCTGGGGTCGGTCACGCGTATGGATCGCGAGCCGCCGCGCCGGCTGCCCGCGATCCCGGGCCAGCCGCCATCGCTCGTCAGACCCCCGCAGGGGTGCCACTTCGGCCCGCGCTGCCCGCATGCGTTCGAGCGCTGCCACGAGGTTCCCGCGCTGGAGTCGCATGTCCCCGAGGCCCCGGAGCACAAGGACCGCTGCTGGCTTGAGCTCTCCGAGAAGCGTGCGCGTCGCGAGGTCGACGGGCGCATCGGGCTCAGTCAGGGCTCGGTCGTCGCATGACCGCCGACGGCGTCACGGAGGCCGAGCCGCAGGCTGATGGGCAGCAGCCGCTGCTGGAGGCCGAGCACCTGCAGCTGTATTTCCCGATCAAGCGAGGGATCCTCGTTGATCGCACGATCGGCGTCGTGCACGCGGTTGACGACGTGTCGATCAGGCTGCGGGAAGGGCAGACCCTGGGCATCGTGGGTGAGTCGGGTTGCGGCAAGAGCACGCTGGCGCGGTGCATCGTACGGCTACTGGAGCCGACCTCGGGAGCGTTGCGGTTCCGCGGCCTTGACATCACGCACCTCGGCCGCCGCAGCCTGACGCCCTTCCGCCGAGAGGTGCAGCTCGTCTTCCAGGATCCGGTCGCCTCGCTCAATCCCCGCAAGCGTGTCGGCCAAATCATCAGCACCCCCCTGCGCCTGCACGGTATGGCGCGGGGCGAGGCGGAGGCCCGGGTCCGGGACCTGCTCGGCCGGGTGGGGCTCAACCCCGAGCACGTCAACCGGTTCCCGCACGAGTTCTCCGGCGGCCAGCGGCAGCGGATCGGGGTCGCGCGCGCGCTGGCGGTGAACCCCCGCCTGATCGTGCTCGACGAGCCGGTGTCGGCCCTCGACGTCTCGATCCAGGCGCAGGTCGTCAACCTGCTCGACGACCTGCAGGACGAGCTTGGGTTGTCTTACGTGTTCATCGCGCACGATCTCTCCGTCGTGCGCCACGTCTCAGACCAGATCGCGGTCATGTATCTCGGCAAGCTGATGGAGCTCTCCCCTGCCAAGGAGCTCTACAGCAAGCCGATCCACCCGTATACCGAGGCACTGCTGGCGGCGATCCCGATCCCGGACCCCAATCAGAATCGCGCCCGGGAGCGGCGGGTCGTCGGCGGCGAGCCACCGAACCCGATCAACCCGCCGTCCGGCTGCCGCTTTCACACCCGCTGTCCGCGGGCGACCGACGTGTGCCGGGAGGTCGAGCCACCGCTGGCGCAGTACGCAGGCGAGCATCTCGCGGCCTGCCACCATCCGCTCAGTGTGGACTCGGCTGAGGTCTCAGCCGCAACGCGCTCGCCGCTCAGCCCGCTGAGCGCGGGCGACCTGATGCCAGGCAGCACGCCGGCGCCGCCCGAGCCGGGCCAAGGCGCCCAGGTGTCCAGCGCACCGGGAGACCGGTGAAGTTGCGCCGGCGTGCTGAGTAGGGCGTCTGGATCGAGTACCTGCCTTCGGCGCCTGACGGGTCTCGCCCTGTCGGCATGTTGTCTGCTCGCTGCTGGCTGCGGCGGTGGCTCGGGTCGGCCGGCGCCGGCCAGGTCAGTTGCGCAGCGCGTATGCGACGGGGCGCACGGCGCGGCCGTGGCACAACTGCACCGTTCGGTCACGGCCCGGATCGTCAATTCGCAGCCCGCGAACCTTCGGTGTGTGCTGACGTCCCGCCGGCTGCGCGTCGTCGTCAGCTCCCAGGCATCCGCCGTGGCATACACGGAATTTGACACCGAGACCAGCCACCAGGACCAGGTCTACGGCACCCGCGATCCCGGTCAGATCCCGAGCGCTGTGTCTATCCCGGGCACGGTGGCGGTTTGGATTCGCGCGCAGCATGAGATCGTCGCCACCGACGCGACGCCGACCACCGGCGGCAGCTACGTCACCGTTGCGATCACGGGCCGAGCCTTACGAGGCCGGGCGGCGGTCACGCTCGGTCGCGCGGTCGCGCGCGCGACGTTCGCTGCCCACCCGGACACCACGGCATGAGCCGGAGGATCGTGCTGCTGGCGGTGGCCGCCTGTCTCGTCGGGTGTGGGAGCTCCTCCGACGTGGTGTCTCCGATCGAGGTCGCCCAGAACTATGCGTACGCGATGGCGGAGGGCAACTTCCCAGGGGCGTGCGCCCTGCTCGACGGCCGGACACGTGCGTCGCTGATCTCCTCGACGCGCTGGCGGGCGGGATGCCCGAGGCTGTTCGCTCGGTGCATGCCCAAGCAGCCGAAGGTCTCGAAGCGCGATCAGACGCAGTTGCTGTATGCGACCGTTGACCTCCGGGTCCATGGTGACCGGGCAGACGCCAGGTTGAGCGGCACCTCCGCGGCGAGCGCCACCAGGGAGGTGACGCTCGTTCGTCGGCGCGCCCGGTGGCTGCTGACCTCCCCGGGCCAAGTCATCAAGACGTGCGTGGTCAGACTACGCAGACACCATCGCTTGCGACACCGGAAGCACTCCGCCGGTGCATGAGCCATTGGCTGTCCTGCTGCTGCCGGGCGATCTTGAGGGCTTCGAGCTCGAAGCTCACGCGCGCGACCTGCTGACGATCCCGCGCGTCATTGCGCTGGAGCCCGCTCACACGCCTACGCCCCGGTTCCTACGCGACGCGGTGAGCATGCGCCAGGCCCGTCGGCTGCGGCTTCCCGGGCGGCTACGGGTGGTGGTCCTCTACCACTCGGGCCAGTACCCGCTGGCGCGCGCCCTGTGCGCCCACAATGAGCACGCCGAGCTCTGGTACGTCCCGTCGGACGGCGGAGCCCTGACAGTCCCGGATCAGGCTCAGACGAGCGACCTCCTCGCCTTCGACGAGCTCGCGCGCGTGAACGCCTGTCAGACGCTGCCCGTGAGTCAGGATGGGCAGGTCGACGATGTATCGCTGCGATCGCGTCTGCGCGAGCTGGAGGTGATCAACTCGCGCGCGTTCGTTCCCGGTGCGCGGATGAAGGGCCATTGACCCGAGGGTCCAACGCCGACCCCGGCCGTAAGGGCGCGTCCCCCGTGCGTAAGGGGTTCGAGTGCTGATCTCGCTGCGTTCTCCCGATGTGTGATCACGGGTCTCAGTTCATCCTGAGATCACGTTGGAACCGATCGAGAGGAAGCCCTCATGCATCCCCAGCTCACCTCATTCGCGGCGCTCTCCCGGATCGAGGAGCTCCGCACCGACGCCGCCCGTTCGCGCGCTGGCGCCGGCGCTGCCGGCCCCAGTCGTCTCGCCCGCTCCGGGATCGCCGTGGTCGCCGCCGTCCGGCAATACTTCGGCCATGAGCTCGAGACTGACCAGCAGCCACTTCGTGGGACGGGTCGGCGAGCTCGCCGAACTGGAGCTCGCCGCCCGGGAGGCCACGGCCGGCCGCCCCGCGCTCGTGCTGCTCGGCGGTGACTCGGGCGTCGGCAAGACACGTCTGGTCTCCGAGCTCGAGCAGCGGCTGCTGGCACCGGAGAACGGCGGCCCCGGCGATGCCGAGGCCGGGTAGCGGGTTCTGTTTCCGCGCGGAACCGGCGTCGAGCAGGCGGACGGTGAGCTTCCCTACGCACCGCTGCTGAGCGCGCTGCGTCCATTGGTCCGGGGGCGCCATCCGGCGCTTGCCCAGCTCACCGCCGGTAGCCGCGCGCAGCTGGCGACGATCCTCCCGGGGCTGGAGAGCGACGGCCGGGCGCGTGGTGACCGCGCCGATCCGGCCGGACAGCTGCGGCTGTTCGAGGCCGTGCTGGAGCTGATCGACCTGCTCAGCGAGGCGGCCCCGTTGGTGCTCGCGGTGGAGGACATGCACTGGGCCGACCGCTCGACGCGGACGTTCGTGTCCTTCCTGGCCCGCAGCCTGCGCCAGGAGCGGGTGATGCTGCTGCTCACCTACCGCACCGACGAGCTGCACCGGCGCCATCCGCTGCGACCGCTGCTGTCCGAGCTCGAGCGCCTGGAGCGGGCACGACGCATCGAGCTGGCGTCGTTTGATCGCGACGAGCTCTCCGAGGCGCTGTGCGACATCCTCGGCGCGCAGCCCGACGGGCCGCTGCTGGCGCGGCTGTTCCGCCGCAGCGAGGGCAACCCCCTGTACACCGAGGAGCTGCTGGCCGCCGGTCTGGACGGACGCGGCGCCGCGCCCCAGACCCTGCGCGACGCGTTCATGGTGCGGATCGAGCGGCTCTCCCCCGACGCCCAGCGAGTCGCGCGCGTCGTCGCCGTCGGACGCTCGCTCGACGAGCCGACGTTGACGGCGGTCACCGGACTTCCGCGTGATGCGCTGCAGCTGGCGCTGCGCGAGGCGGTGTCCGAGCAGGTGCTGATCGGCTGCGACGAGTCCTTCGGTTTCCGCCACGCATTGCTGCGCGAGGCGCTGCATGACGACCTGTTGCCGGGAGAACGCAGCGAGCTGCACCTCGACCTGGCGCAGTATCTGGAGCGCGAGCGTCCCGCCGACGCGCAGACCGCTGACGACGAGCGGCGCCTGGAGCACGCGACCGCGGTGGCCGGCCACTATGCGGCCGCCGGCGACCAGCCGGCGGCCCTGCGCACGACCGTCGCCGCGGCGGCGGCCGCGCAGAGTGTGTACGCCTTCGGCGAGGCCTCGGACCTCGTCGACCGCGCGCTCGAGCTGTGGCCGCGCGTCGATAACGCGCCGGAGTTGGCCGGCATCGACCACGTCGAACTGCTCAACCGCGCCGCCCGCGCCCACGCCGACGAGGGCAACCGGCCGCGAGCCGAGGTGCTGCTGCGCGAGGCCCTGCGGCAGCTCGGGCCGACGGCAGACCCGGGTCGCTATGGCTTTCTGCTGGGGCGGCTGTCGGTGACGACCTGGACCCTCAACCGCGGCGAGGAGGCGGTCACGCTGGCCGAGCGCGCGCTGGCGATCCTGCCGCCCGACGATCCGCAGGCGGTGCGACCGCTGCTGCTGGCCTGGCTGGCGCGGATGAGCTTCTTGCGCGGGCGTTACCAACGCGCGATCGAGGGCGGGGAGAGCGCGCTGGCCGCTGCCGTTGCGGCCGGGGACCGGCTGGCCGAGTGCGATCTGCTCAACACCCTGGGCATGACCCGGTTCGCCCTGCAGGAGGTCGAGGAAGGGGTCGGGCTGCTGCGCCGCGCGATCCAGATCGCGATCGAGGACGAGGACTTCGACTCACTCGCGTCCGCGTATTCCAACCTCGCCGAGGTCCTCGGGCTCGCCGGCCGCACCGAGGAGGCCGTGAGGACCGCCGAGGAGGGCATGGCCGCACTCCCGCGCCGCCACTCGCTGACGCGCGACTGGTTGCGGGTGACGCTCGCCGAGCTGTCGTTCGACGCCGGCGACTGGACGGCGGCGCGCGACCATCTGGCGCGGACCCCGACCCACACGATCGGGCGGATCCGCCTGTTCCAGCAGATGCGGGAGGCCGAGCTGGAGCTGGGCGTCGGCGACGAGGCGGCCGCCGAGGAGCGGCTGGACTCGGTCTCTGACCTGGTGCAGGTGTCGGCCGAGCCGCAGTGGATCGGGTTGTACTCATCGCTGCGGGCCGAGCTCCACGCGCGCCGCGGCGAGCTGGACGCCGCCCGCCACTACGCTGAGCTGGGACTGGATCGGATCGAGCTGTGCACCGACGACGCGATCCGGATCGCGCGGCTGAGCGCGGCGGCCGTACAGGTGGAGTCCGATCGCGCGCAGCGGGCTCGGGACCTGAAGGAGACCGGCGCGCTGCGTGACGCGCTGGCCAGGGCGCGCATGCACATGGCGCGCCTGGAGGCCGCCGTACAGGCGGGCGGCGTGGTCGAGCGGGCGCGGCTCGCGCAGGCCAAGGCGGAGATGGGTCGCGCCCGCGGGCGCGGGAGCGGGCGTGAGTGGGCTCGGGCGGCCGAGGCGTGGGAGGTGGTGCACCGCCCGTATCACGTCGCCCGGGCACGGTGGCGCGAGGCCGAGTGCGAGATCTCCGCCGGCCACCGCGACTCGGCCACGGCGGCGGCGTCGGCCGCTGTGGTGGGGGCCCGGGCGCTCGGCGCACGGTGGCTGATCGACGAGATCACCGGGTTGGCGGGGCGAGCTCGGCTGGAGCTGGGCGGCGCTCGTGGTGCTGATCGCGCCGCCGGGGGTGCTGTCGCAGTGCCGGACGGGCCGCTGGACCCGTTCGGCCTGACCCCACGCGAGCGTCAGGTGCTGTCGCTGCTGGCGCAGGGGGCCACCAACCGCCAGATCGGCGCGTCGCTGTACATGGCCGAGAAGACCGCCAGCGTGCACGTGTCGCGGATCCTGGCCAAGCTCGACGTCCAGGGCCGCACCGAGGCCGCCGCGGTGGCGCACCGGCTGCATCTGGCTTAGCTAAAACGGCGCGTCGCGCCGGCGTTAGATTTGATGCGTGCGCACGCCGGCCGAGTGGGAGCCTCACGAACGAACGATCATGGGCTGGCCGTGTCGGCTGGACCTGTGGGGTGAGACGATCGATCGGGCCCGCGCCGATTACGCGTCCGTCGCCAACGCCGTGGCGGCGTTTGAGCCGGTGACGATGATCGCCAACCCGGGGGCCGACGCGGCCGGTGCGCGGGCCGCCTGCGGGGGCGGGGTGGAAGTCGTGGAGCTGGGGCTGGACGACTCGTGGCTGCGTGACTGTGGGCCGATCTACACGCTGGATGACGATGGCGCGCGCGTGGCCGTGCACTGGGGGTTTAACGCCTGGGGTGAGGAGTTCCCGCCCTGGGATCGCGACGCGGCGATCGGAGCTCTGATCGCCGCCGAACTCGGTGATCGGGTGATCTCCTCGGAGATGGTGCTGGAGGGCGGATCGATCCTCACCGATGGGCAGGGCACGCTGCTGACCACCGAGCAGTGCCTGCTGAACCCCAACCGCAATCCGACCTGGTCGCGCGCTGAGATCGAGGCCGAGCTGCGTGCGCGGCTGGGGGTGGAGCGCTTCGTGTGGCTGGGGATGGGCTTGCTCGAGGACCGCGACACCGACGGGCACGTCGACCTGGTCGCCGCGTTCACGCGGGTCGGGCACGTGCTGCTGCAGACCGTGCCGGAGGGCAACCCCAATTACGACAACTGCGCTGAGAACAGGTCGCGGCTGGTGGCGGCCGGCCTGGCGGTGACGGAGTTGCCGCTGCTGCCCTACGGGCAGGTGGCCGGTGACGAGGTTGCCGCCAGCTATCTGAACTTCTACATCTGCAATCGAGCAGTGATCGTGCCCGTGGCGGGAGCCGACACCGATGACGAGGCGCTGGCCGTGATCGCCGCCGCCTACGCCGGGCGTGAGGTCGTGGCCGTTCCGGGCCTGGTCATCGCCTACGGCGGAGGCGGCCCGCACTGCATCACCCAGCAGGTGCCGGTGCAACATGGCTGAGCCTCCGGCGGAGCTGATCACGGCGTTCGGGCCGCCGCCATCACCGGCTCGCGTGCGGCCGAGCGAGCGGGCGCCGCTACGCGTGGGGCTGGTCCAGGAGCGCTGGCACCCCGACCCCGAAGCGCATCGCGCCGCGCTGGAAGCGGGAATCTCGCAGGCGGCCCAAGCGGGAGCGCGGATCGTGTGCCTGCAGGAGCTGACGCTGTCGCCCTACTTCGCGATCACCCCCGACGGGCCGACGGCGGCCGGCGCCGTTCCGGAGACGCTCGAGGATGGGCCGACGGTGTCGTTCGGGCGCTCGGCGGCGGCATCGGCCGGCGTTTACGTGCACGCATCGCTGTACGAGCGCGCCGACGGTGAGGACGGGTTGGGGTTTAACACCGCCGTGGTTGTGGCACCCGACGGCACGCTGGTCTCGCGCACGCGCAAGCTCCACATCCCCGTGACCGCCGGCTACTACGAGGATCGCTACTTCCGGCCCGGGCCCGCGGGGGGCGACGCGTTTCCACTGGTGTCGCTCCCGGTCTCCGGCGGCGGCGCCGACGTGCAGCTGGGTTGTCCGACGTGCTGGGACCAGTGGTTCCCCGAGCTGGCGCGGGCCTACTCGCTGGCCGGTGCCGAGGTCTTGATCTACCCGACCGCGATCGGCTCCGAGCCCGACCATCCCGACTTCGACACCCAGCCGCTGTGGCAGCAGGTGATCGTCGGCAACGGGGTCGCCAACGGCACCTTCATGGTCGCCGTCAACCGGATCGGCACCGAGCCGCCGCTGACCTTCTACGGCTCGAGCTTCATCTCTGATCCCTACGGCCGCGTGCTCGTCCAGGCGCCGCGCAACCGCGCCGCGGTGCTGGTCGCCGACCTCGACCTCGATCAGCGCCGCGACTGGCTCGAGCTGTTCCCGTTTCTGAGCACGCGGCGCCCGGACGCTTACGCGCCGCTGACCGAGCGCCGCTGACGTTGACCAAGTGCCGCCGGCGGCCCGGACTCGCCGTGCGGCTGGCGCCGCAGGCCGTCGAGCAGCAGGTCGAGCAGCCGGTCACGTTGTTCGGGAGCGCCGGCGGTGGCCTGCGCGATGCCCGACATGGCGGCGAGCACGTCATCAGCGGAGACGTCGTCGCGCAGCGTGCCCTGCTTCACGCCCGCCGTCAGCAGCGTCGTCATCGCCGTGACCAGCCGGCCGCGGCTCTCGGCAAACGGGTTGGCACCGGCGGCGATCACCGCCTGCAGCGCCTCGCGCAGCTCCCTTTTGGTCTCCATGTAGGCGAAGAAGCGGTCGCGCCAGACGCGCATCGCCTGGTCGGCCGGCAGGTGCGCAAGCAGCTCAGCCACGCCGTCGCAGAGGCGGGCCAGCTCGTTGCGGTAAGTCGCCTCGGCCAGCGCCTCGCGGGTGGGGAAGTGGCGGTACAGGGTGCCGATTCCAACTCCGGCCTCGCGGGCGATCGCCTCCAGCGGGACCGGCTGTGAGCCCTCGGCGGAGAACGCATGCAGCGCGACCTCTAGCAGCCGCGCGCGGTTGCGCTGCGCGTCGGCGCGCAGCGGCCGCGGATTGGCGTTAGGTGGTACGGGCATCATTCCAGCACGAAGCGGAGGAGCCTCCGATTGTCTGCTACGGTCGGCTTACCGGAGAAACCTCCGTTTGAGCCTACCGACGCCAGGAGCCGTCGTGAGCACCGCCAACCGCATCACCACTCCCTTCAACGCCGAGTCGACCGCGGCAGAGGTGATCGCCGG
>JBPCPC010000110.1:0-23891 GCA_050999585.1 Solirubrobacteraceae bacterium | reverse complement strand
CGGGTGGCGCTCGCCGCCCGTCGCCCGAGATCCAGATCGCAATATGCTCCGAAACCGGCCATCGGTGGCTCTCTGAGATGTCGACCACGCTGATCTCCATCGACCAGGCGCGCGAGCTCGTGACGTCAGCGCTCCGACCGCTCGGTTCCGAGACGGTGGCGATCGACGACGCGCTCGGACGCGTGCTCGCCCAGGACATACGGGCAGCCGGCGACGTGCCGGCGTTCCCCTCCTCGGCGATGGATGGCTATGCGCTGCGCGCCGGCGCCGCCGGCCGCCGGCTACGGCTCGTCGGCGAGTCCAGGGCCGGCGCCCCGGCGACGGGCGAGATCGCCGCGGACGAGGCCGTCCGGGTCTCCACCGGTGCCGCGGTACCTCCCAGCGCCACCTCGGTGATCCCTCAGGAGCAGGTCAGCGCTGATTCCGCCACGATCGAGACGCACGCGGAATCGGCGCCGGGCGCGCACATCCGCAGCCCCGGCGAGGACATGGTGGCCGGCTCGCTGCAGCTCACGGCCGGCACCCGCCTGGTCGCCGTCGACCTCGGAGCCGCGGTCACCGCCGGCGTCGGGCAGCTCGTCGTCTCGCTGCGTCCCCGCGTGAGCGTCGTCTGTACCGGCGACGAGCTACGTGCGCCCGGAGAGCCGCTCGGGCCGGGTGAGATCCACAACTCCAACGCCCCGATGCTCGTCGGCCTGGCGGGCGGCGCCGGCGCGCTGGCCGAGCCCGCGCGGCGCCTGCCCGACGATCGAGCCGCGACCGAACGGGGCATCGCCGAGGCTCTGCGCAGCTCCGATGTGCTGATCATCTCCGGCGGTGTATCGGTCGGCCCCCACGACCACGTCAAGCCGTCCCTGGAGGCGCTCGGCGTGCAGGAGATCTTCTGGAGCGTCGCCTTGCAGCCCGGCAAGCCGACGTGGTTCGGGCAGGCGAGGTCGCTGCCCAACCAGCCGCTGGTGTTCGGGCTGCCCGGCAACCCGGTGTCGGCCGTGGTCACGTTCTCGTTGTTCGTCGCGCCCGCGCTGGCGGCGCTGCAGGGCGGCCCGGCACCGCGTCCCCCGCACGGTGAGGCGATGCTGGGGACCGACGTTCGCCGCAACCTGAATCGGGATCAGGCGGTTCGTGTCCGCCTCGAGCTCGGCCCCAACGGGCTGACGGCGTTCCCCAACGGCGCGCAGGGATCGCACATCCTCACCTCACTGCTCGGCGCAGACGCGCTGGCGATCATCCCGCAGGGCGAGGGTCAGCTCCCCGCCGGCACGCCGGTCATGCTGCAAGCGCTGGCTCGCTGAGGGCTCACGTCGTGTTCGCGCCGATCCTGCTCGCGCTCGCCGCGCTGTCGGCGATCGCCGCGCGCCGCCTTCGCCGGCGGCGCCGGCTGCCGGCCCAGGCGGTGATCGTCTCCCCCCGCCGCTCGACGGTGATCCAGCGCGGCGGCGAGGTGCGCTCGGTGCAATCGGCGAAGCTGACGGTCGACGAGTCCGCGATGGAGGACCTGTGGACGCCCGCCAACCTGGAGAACCTGGCCCGGACCTACTGGCGCTTTCTGAGCCGCGTGACGCTGGGCCTGATCCGCGTCGTCTACAGCGCCGACAGCCGCTCGGTGGTGCTGGTGGCGCGGCCGCTGACACTGCTGCGCTTCGAGACGCCGCAATACACGCTCGAGGACGACCACGGGGCCGTACGCTGGCAGATCCGTGACGGGCTGCTCGTTGCCCGGGCTGGCCGGGGGTCCGGATTTCTGGCGCTTGACGTGCGCCGCCGGCCGGCCGCCGAGCCCGTGCCCCCGCCGACCCGGTGCGAGCTGCTGATCGAGGTCGAGGTCGCCAACTTCTTCCCCTCGATCGCTGCCGGCCTCAGCACGCCGGTGTACGAGATGACCCAGTCGGTGATCCACGTGCTGGTCACCAACGCGTTCCTGCGCTCGCTCGCCAAGCTGGACCTCGCGAAGTCCAAGATCGGCTCGTTGGCCGACCAGCTCCCGGGCGGCACTCAGCCGTAGCTGATGCCCAGACCGCGCATCTTGGCGCGGTCGTGGCGAGCCGAGACCCGGCGCACCGTGCCCGAGCGCGAGCGCATCACCAGCGATTCGGTACTGGCGCCGCGATCGCCCTGATAGCGCACTCCCTGCAGCACATCGCCGTCGGTCACCCCCGTCGCCGAGAAGAACGCGTTGTCACCCTTGACCAGGTCGTCGCAGCTCAGCACCTGGTCCAGGTCATACCCGGCCGCCACGGCCGCCGCGCGTTCCTCGTCGTCGCGTGGGCACAGGCGGCCCAGCAGCTGCCCGCCGATGCACTTGATCGCAGCGGCCGAGATCACGCCCTCGGGCGTGCCACCGATTCCCCACAGCAGGTCGACCGGCGTGTTCTCAGACACCGCGAGCAGCGCGCCGGCGACGTTGCCGTCGGTGATCAGACGCACCCGAGCGCCGGCCTCCCGCACCTGGCGCATCGCGTCGTGATGGCGTTCGCGGTCGAGCATCACCACCATCACGTCGCGGATGTCGGTGTGCTTGCGTTCGGCGATCAGGCCAAGCGTGTGCGCCAGCGGCCGGTCGAGGTCGAGCAGGTCGGCGATCTCGGGGCCACCGGCGATCTTCTCCATATAGAACACCGGGCCCGGGTCAAACATCGTGCCGCGTTCCGACAGCGCGATCACGGCCACCGCGTTGGGCATCCCCAGCGCCGTCAGCCGGGTTCCCTCCAGCGGGTCGACGGCGACGTCGACCTCGGGCGGCGTGCCGTCACCGATCCGCTCGCCGTTGTACAGCATCGGGGCATCGTCCTTCTCCCCCTCGCCGATCACCACGACGCCATCCATCGAGACCCCGTCCAGCACCTGGCGCATCGCGTCCACGGCGGCCTGGTCGGCACCCTCCTTGTCACCGCGGCCGATCTCGCGCGCGGCGGCCAGCGCCGCGGCCTCGGTCACCCGCACCAGCTCGAGGGCCAGGTTGCGATCGGGCCTCGCGTTGTGGGAGCGCGCGCTCACAAGACCCCCGGCGGCTTGCGCCGCGCGCCGCTCTCCTGCGATCGCCAGATCGCGCCCGAGACGATCACGCCGCACCGAGGGTGACCATCAGCGCGCCGAGCGCGGTGACGGCGGTCAGCTCGCCGCGATCCAGCGCCTTGAAGTTCATCGGCTGCCAGCCTAACCGGTTTGTCTGCGGCGTGAGAAGCTTTCGCCGATGCGGTTTGAGCAGCTTTTCCCCGAGCCGGGCGAGGTCGAGATCGAGGCGTTGGTGGCCAGTCTGCGGTTCGCCGACCAGGCCGGCGCCGATCGTCCCCACGTGCTGGCCAACTTCGTCTCAAGCGTCGACGGGCGAGCCTCATTTCAGGGGCGCTCGGGCGAGCTCGGCGACGACGGGGACCTTGCCGTATTCCGCGCGCTGCGCCGCGAGGTTGATGCGGTGCTGATCGGTACCAGCACCGCGCGCACCGAACGCTACGGTCGCCTGATCAAGGACCCCCGGGCGCGGGAGCGCCGTCGCGAGCGCGGGCTGGCCGCCGAGCCGCTGGCCTGCATGCTCACCCGCGGCGGCGACGTGCCGTTCGAGATCCCGCTGTTCGCGGAGCCCGAGGCGCGCGTGATCGTGTTCAGCGGCGCCGACGTCGATCCCGGTCACCCGGCCGCCGAGGTCGAGCTCGTCCGCCTGGCGCCGGATCAGCTCAGCTTCGCCAACGCGCTGAGCCACCTGCGAACCCGGCACGGGGTGCGCGCGCTGCTGTGCGAGGGGGGCCCCAGCGTGCTGTCCGCGCTGGTCAGAGAGCGGGTGCTGGACGAGCTGTTCCTCACCGTGGTCCCGAAGCTGACCGGCGGCGGCGACGGACCGGGGCTGACCCAGGGTCCCGAGCTACCGGCACCGGCCGAGATGGCGCTCGCCGGGCTGCTGGAACGCGCCGGATCGCTGTTTCTGCGCTATCGACTCGAAAATTGAGGTTTGCCGACCGGCCGTTCTTGCCAGAATGGAAGACATGGACGGCGTGCCGTCAGTCGCAGTGCCGCGCAGCCCAGCCGGAGCCCTGGCGGCGCTCGACGAAGTCCGCGAGCGGACGCTCGCGCTCGTCGCCCCGGTTTCCGATCAGGACCTCGAGCGCGTGCACTCCACGCTGATGAGCCCGCTGGTCTGGGATCTCGGCCACATCGCCGCGTTCGAGGACCTGTGGCTGGTGCACCGTTTCGGAGAGCGCCGGTTGCTGCACGCGGAGCTGGCCGACGTGTACGACGCCTTCGAGACTCCGCGGGCTGACCGGGGTGAGCTTCCGTTCCTGGGTCCCGGGGAGGCGCGCGAGTACCTCGAGCAGGTGCGCGGTCGCGTGACCGACGTGATCGACCGACGTGGCGTCGGCGACGGCACGATCGCCGAGCTGGTCGTCCGCCATGAACAGCAGCACAACGAAACGATGCTGCAGACGCTGCAGCTGGCCCAGCTCGACGGCTACGCGCTGCCGGCGTGGCGCCCGCACCCCGACCCTGCCGCCGGATCGCACACCGGGCTGGAGCTGGTCCGGGTACCCGGCGGCCCGTGCACGATCGGCGCGCCCGACCAAGGCTTCGCCTATGACAACGAGCGCCCGCGTCATCGCACCGATGTGCGCGACTACCTGATCGGACGCACGCCGATCACCAACGCGACCTATCTGACGTTCGTGGAGGGAGGTGGTTATGAGCGACGGGAGTGGTGGTCTGACGAGGGCTGGTCCTGGAAGGAGGACTACGACATCACACGACCACAGGGCTGGACGGCTGACCACCGGTCCGAATGGCGCCTCTCGGGACTGGCGCCACTGCATCCGGACCGACCGGTCGTCCACGTCTCCTGGTTCGAGGCCGACGCCTTTGCCCGCGCGCACGGCGCTCGTCTGCCCACCGAAGTGGAGTGGGAGAAGGCGGCGACCTGGGACCAGCAGCAGCAGTCCGCCCTGACCCATCCGTGGGGCGAGGATCCGGTCGTGGCGGGCGTGCAGGCGAACCTGGATCAGCTCCGCCACGGCCCCGACGTCGCCGGGTCACTGCCGGCGGGCGCGTCGCCGTACGGGTGCCTGGGGATGATCGGGGACGTCTGGGAATGGACCGCGACCGAGTTCGACGGCTATCCCGGCTTTGCGTCCTATCCCTACCGCGAGTACTCCGAGGTGTTCTTCAGATCAGGTCATCGGGTGCTGCGCGGCGGCTCCTGGGCGACCCGCCCACGCGTCGCCAGCTCCACGTTTCGCAACTGGGATCTGCCCCAGCGCCGCCAAATCTTCTCCGGCCTGCGGATCGCGAGGGAACCATGAGCACGTCGCTGGGTCAGACCGAGATGCAGGTCGACTCGTGCCTGAGCGGTGACGAGGAGCGCACGCTGGCCAATGATGTGCTCGCCGGCCTGACCAAGCCGTTCAAGGAACTTGCTCCCAAGCATCTCTACGACGCGCGCGGGTCGGAGCTGTTTGAACGCATCTGCGAGCTGCCCGAGTACTACCCAACGCCCACCGAGCTGGCGATCCTGCGTCAGCGGGCCGCGGAGATCGTGTCGCTGACCGGCGCCGGCGAACTGGTCGAGCTCGGCGCGGGTGCGTCAGACAAGGCGCGCGTGCTGCTGGGCGCGACGCGGGCACGCTGCGCCGCTACGTCCCGCTCGACGTCTCGCGTAGCGTCGTCGAGGCGTCCGCGAGGACGCTCGTCGAGGACTACCCCGGGCTCGAGGTCCACGGCATCGTGGGCGACTTCGAGCGCCACCTCGCGCACGTGCCCGACAGCCCGGATACGCCGCGGCTGGTCGCGCTGCTGGGCGGCACGATCGGTAACTTCGCGCCCGGTACCCGCCGGGCTGTGCTGGCTAAGATCGCCAGCCTGCTCGGTGAGCGTGACCGGCTCGTGCTGGGCACCGACCTGATCAAGGACAGCCATTTGATCGAGGCCGCCGACAACGACTCCGCAGGGGTCACGGCGGAGTTCAACCGCAACCTGCTGCACGTGCTCAACCGGGAACTGGACGCCGACTTCGCGCCCGACAGCTTCGAGCACGTCACGTTCTTCGACCGCCGCCACGAGTGGGTGGAGATGCGCCTGCGCGCCACCCGGGGCTGCTCGGTGCTGGTCGGCGCCCTGGACTTGCGGGTCGAGTTCGCCGCCGGTGAGGAGCTGCGCACCGAGATCAGCGCCAAGGTCACGCCCGAGCCCCTGCAGGCCGATCTGGCGGCCGGCGGCCTGGCGCTGCACCGCTGGTTCACCGACGACGACGCCCTGTTCGGGATCTCGCTGTCGCGCCCGGCGGACTGATCCGCGCCGGCGCAAGCGTTCAGAGCCGCTGCACCAGCATCGCCTGGCCCATCCCGCCGGCGACGCACATCGACTCGATCCCGTAGCGCCCGCCGGTCGCGCGCAGCCCGTTGAGCAGCGTGGTCATGATCCGCGCCCCGGTCATCCCGAAAGGATGGCCGAGCGCGATCGCGCCCCCGAACGGGTTCAGCTGCTCGTCGGTGATGCCCAGCTGCGCCTTACAGGGGATGATCTGGGCGGCGAACGCCTCGTTGATCTCGACGATGTCGATCTCCTCGATCTTCATGCCGGTCTGCTCCAGCAGCGCCTCGATTGCCGGGATCGGGCCGAGGCCCATGAGCTCGGGCCGGATCGCTGCCACCGTCGAGGCAACGATCCGCGCCAGCGGCTTGAGGCCGAGCCGGTCGGCCCGGGCGTCGGACATCACCAGCACCGCAGCGGCGCCGTCGTTGAGCGGGCAGGAGTTGCCGGCGGTGACGGTGCCGTCGGGCCGGAACGCCGGCTTGAGCTTGCCCAGAACCTCCATCGTCGTCCCCGCCCGCGGCCCGTCGTCGGCGTCGACCACGGTTTCGGGGACATCGATCTCGTTGCCCTCCTTGTCGGTGTCGGTGTGCGCGGCCACCGTCACCGGCACGATTTCGTGGGCGAAGTGGCCGGAGTCGCGCGCCTGCACGGCGCGCGCCTGGGAGATCACCGCCCACTCGTCCTGCTGCTCGCGGGTCACCTGGCAGCGATCGGCGACGTTCTCGGCGGTCATCCCCATCGGGATGTAGACGTCGTACACCGAGCCCTCGGAACCGTCCAGGCGAGGGTTCTTGGCCTCCTCCATCATTCCCGCTCCAAGCCCGGCCCGAGACACCGCCTCCACGCCGGCGGCGATGTACTGCTCGCCCTCGCCGGCGCGGATCGCGTGCGAGGCCATCCGGATCGCCATCAGCGACGAGGCGCAGAACCGGTTCACGGTGCAGGCGGGGACGTGGTGGTCAAGCCCCGAGAGCAGGGCCGCGTTGCGCCCCACGTTGTAGCCCTGCTCGCCGACGCCCGAGGCCGCACCCATCAGCACGTCCGTGGTCTGCGCGAAGTCGACCTCGGGATTGCGCTCGATCAACGTCCGGATCGGCAGCGCCGCCAGCTCGTCGGCGCGCACCGTCTTCAGCGATCCCTTCATCGCGCGCCCGATGGGCGTGCGGATGGCGTCGACGATCACGGCATCGGGCATCTCGATCCTCCTGTGTCAGGTGTTGGCGTCGCCGGCGGAGCCGTTACAGCCCCAGGCCGCGAACGCCCTTCTCCCCCCACCCCAGATGGTGGGCGAGCTCATGGCGCACGGTCCGCGTGACCTGCGCCTTGAGCAGCCCCGCGTCGTGGCCGAAGTCACGCATTAGCGTGTCCTGGAAGATCACGATCCGGTCGTGGAAGTAGTCCTGCGCGACCGTGTCAGCCTGGTAGAGGCCGTACGCGCGCTGACGGCGCCCACCGTCGGAAACGACGATCGCCACGTGCTCCAACGCGCGGTGAAAATCCAGCGGCAGCTCGTCGATGGCTGAGCGCACCAGCGCCCGGAAATCCTCGTCGCCGCTGACCACGTACTGATCGTCGTGATCGAATCCGGCGACATCGTCATCCACGTCGCCGTCGGCGGGATCCCATTCCCCGGCGGCCAGGCGCTCGGCGCGCTGCACGAGCGCCTCGAAGTCCTGCTCGGATTCCGGCTCCTCCCACCCGCCCAGATGCACCATCACGAGCACGACCGTCCCTCCGAGGATGACCGCGCCCGCGCCGAACACCGCTACGCCCTGCAACAGACGCACGAGCGGGTAATCGCTGAAGCCCACGAACAGGCTCACCGCGCCCAGCCCGACCGTCATCGCCCCGGCGGCCGACAGCAGCACGCGACGCAGCGACGGAGGCGACGGGGACCGCGGCACGCGCTACCTCAGCGTGCGGGCGATCACGAGGCGCTGGATCTCGTTCGTGCCCTCGTAGATCTGGGTGATCTTGGCGTCGCGCATCATCCGCTCGACCGGGTACTCCTTGACGTACCCATACCCGCCGAGTACCTGGACCGCCTCGACCGTGACCGCCATCGCGGTGTCCGAGCAGAACAGCTTCGCCATCGCGGTGAACTTTCCGACGTCAGCGTCACCGCGGTCGACCTTCGCGCACGCCTGATAGAGCAGCTCGCGTCCGGCGGCGCACTGGGTCTCCATGTCGGCGAGCTTGAACTGGATCGCCTGGAACGAGTTGATCGGCTTGCCGAACTGCCGGCGCTCGCGCGCGTAGGCGGCGGCGTAGTCGGTCGCGCCCTGGGCGATCCCGAGCGCCTGCGCGCCGGCACCCAGCCGCGAGATGTCCAGCGTCCCCATCGCCACCTTGAAGCCATGGTTGACCTCGCCGACGATGTTCGCGGCGGGCACGCGGACGCCGTCGAAGATCGGCTGTCCGGTCGGTGAGCCGCGGATCCCAAGCTTGTGCTCGAGCTTGCCGACGCTGAACCCGGGCCGGTCGGCCTCGACCACGAACGCGGTGATACCCCGGGAATGGCCGGCGTCGCGGTCGGTGACCGCGAACACCACATAGAAGTCGGCGATCCCGAGGTTGGTGATCCAGTTCTTAGTGCCGTCGATCACCCACTCGTCGCCGTCCTGGACCGCGCGGGTGATCATGCCGCCGGGATCGGAGCCGGCCTCGGGCTCAGAGAGGGCGAATGCCGGCGACCATTCACCGGTGGCGCACCGGGGCAGGAAGCGGTCCTTGAGCTCATCGGAGCCGAACAGCTTGATCGGCAGCGTCCCCAGCTCCTGGATCATCAGGATCAGCGCCGTCGAGGCGCACGCCTTGGCGATCTCCTCGACCGCGATGTTGAGCATCAGCGTGCCGGTGCCGGTCCCGCCATGCTCGGTTTCGAACGGCAGCCCGAGGATGTCCTGCTCGGCCAGCAGCGCCCGCAGATCGTGTGGATACGCCGCCTCCTCGTCGACCTGCGCGGCTCGCGGCGCGATCCGCTGCTGAGCGATCTCGCGAATCGTGTCGCGAAAGTCGAGATGCTCCTGCGGGACGGTGTAGAGCTCGGACAGCGCAGACATTGCTGCCCTGGATCCTACGTCAACGAACTGCCCGGCGACGTCAGAGGCCGGATGGGTGGCGCACGACGTAGTTGCCGCCGTCAGCCAGGTTTCCGGTCGGGTCGCTCAACCACCGCGGACCGGTGCCACCAGGCGTGGTCGGCCCGTAGTGCGCGGTGTCAAACGCGATCCCCGCGACCACGACCCAGGTGTGGGACGCGTTGGCGTAGATCGTGATCCACTTGCCCGGACCGGGGCTGCCGAAGGACTCCAGTCCGGTGGAGTCCTCGGGGGAGGACAGCAGGCCGGCGCCGTGCAGCGCGAAGCTGACCGAGCCCGAGCAGTCATAACCGTTGTCGTTCCAGCGGGCGTGACCGCCGGCGTAGATGTAGGGCTTGTCGATTATCTGATTGGCCGCGGCGATCGCCTGCTGGACGACCGGCGGCGCGCCCGACGGGGCGCTGGCGGTGCCGTCGGTGTTGATCGTGGCCTTAGTGACCGCGCCGCCGGCCAGCGCCTTGGCGACGAGCCCGCGCAGCACGCGGGTCTGGGGGTAGGTCACGATGCCGTCGGCGGTTAGGGCGTTCCCGGTTTCGAACTTCATCGCATTGGTCTGCGTGCCCTGGCCGAAGTCCCCGTCGATGCTCGTCGGATAGCCGGCCACGGTCAAGTAGCCCTGCAGCACGCGCACGTCGTGGCCCTGCATGCCCACCTTCAGCGTGCGCTCGCCGAGGTGCTGGGAGCCAACGTCCTGGACCACCGGCGCCAGCACGGGATCGCTGGAATCGATCGGATTGGTGGTCGTGACCGTCTGCTTGCTCCGATGCGACTTGGCCCGCTTCTTGGTCGGGGTCGTCGTCGGGCCGCCGAGTCCGCCACCGCCGGTGTTACTCGCCGCGTGCACGACGCCGACGTCGGGCACGCCGTGCACGTGCACCTGGTGGGTGCCGCGAGCGACGGTCACGACCACCTGCTTGGCGTTGGCCCGGTGGGCCGTGTCGGGATCTCCCGCGTGGGTCCGCGCCAGCGCCGAACCGACTGACCACATCACAGCACACAGCGTCAGGAGCCCCGCCAACAGCGGGACGGCACGACGAGGGACTTGGAACACGGACTAACCCTTCTCTTTCGCGTGCCTTCGGGGTTAGCTGACGGACTCGCGCTGAAAGAGTGCGCTACGCCGGAATTCCGGCGATTCGCCCCTGAGGCCGGGATGGCCTCAATCGGGTTCCCCGATCGTCCGTGGCTCTGGAGGTCCACGGCGATTCGGCTTTGGGTGATTATCGGCTCGGCACAGTACACGACCGGCAAGATCTCTGTCATCGGGTCGGCGCTGGGCAGGAAAATGCAGGGCGGGTGCGAACGCTACGCTCCAGCGGTGCCGCCGGACTACACCCCGCAGGAGGTCTCAGCGCTGTTGGCCAGCGACGAGTCAGTTCAGCTGATCGACGTGCGTCAGCGCCACGAGCACGAGGCGGGCCGGATCGCCGGCGGCCGGCTGGTCGAGCTCGGCGAGCTCTCCGGTGCGGCTAAGTCGATCGACCGCTCCCGCCCGGTCGTCTTCTACTGCCGCAGCGGCGGACGTTCGGCGATGGCGACCGAGGCGTTCACCCAGGCCGGCTTCGACGCCCACAACATGACCGGCGGACTGCTGGAATGGCATGCCGCGGGGCTTCCGATCGAGCCCACCGACGGCCACGTCGCCGAGCCCTAAGCCGGGGCGCGCCGCGCCGCGCCGGGCCGGCCCGGGCCGGGTCTAGGGCTTCCACTTGATCGAACAGCCGACGGGTTCGGTCTGCGCCGGCTCGGGCGCTGAGCCGGCCAGGACCGCGTCCAGGGCATCGCGCAGCCACGCCGCGCGTTGGCTGCGATCGTCGTAGTCGCCGTCGGGGGCGCCGCGGTAGCGCAGTACGCCCTGGCCGTCGAGCATGAACACGTCCGGTGTCGTCCTGGCGCCGTAAGCGCGGGCGACCGCCTGCGTGACGTCGTGCAGATAGGGCATCGGCCATTCCCCGTCCTGCGCCACCCGTCGCTGCATCGCGTCGTAGGAATCCCGCGGGAACCGGTCGGCGTCGTTGGAGTTGATCGCCATGAAGACGACGCCTCGATCCGCATAGTCCCGCGCGGCATCGGCGATCCGATCGTGCCAGGCGAGCGCGTACGGGCAGTGGTTGCAAGTGAACACCAGCACGATGGCCGGCGCGCCGTTAAGCGCCCAGCTGTTGCCGGCGGTGTCGTGCAACGAGAAATCGGGCGCCGCGGCGCCGATCGGGATGGTCATCGTCTCACCTCATTGCGGGCGGCGGCGCCACGCAGCGCGTCGCGCATGTCATCGGGGTCGGGGGTCGGTGAGATGCGCCCGTCGCGACGTCGATAGACGCGGCAGCTGAGCCAGCCGGAGCGCTCCGCCGCGTCGTCGGGAGTCGCCGCGAGGTCGGCGCCGTCGATCAGGATCGTCGGTGAGCCGACGAAGCTTGCCGCGGCAGCCTCGGCCTCGGTTTTGATCTCGCGCGTGACGACCTCGCTGTCGAGCCCCAGTTCGGCCGCGGCCGCCCTTAGGTCGCTCAGCGCCCGCGCGGTGGACGGGCACCCCTCCCACCACAGCAGCTCCAGCTTCGGCACGCGATCCACCGCCTCGAGGCTAGGACACGGTCCAGGTGTCGCCGCCCATCAGCAGGTCCGAGAGCTGGGCCTCGGTAGCCGGCTCGGCGGCACCGCGTTGCCGATAGGCCGGGCGATCGACATCCCGGAAGATCCCGATCGGGGTCGGTCCAGTCGGTGTCTCGGCGAGCTTGGCCAGCGAGAACGCCGGCCCTGGATCAGAGCGCGCCGGGTCATGGATGAGGAGGGCGTCGAGGTGGGCGGGATCCGCTTCCACGTCGACGATCTCCAGGCAGCCGTCGGCGCCGCGGACGACGCCTCGCTCGCCGCGCTCGCCGAAGCGAATCGGCTCGCCGGCACGCAGCCGGATCTGGTTGGCGTCGCGAGCGCCCTTGTCGGTCAGCGCGCTGAACGCGCCGTCGTTGAACACCGGGCAGTTCTGGTAGATCTCGACCAGCGCGGCTCCCTCGTGGGTCGCCGCGGCGCGTAGCACCTCGGTCAGGTGATGGCGGTCGCGGTCGATCGTCCGCGCGACGAACGTGGCCTCAGCCCCGAGCGCCAGCGCGACCGGGTTGAACGGGTGGTCGGCGACGCCGAACGGGGTTGACTTGGTGATCTTGCCCAGCTCGGAGGTCGGCGACGCCTGACCCTTGGTGAGCCCGTAGA
The DNA here is from genome assembly GCA_050999585.1 of Solirubrobacteraceae bacterium. Lineage (GTDB taxonomy): Bacteria > Actinomycetota > Thermoleophilia > Solirubrobacterales > Solirubrobacteraceae > Palsa-465. The sequence goes on along the minus strand of JBPCPC010000110.1, from coordinate 11,292 downwards.
TCTGGTTGTTGAACAGCAGGATCTTGACCGGCACGTTGCGCCGCAGTGCGTGGATCAGATGGTTGCCGCCGATCGACAGCGAGTCGCCGTCGCCGGTCACCACCCAGATCGACAGGTCCTCGCGCGCCGTGGCCAGGCCGGTGGCCAACGCCGGGGCGCGTCCGTGAATTCCGTGCATGCCATAGGTGTCCATGTAATAGGCGAATCGCCCGGCGCAGCCGATACCGGTGACGAACACGATCCGCTCGGGCGGGATCCCCAGTTCGGGCATGAACTGCTGCACCGCGGCCAGCACGGCGTAATCGCCACAGCCGGGGCACCAGCGGGTCTCCTGGTCAGACTGGAAGTCCGCCTTGCTCAGCGTGCTCATTGGCGCTGCGCGATCTGCTCGAGGATCTCGGTCGCGAACAGCGGCTGGCCCTGCAGCTTGGTGTGGGACTCGATGTCGACGAGGAAGCGCGCCCGCAGGACCGACGCCAGCTGGCCGCAGTTCAGCTCGGGGACGAGCACGCGCTCAAACGACCGCAACACGTCGCCGGTGTTGCTCGGCAGCGGGCTGAGATGGCGCAACTGCGCGCTGGCGACCCGGTAGCCGGCCTCGCGGGCCAGGCGCACCGCGGCGCGGATCGAGCCCTCGGTGGAGCCCCAGCCAAGCACCAGCAGGTTCGTGGGGTGGGCGGGATCCGGTTCGATGTCGACCACCAGCGGCGGGATCTCATCCGCGACGGCGGCGACCTTGGCGGCGCGTAGCTCGGTCATCCGCTCGTGGTTGGCGCCGTCGTAGGAGATGTTGCCGGAGCCGTCGGCCTTCTCCAGGCCCCCGATCCGGTGCGCCAACCCCGGCGTGCCGGGGATCGCCCACGGCCGGGCGAGCTTCTCGTCGCGGCTGTAGGGCTCGAACGGGTGTCCGTTCGACGGCGCGGTCGCGAACGCCGGATCGATCGAAGGCAGCGAGGACACTTCGGGGATCATCCACGGCTCCGACGACGAGGCCAAAAACGAGTCCGAGAGCAGGATCACCGGGGTCCGATAGCGGATCGCAATCCGGGCCGCGTCGAACGCCGCCGCAAAGCAGCCGCCGGCCGTGCTCGGCGCGACCACCGGCAGCGGGCTCTCGCCGTGACGGCCGTGGAGAGCCAGCAGCAGGTCGGACTGCTCGGTCTTGGTCGGCATACCGGTCGACGGGCCGGCACGCTGAACGTCGATCACCACCAGCGGCAGCTCGAGCATCACCGCCAGACCGATCATCTCCGCCTTGAGGTCCATGCCCGGCCCGCTGGTCGCGGTCACGCCGAGCTTGCCGCCGAACGAGGCGCCGAGCGCCATCCCGGCGGCGGCGATCTCATCCTCGGCCTGGATCGTGGAGACGCCGATCGAGGCGTGACGCGAGAGCTCATGCAGAAGCTCCGATGCGGGCGTGATCGGATAGCTGGCCAGCACCAGCGGCAGGCCACTGCGCACGCTGGCGGCCACCAGCCCCAGCGCCAGCGCAGTCGTTCCGTTGACGTTGCGATATGTGCCGGGCGGCACATCGGTCGCCGGGTTGACGCGGTACTGGACATCGAGCAGCTCCGTGGTCTCACCGAACGACCAACCGGCGTTGAACGCCGCCAGGTTCGCCTGGGCGACCGCGGGGTCGCGCGCGAACTTGCGCTCGATCCAGCGCTGGGTGACCTCGGTGGGCCGGCCGTACAGCCACGAGATCACGCCCAGCGCAAACAGGTTCTTGGCCCGGCTGGCGTCGCGCGTGGAGACACCTTCGATTGCCTCGACGGCACGGGTGGTGAGCGTGCTCATCGGAACCCGGTGCACCCGATAGGCCGCGAGCGCCCCGTCCTGCAGCGGGTTGGCGTCGTAGCCGGCCTTCTCCAGGTTGCGCTTGGTGAACGCGTCCTCGTTGACGATGATCGTCGCGCCGCGACGCAGCTCTGCGCTGTTGGTCCTCAGCGCCGCCGGGTTCATCGCCACCAGAACATCGGGATGATCGCCGGGGGTGAGGATGTCGCGCGACGCGAAGTGGATCTGGAACGCCGACACGCCGGCGAGCGTCCCCGCGGGGGCGCGGATCTCAGCCGGGAAATTGGGCAGCGTGGCGAGGTCGTTGCCGACCACGGCGGTCGCGTCGGTGAAGCGGCTGCCGGTCAGCTGCATCCCGTCGCCCGAATCACCCGCAAAGCGGATGATCACCCGTTCGAGCTCCTCAATCGCCTTACTCATGTGTTTTTCACTTCGAGGCCCAGTAATTTTCTATCAGTCGATTCTAGACACGCGCGCGGTTTGCCGATCGCCCGCAGCGGTGAGCCTGACACCCATGGACCGCTCCGAGGATCACGACAAGCTCGCCGATCAGCTCGAGCAGGACTCAAACCGGATGCAGCAGCGCAGCACGGAGCTCAAGCACGAGATCTCCGACGTGCGCGATGACTGGCAGCGCAAGCGGCGCGACGGCGGTGTTCCCGGCGCCGATCCGCCGGCCGCGACCGACCCACCGCCGCGCGGCGATGACGCCGACGAGGACGACGCCGACAGCGACTAGCGCGGATCGTCGCGGTCGACGTTCCAGTACCGCAGCACGTAGGCCCGCTGGCCGTCGCTGTCAGGCCACGGCGACACGCCGATGCGGACCACCGTTCGCTGACCACCCTCGTAGTCGCCGTAGAGCAGGTCGATCCACAGCCCTCGACCCTCCTCGATCGCATCACGCACCTCCGCGTAGCCGGCCTCCTCGGGGTCGCGCAGCGCCCCCTGCCAGTAGCCGCTGTCACCGGCCGGGATGTACAGATCCAGCTGCTGACGGCGGAATTTCTTCAGCTCCGGCAACTCGAAGTTGCCGACCTCGCTCGACTCGGCGGTGTCGAACAGGCGGCTGCCGGCGGTGACCTGCCCGTCGCGGGGCTGCGCGCGGGCGCGCCAGCCGTGCAGGACCCCGAGGCCGGAGCCGCCGTTGCGCAGCGCCAACGCCAGGTACACGACGTCGTTGGCGAACTGTACTCCGGCGCCGTGGCCGGGTACGTTGAGGATGATCCCGTCGCCGAAGCGGACGCGCTCCTCAGGGTCCCCCTCGCGTGAGGGAATCAGCACCGGACGGACTCCGGCCAACAGCGAAAGCTCGGCGACGCGCGCCGAGCGATTCGCCGATTTGACCGAGCCGTACGTCGCCACCGCGAGCACGAGCGTGCCCGCTCCGGTGGCCAGCGATGAGACCGTCGCCCAGTCGGCCATCAGACTAGATCGCGCCCACCCCGCCCAACTCGCGGATGGGCGTGACCTGATCTGAGGATCTAGAGCTTCTGAACGTTGATTGCCTTGGGGCCCTTGGGCCCGGCTTCCTCCTCGTAGGACACCTTGGCGCCCTCCGCGAGTGACCGATACCCGTCCGCCTGGATGCTCGAGTGGTGAACGAACAGGTCACGGCTGCCCTCATCGGGCGTGATGAAGCCGAACCCCTTCTCGTCGCTGAACCACTTGACTGTTCCGGTTGCCATCAGGCTTTCCCCTCCGGGAATTGAAGTGCTGCTACCCGGAGGTCTAACCACCCGAGGCCTGCACCTGCGTGTCACCGCTCGTGTGCCCGAGCAGCCTTATCGGGCGGGAAGGTAGCACTAAGGAGAGGGACGCTCCGTCGCCGCCGGGGCGGGCGGCGGGCCTCGTCACGATCTGAACACAGGTCATCATCTGCTCCGATGCAGGATCCGATGCCCTTGCGTGGCGACACCGCCATCCCCCTGCGGGAGATCAACATCCGCGCGACCCGCTCCTCGGGGCCCGGCGGCCAGCACGCCAACAAGACCGCGACGCGGATCGAGGTGACGTTCGACGTCGCCGCCTCGCAGGCGCTGAGCGAGGACCAGAAGCGGCGGATCATCGCCCGCCTGGGTCCGCAGGTGGTTGCCGTCGCCCAGGACGAGCGCAGCCAGTCGCGCAACCGCGAGCTCGCGCTAGAGCGCCTCGCCCGCCGTCTGACCGGCGCCTTGACGCCCCGCCGGCCGCGGCACGCCACCCGCCCCACTCGGGCGTCGGTCAAGCGCCGGCAGGCGGCCAAGCGCCGCCAGTCTGACCGCAAGCGCGATCGCCGCCCTCCGTCCGGCGACGCCTAGGGCACGACGCGAGGTGCGCTGGTACGTCGATGGCATGAATGTGATCGGCACGCGACCGGACGGATGGTGGCGCGACCGTGACGCGGCGATGCTGCATCTCGTCGACCTGCTCGAGCGCTGGGCGGCGGTCGAGGGCGAGGACGTGGTGGTCGTGTTCGAGCGCCCGCCGCGGCCGTCGATCCGCTCCACCGTGATCGAGGTCGCCAGCGCCCCGCGCCCCCGGCGGGACGCTGCCGACGACGAGATCATCCGCCGACTGAGGCTCGAGCCGGCGCCCGCGCTGATCCGGGTCGTGACCTCGGATCGGTGGCTGTCTGATCAGGCGATGGGGCTCGGCGCCGGGGTCCACGGGGCCGAGATGTTCCGGAACCTGCTCGAGGCTGGGTGAGTCTTTTGGCGGCACCGCGTCGCTCCTTGCCACAATCTGTGTGATGGCCGATCAACCCGCCCGCCGCTCCGCCCCCCCACGCGGCCGCGCCCAGCCGCCGGCGCCCGGCCAGCACGGCTGGCGCGTGACCCCGTCGCCCGACGGCCGGGGCACCCCGCCGACACCCCGGCCGCCGATGCCGAATCGCTCGCGCTGGTGGATCCTCGTCGTCGTGCTGGCACTGCTGGCGCTCAACCTGTGGGTGTCCTCACGCGCGCTGTCGCCCAACCAGCCGGTGCGGATCCCCTACAGCCCGACGTTCCTCAGCCAGGTCCAGAACAGCAACGTCAAGGAGATCTCGTCCAAGGGGGACTCGATCCAGGGGACGTTCAAGACCGCCGTCCGCTACCCGACCGGCGAAGCGTCGGTGAGTCCGACCACCGGCTTTGAGACCCAGGTCCCGTCGTTCGCCGACCAGGGCCAGCTGTTCTCGACGCTGCGCTCTGAGAACGTCACGATCGACGCGACCAACCCGAACCCCGGTCCCTCGTTCTTCACCAGCGTGGTCCTCGGCTTCGGCCCGACGTTGCTGTTGACTCTGCTGATCGTGCTCTTCCTCCGCCGCGCAGCCGTCGGCGGCGGCGGCGCCGGCGGGCTGATGTCGTTCGGCCGCTCACGGGCGCGCCGGGTCGAGGCCTCCGATCAGCACGTGACGTTCGATGACGTCGCCGGGATCGACGAGGCCAAGGAGGAGCTGACCGAGATCGTTGACTTCCTCAAGAACCCGGACAAGTACTTGAAGCTCGGCGCCCGGATCCCACGCGGCGTTCTGCTCTCGGGCCAGCCGGGTACCGGGAAGACGCTGCTGGCGCGCGCGGTCGCCGGCGAGGCCGGGGTCCCGTTCTTTCAGATGTCGGCCTCGGAGTTCGTCGAGATGATCGTCGGCGTGGGCGCCTCGCGCGTGCGTGACCTGTTTCACCAGGCCAAGGAGGCGGCTCCGGCGATCATCTTCATCGACGAGCTCGACGCGATCGGCCGCTCGCGGGCCTCCGGCGGCCCCAACCTGTCGGGCGGGCACGACGAGCGCGAGCAGACGCTCAATCAGATCCTCACCGAGATGGACGGCTTCTCCCCTCGGGAGAGCGTGATCGTGCTCGGCGCCACCAATCGTCCCGAGGTGCTCGACCCGGCGCTGCTGCGTCCCGGCCGCTTCGATCGCCGCGTCGTGGTCTCCCCGCCCGACCGCGGGGGGCGCGAGGCGATTCTGCGCGTGCACACCCGTTCGGTGCCGCTGGCGCCGGACGTGGACCGGGGCGGAATCGCTGCCACGACGCCCGGGATGGTCGGCGCCGACCTGGCCAACCTGGCCAACGAGGCGGCGCTGCTGGCCGCCCGCCACGGTCACGAGCAGGTCGCGCGCGAGGACATCACCGACGCGCTGGAGCGGATCGTGCTCGGCGCCGCGCGCAAGGTGATGATGTCCGAGGATGATCGGCGGCGGACCGCATATCACGAATCCGGTCACGCGGTCATGGGGATGCTCACGGCGGGCGCTGACCCGGTGCGCAAGGTCTCGATCATCCCCCGTGGCCAGGCGCTGGGCGTCACCTTCTCCGCGCCCGACGCGGACCGCTTCAACTTCGACGAACGCCACCTGCTCGCCCAGATCAAGGTCGCTCTGGGCGGTCGCGTCGCCGAGGAGGTGGTCTTCGGCGACCTGACGACCGGCGCCGAGTCAGACATCCAGCAACTCACCCGGATCGCCCGCGCGATGGTGGGACGTTGGGGCATGAGCGCCGCGATCGGACCGGTGGCGGTGCTGCCCTCCGACGGCGCCGGACCGCTGCTGCCGGGCACCTCAGAGACCTCGGAGCAGACCCAGCAGCTGATCGACGAGGAGGTGCGCCGGATCGTCGAGACCGCTCACCAGGAGACGACCGAGGAGCTCTCCAGCCACCGCGCCAACCTGGACTCGCTGGTCGCGGCGCTGCTGACCGAGGAGACGCTCGATCAGAAGGAGGCCTACGCGGCCGCCGGGCTGCCGGGCAACCGCGAGGCCCAACCCGAGGATGTCCCGCCGGTGCTCGAGCCGCCGGTGATCGCGCCGACGGCGATCACCGAGGGCGCGGACGGTCAGCCGCCGACGAGCTGAGCGCTCAGTCCCCGGGGCGCGTCATTCGGGCCAGCGCCTCGTGACACTCGACCACCCGCCGCTTTACCGGGTCTCGATCGGGGCGGTCGTGCACGAGGTCCCAGGTGCGATCGGCGATCTCGCGCGCGTTCTCCGGAGTGGCACTTTCCCACAGCCGGTTCACAAGCTTGATCTCGAAGCTCTTGATCTGATCCTCGGGGTCGCCCGGCTCGAGTTTGGGCAGCCGTTCTCCGGTCGCTTCCTTCCACATCCCGGTGGCCACCAGCAGGCGGTTGCGCATTTGGATCTGGTCCATCGCGGCCAACATCCTAGACGCGCGGGAGCTCCTGCCTCGTCGAGAGCAGCATCGCGAACGGATCGCCGTCCCGCGCCACCCGCGCGAGCACGTCGTCGGTCTCGAAGCTCAGCATTTCGGCGTTTTGCGCGTCACGGCAGTTCTGGATCTCGTCCCAGCTCACCGGCGCCGACACCGTCGGGCGTTCGCGCGCCCGCACCGAGTACACGCACACCGTCGTCTTGTGGTCGTCGTTCTGGCTCCAATCCACCAGGACCTTGCCCACGCGCAGGCGCTTGGTCATCCGCGAGACCACCAGCGCCGGCAGGCGCTGCTCGAGGAGCTCGGCGACGCGTCGCGCGAATGGCTTGGTCTGGCCGTAGCTGACGCCCGTGTTCAGCGGCACGTACAGCTGCATCCCCTTGGACCCCGAGGTCTTGGCGACGCACTCCAGACCCAGCGCCGCGAACATCCCGCGCAGCACCAGCGCGACCTCACAGCACTGCACGAGGCCCGCCGGCGGCCCCGGGTCGAGGTCGAATACCAGCATCGTGGGTGCGCCGGAGTCGGCGGCGAGCGACAGCGACGTGTGCAGCTCGATGTCGGCCAGGTTGGCCAGCCAGACGAGCGTCGCGCGGTCCTGCGCGAGCGTGTAGTCAACGCCCTTGACGCGCACCGTCTGCACCCACTCCGGGCGGTGCGAGGGCGACTGCTTCTCATAGAAGTGGGGGGCGTCGACGCCGTTGGGATAGCGCTTGAGCGTCAGCGGCCGGTCGCGCAGGTGCGGGACCACCGCCGGCGCAATCCGCGCGTAGTAGGCGATCAGGTCGCCCTTGGTGAAGCCGGTCTGCGCAAACAGGACTTTGTCCCAGTTGGACAGCTTCAGCGCGCGGCCGTCGGCGCGGACCGCGAGCGCGCCGTCAGGGAGTCGCTGGACGTCGGTGAACAGATCCTCGGCAGTGCCAGGCCGCGCATCCTCTCTGACCACCTCCGCGGCCGGCTTGTCGTCGCGCAGCCCCTTGAACGACGGAGCGCGCATCACTCCCTCGGATGTCCACTCGCGAAACTCGATCTCGGCCACCAGCTCCGGGCGAACGAAGACCGCGTTGCGCGGTAGCTTGGGTGCGCTCGCAAACGGCGGGTGGTCCTCGCGCAACGGAACCAACACGGCCCGCAGCTCGTCCAGCGTGCGCTCGGTGAAGCCGGTGCCCACCCGTCCCGCGTAGCGCAGGCTGCCGTCGCTCTCGCGGTAGCCCATCAGCAGCGCGCCGATCCGGTCCGTGCGCCGGCCCTCCCCGGGCAGCCAGCCGGCAATCACCAACTCCTGGCGACTCGTGTGCTTGATCTTGATCCAGGCTCCGGTGCGACGTCCCGGCTCGTAGCGAGAGTCCAGCCGCTTGGCCACAATCCCTTCCAGGCCCTGCGCGCCGGTGGCGTCCAGCAGACGCTGCCCCGAGTGGGCGGGACTCCGATACGCGCTCGGCACGCGCCATGCCGGCCCGGCCAGCTCGAGCTCCTCCAGGCGGGCGCGCCGCAGCTCGTACGGCAGCGCCATCAGGGTGTGTCCGTCGAGGTACAGGAGATCGAAGATCGCGTAGACCACCGGCGTGGACTTGGCCAACCGGCGAATCGAGCTGGCAGAGGTAACGTGCATCCGTCGCTGCAGACGCTCGAAGCTCGGGCGGCCGTTGTCGTCGAAGGCCACAATCTCACCGTCGAGCACGGCGTCGCGCATTCCCAGGGCGCGCAGAATCCCGCGCACCTCGGGATAGGCCTCGGTGATCTCGTTGAGGTTGCGGCTCTCCAGGCGCAGGCGCCCGGGCTTGACGTAGGCGATCGCCCGCACGCCGTCCCACTTGACCTCGAACGACCACCTCGCCTGATCGCGCGGAAGCTCGCCCGCCCCGGCGAGCATCGGCGTCAGGCGCTCGGGCATCGCCTCCCGCTCGGGATCCGACGGCGGCTCCATACGGTGGATCATCCAGTCCTTGGCCGCGTCGCGGTCGCCCTGGCGACCGATCGGGAACAGCCCGTAGCGGCCGCGGAGGCGCTCGCCGTGGAACGTGACCTCGACCTTCTTGTCATCCCACAGATGGGTCTCGAACGTCCCCGAGTCCCAGATCCGCATCGTGCCGGCGCCGTATTCGCCGGCCGGTATGTCTCCGGAGAACTCCAGATACTCCAGCGGATGGTCCTCGGTGTGCACCGCCAGCCGGTTGTCGGCCGGATCCGGCGGGATCCCGTTAGGGATCGCCCACGACGCCAGTACGCCGTCGTGCTCCAGGCGCAGGTCCCAATGCAGGCGAGTGGCGTGGTGCTCCTGGATCACGAACCGCCCGGATCCGGCCCCGGCCGCAGCCCCGGGTTCGCCGGCCGGCTCGGTCGTGGCCGCGAAATCACGCTTCTTCTGGTAGGTGCGCAGTCGGTCGGCGGCCATCGGTCTCACTCCATGATCGCGCGCGAGCGCCAAAGTAACCTCGAGCGCGACCGTGCGGATCGTCACCTGGAACGTCAATTCGCTGCGCGCCCGCCTGCCGCGCGTGCTGCAACTGCTCGCCGAGCACCAGCCCGACGTCGCCTGCCTGCAGGAGACCAAGTCCGCGCCGGACGCGTTTCCCTCAGATCAGCTGCGCGAGGTCGGCTATCACGCGGTGCACAACTCCGGCGGGCGCTGGGCGGGGGTCGCCGTGCTCGCACGCGCGGACCTGGCGCTCAGCGAGCCGGTGCTCGGGCTGCCCGGGGACGCCGCGCCCGACGAGGCACGGTGGTGCGAGGTGACCGTGCAGGGCATCCGCTTCGCCAGCGTCTACGTTCCCAACGGCCGCACCCTGGACAGCCCCGAGTTCCCCCGCAAGCTGGCGTTTCTCGACGCCGTGTCCGCCCGGGTAGCCGCGCTGGAGGACGCGTCGCTGATCGTCGCCGGCGACATGAACATCGCGCCCGAGGATCGCGACGTGTATGACCCGCAGGCGTTCGTCGGCGGCACGCACGTGAGCGCCGAGGAGCGCGGCCAGCTGGCGGCGCTGCAGCGCGACGGCCTCGTCGACGCCTATCGGGCCGTTCACCCAGACGAGGTTCAGTACACGTGGTGGGACTATCGCGCCGGCAACTTCCACAAGGGCCTCGGGCTGCGGATCGATCTCGCGCTGGTCAGCTCGGACCTGGCGCCGCGACTGACGGCCTGCGGGATCGACCGCGACTACCGCAAGGGCCACAAGCCCTCCGACCACGCGCCGCTGCTCGTGGAGCTCGCCAAATAGGGCTGCTCTTCACGGAGCCATCACCGAATCGGGCGATGATCCGCAACGTTGTGCTCGTCGAGCTGAGGCCCGACCGTGATCCCGCCGAGGCCGCGGCGATCCAGGACGGCTTTCGCTGCCTTCGGTGCCCAGGAACGCTGAGCTACGCGCTTGGCAGTGACCTCGGATTGAAGGCAGGCAACTGGAGCTTCGCGATCGTTGCCGACTTCACCGACGCCGACTCCCTCCGCGGCTACGACGCCGACGATGAGCAGAAGCGCCTCCGCGCTGCGCTCGCGCCACTCGCGGTGAACATCGCGCGCGGGCAGTTCGAGGTCGCGGACTAGGCAGAACCGGGGTGAGTGGGTAGCGCGACCCGCCTCGGCTGATCAAGCAGCGGTGGATCGGGTGTGGGTCTCTGACCGCGGTTCCCTTCACCGAGAGCCCACACCCCTTCCCAGATCGCATCGAGTGGTGGATTTATGGCCGTTTCTTGTCGAGTCGGGGCGGTAGCCCCGAGATCCTGGCTGCATTGCGCGGCGCGGGCGGCGATGTCAAGCACCGCCGCCACGCACAAACTCGCCACCCCGCACGTTTGATGCCTTGATCAGCGCCGACCGGCCGCGCCACCCCAAGCAGACATGCACGGTGTGACAAACCCGATCGACCCTCGGAGGTTTGTCACCAGCTGCGGGCTGAGCGTGCGGACGGTGACAAATCTCGGAGCGCTACTCGGATTTGTCGCACGGTGCAGGTCGCGCGCGGCTCGCCACGCGCGCAGCGACCCTGCTGCGCCACCCCACCCACGCCCGCTCGCCGCCGACATCACGTCCGATAACCGGCGACGCCCGCGCCCGGACCACCGAACCAAAACCCGATCAGACCAGGGTGCGCGGCAGACGGGGGCGCGTCCATCCCCAGGAAGCAACGCGATCAGCGCCAGGTAGACGATCGCGACCGGCGAGCGTGCGGAACACTGCGCACACCCTTCTTCAGCAACGTTTACGCGTACGCGCGATCATTTCGAAGATGGCGCGCGTACTGGTGGTCGACGACGAGCCTGCCGTGCGGCGGGCGCTGGAGCGTGCCCTGCGACTGGAGAACCACGACGTCAGCCTCGCCGCCGACGGCGAGGAGGCGCTCGACGCGCTGGCCACCGCGCC
>JBPCPC010000017.1:0-5996 GCA_050999585.1 Solirubrobacteraceae bacterium | reverse complement strand
ATCAGCCACCGCAGCTTCGGCTTCCATTCCGCCAGCCCGCTGATCGCCCTCGTCTACCTCTGCTGCGCCCGAATCGTCATCCCCCTCCCAAGATGACTTTCACCCCCAAACTGACCGGAGCACCCCTCATCACCCCACCCACCGTCGCCGTTGTCCGCCGACAGCGCACGGGCCTTGACGGAATGTCTCAGGGTTTCGGCCCCCGCTCTTCGAGGATGAGCGCGAGCGTCGGGCAGGCATCAGCCGCCCGCCGGGCGAGGGCGAGCAGCTCCGGTGGGACCTCAGGATCGTCGAGGATCGGATAGACACAGTCGTCGAGACGAATCGGCTCCGGAGGCAGGTCGACGCACAGCGCGTGGCCGTCGCACATGATCGGGTTGACCCGCAGGCGCGCGCTCATCGGACCGCGCTCTGTCCACGCTCACGGCCGCCGGCGCCGAGCGCGGGGGCGGCGAGCGGTAAGCCCGCCGGTTGTGCCGCGCAGCGCCCGCGGCGATGGCGGTCTAGCTCATGTGCGAAGACTGAGAGGGTGCTCTCGACAAACCGTGCGACGCCGTCGGGGTGATGGCAGGCGCCACGCCCGCGCACCTCGGCCGTCCAGCGCAGCAGGCGGGCCAGCTCGTGCGGGTGGGCCAGGCCAGCCGCCAGCGCGCTCACCGAATCGGCGATCGCGGCGAGGCCATGCACGCACGGGCCGCACTGACCTGCGGACTGCTTAGCCAGGTAGTCGATCACTCGGGCGCTCTCGTGCAGGCCGCAGGCGCTTTCGCCGAGCGCGATCAGCACGCCCGAGCCCAGCGCGGCACCGACCGAGCCCAAGTCGTCGCGCGAGAGACGAAGGTTCGCGACCCGAGCGGCCGAGACCCAGGTGCCGAAGTATCCGCCGACCAGGAGTGCCTGCAGCTGCTCGGTGGGGCCGCCCGCGGCGGCGAGCAGGTCGGCCATCGAGGTTCCGAACGCAAGCTCGTAAACCCCCGGATGACCGACCGACCCGGAGACCGTCACCAACACCGACCCGGGGTCGGCCTCACTGCCTAGCTCGCGAAACCAGTCCGACCCGAACCGCGCGATCAGCGCCAGCTGAGCGAGGGTCTCGGTGTTCTGGACAAGCGTCGGGCGACCCCGCAAACCGCGTTCGTGTGGCCGGGGCGGGACGAGCGTCGGCTTGGGCACGCCGCGCTCGAGGTAGTGCAAGACGGCCGTCTCCTCCCCGGTCACGTAACCCCCGGGCCCGGTCACGACCTCGAATGAGACGTGGTCCTCGCGGCGCGCGGCCATGGCCCCCTCGAGCGCGGCGAGCGCCTGGGGCGAGCGGTCATCGACCTTGGCTATCGCCTGCCCGGCTCCGATGGCGCGGGCGGCGAGCTCGGCACCATCGAGCACGAGGTGAGGCAGCTGCGCCAGCAACAGCCGGTCCTTGGCGCTTGCTGGCTCAGTTTCTGAGCCGTTGATGACCAGCGTTGCGCCTCGCCGTCCGGCCACCGCCCGAAGCTTGGTCGCTGTGGGAAAGTCGGCGCCTCCGCGGCCTCGCAAGCCACTGCGATCCACCACCTCGAGCAGTGCCGGACCCGAGATCGGCGGCAGTGGTCCATACCGGGCCTCATGCTCGGCGAGGGTCGTCGGTGCGCAGCTCGATCGGAGTCCTGCCAGCAGGCGCGGCAGGCCGGGCGGTCCGGCGTTCGGGACAAACGCTGCGTCGGTCGTCATCGCACGGCCTGCAGTCGGCCGGTTACCGCGTTGGTCTGAGCGTCGATGTTCAGTCGGGCGTGCAGGGTCAGCCCTGCGCCGTCGCCGCTGCGCACTCGCGAGACGAACTCAGTGCCCTGCAGTGCCTGGATGCTTCCGGCCAGCGCGGAGGGGTATCCGTTGGCGATCAAGTCGACCTGGCTGCCAGTCATTGACAGCCCGCCGCCCGACAGCGGCGTCCCGCCGAGTCGGACCCGAAGTCGGCCATGAGCGCCACCGCTCAGCCGCAGCGAGATATCGACGATCGCACCCCCGGAAGACTGGCTCTGCGTCAACGAGCCCCGCACCACCGCGGTGAACGGCTTTGGCGGCGAGGCCGGCTTCGTGGTGGTGGCCACCCTCGTCGGCGTGGCGTGCGGCGATGCTCGGGCGAGCAGGTGCGACGGCGTCCCCGCCCGCCGCGCCCAACCGCGCCGCAGCGGGCCGGCCAGCGCGAAGCCGGCAAGGCCAACCGGGATCAGGACGCTCAGCGCGAACGCGGGCGCGCGCAGGCCCGACAACGCCCGTTCGGCGCGCGCGACCCGCACGCATGCCGCCACCGCAACCGCGGCCACGCAGACCGCGGTGAGCGCCAGCATCCACCACAGCTTGGTGTCACTGCCAGTTCCCAGGCCGTGCAGCACGGCGACCGGCCAGCTCGCGTACGCCAACCAATGGACTGCGCGCCAGCGCCCGTAACCCAGCCGTCGCCGGACCAAGCTCGTGATCACGACGGCAAGGAGGAGATCGAAGGACAGCGCGCCGAGGCCGAGCCACAGAGGCCGGTAGCTCGAGATAAACGGGATCACCGCGGCGGTCACAGCGATGGGTGCGAAGCTGTCCAGGACGCTGGTGATGATGTGCACCACCAGGACAACGATCACCAGCAGCGAGACGTCACGGTGTACGGCTTCGATCGCGAACCGTGGCCAACGCGTGGCCGAGAACCGCAGCGACCCGAGCACACCGATCACAACGCTGACGGTGAGCAGCAGGAGCGTGACCGCGCCCGTCCCGCGGGTCAAGAACCAGTAAGCGGGCGTGCTTGCTGCGGTGGCCAGCGCAACGCTCACTCAGCCGCCTCCTCTGCGACAGGCGCCAGGTCATCGCCTCGCGCGGGCCAGCCGGCAACGTGCAGCGCTATGCCGGCTTCGCAGACCAGGCGGCTGGGCAGGCCGAGCGAGTCCAGCCAGGCCGGCGCTCGCGCACCGCGGACGATCGCCGCAGTTGCGGCGATGTTGGCGTCCAGGCAGCTGGCGGCGGTGACGCTCACCGTGCGCCAACCATCTTTCACCGGCCGTTTGCTGACGGGATCGAGGAGGTGATGAACGATCTCGCCATCACACCGCCAGCGGCGCGCAGCCGTGCTCGAGGTCGCAAGCCCACCCGCGCGGATCGTGATCCACTGGCCGGGCGCCTGCACGCCAGCGCGGTGATCATCGGTGACGCGCACCCACCACCCGCTGTCAGGCGTCGGGCCCGCGGTCGCGATGTCCCCACCGAGGCCGACCAGCACGCCGGCCCCTCTGATGGCCTGCGACGCGGCGGCGGCCGCGCGGTCGGCGGCCAGCGCCTTGGCGGTGGCCCCGAGGTCAAGGCTCACGCCCCTCGCGAGGCCGATCGTTCCAGCCCGGTGGTCGAGCCGGATCGTGCGCCAGCCGGGAATCGAGCCGAACGTCAGCCGCAGACCTGTCCCGTCCGCATTCCGGTTTCGGTCGGCCACGCCGACGGCGAAGTCCCGGTCATACCCGAGCGCGATCAGTGCCCCTCCCAGCGTCGGGTCGACGTCACCCTCGGTGATCACGGCCGCCCGCACGGCCGCCGCCACCGCCTCCAGCAACAGCGGAGAGACCCGCATCGTCAGACCCTCGGCGCGGTTGAGCGCGGTCAACTCGGAGTCCTCGCGAAAGCGTGAGCATGCCAGGTCGACCTCAGCGACCGTCCGCTCCACGGCAATGCGAGCACTGGGCAGCCGTTCTTCCTCGGACACAACGACTACGGCGGTGCTCCCTAAGGCGGGAAAGCTGGCCGTCGCTGTCAAGAGCCTCCCGAGACGGGCGCGGCCGGAGCGGGTGCGGCTTGCGGCTGGGTCTGCGCTGGAGCCTGGGGTGGGCTGCCCGGCGGCTGCAGGCCGAGCTGGCTGGGGGACGCCAGAGGTGGCATCGTCGCACCGGCGTGCGCTGCCTTCGCCGTTGTTTTTGCCGACGAGGCGGACTTCGGCTGTGCCGAGGATCGCCCCGGAGCGGCGACGCCGACGACGCCTGCCAGCACCGCTGTCAGCGCCCCCGCCCCGATGATCGTGGTATGACGCACCCGCGCTACCCGTGCCAGCACCACGTCGCGTCTGAGCTGGGCTGCGGTGCGATCGGTCCTGGATCCGAAACGCTTATCGGTGAGCATGACGGTCATGGTGACGCGGGTGGCTCAGAGTTGTGTAAGACCGAGATGAGAATCCTCATCGATCAAGCAGGCTGCGTTGATGGTCAGACTCGCCCACCCGCGGATCCGCGGGCGATGACTTCCAGACCTCGGGGTTGAGCGCCGTAGCGGATGTGGCGACGAAGCTTGAGAGCTCGAAGGCGATGCGGGCTCCCCCTTCGGGGCTCTGATCAGCCCAGGTGCGGCCGCTGCGACCGAGAACGATTGCCCGGGCGATCGCCAGGCCCAAGCCGCTACCGCCCTGCGACCGCGAGCGCGAGCCGTCGGTGCGGTGAAACCGGTCGAAGATTCGTTCACGCTCGGCCAGCGGTATTCCTGGGCCGTCGTCCTCGATGGCCAGCTCCAGGCGCCGCCCCCGCGCCTGCGCGGTCAGGCGGATCAGGCCACCCGCCGCGGTGTGCTCGATCGCGTTGCGGATCAAGTTCCTGATCACCTGCGCGATCCGATCGGCGTCGGCCTCGAGCGTCCCCTGCGCTCCAAGCGACAGCTCAAAACGCCGGTCGGCCGATGGCTGGACGCCGGCGAGCAGCTCGCGCAGAAACGGAGCGACGGCGAACGACCGCGTTTCGGTCGACGGACCACGGTCTGATGTGGCCAGCAGCAACATGTCCTCAATCAACCGCTTCATCCGCGCGATCTCAAGCTGCACGAGTTCAACGGAGCGGCCGTCCTCCTCATCGGACAGCCCAGATAGCGCCAACAGCTCGATCTGGCCGCTGATCACCGTCAGCGGGGTGCGCAGCTCATGGGACGCATCGGCCACGAAATCACGCTCGTGAGCAAAGGAACGCTTCAGCCGCTCCAGCATGTGATCAAACGCAGCGGCTAACCGCCCGATTTCATCGGTCAGCCCGCGGGCATTGATGCGATGGTCCAGATCCCCCGCATCGATCCGTTCCGCCGTGGCGGCGATCAGGCGCACCGGACGCCAGATCCAGCGGGCAACAAGATCCGCGGCCGCGATCGCCGCGAGGAGCGCCAGGACGCCAACAACCAAAAACGCATGCCCCACGCTCTCTCGCGCCCGAGCGACAGCCGACCACGACTCGCCAACTTCGACTCTTGCAACCGGGCGCTCCCCGACTTCAAGCGGGGTCACCAACAACCGAACCGGGCCGGCATCGACCAGCGGCAGAACGTGGCGGCCCGGCGGGGCGGTCAGCAGCGCATTTGCCTGGGTCTGCTCGATGCCCTGCGCCGGCGGACCGTCGTGGTCGATGCCGGTGCGAGCAGCAAAGCCCAGGAGTTCCGGCTCGTTGGTGATCGTGGGCCCTCCACGCACGTCGACCACATACAAGCGCGCCGAGCTTCCGAACGACGGTTGACCAGATAAGTAGCGACGAGTGGCGGCCTCCACGGCCGCCGGCCCCGAGGAGGCGCTGGCGGTCAACTGGCGTCCGAGCACGGCCGCATCCGTCGCGAGATCGTGGTCGATCTGCGCCTTGACACCCGAGCCGGTCTCACGCTCGACGGCGAAGAACGCGGCTCCCATCGCCACCGTCAGAATGATGGCCAAAGCCAGAGTCAGCCGGGCGCGCAGACCAAGCCCGAGCGCCGTCCGCACACCGGTGTGCCTCAGTTGGCGGTTTGCGTCACCCACCCGGCGAAAACGGCCGATCGCGTCACGCTCGCTGGCCACGCACGGTCAACACTCGCGCACGAAAGGCCCATCCGAGGTCGGAGCCGCGAGGCCGGCGATCGCTAACCCGGATCGTTCATGAAACAGTTGCGGCCCCGTTGGTCGGGGCCGCTTGACTGTCCGCCCGGGCAGGCATTGTGCGGGTTGCTGAAGCTCGCAGGGCCGACTCGGGAGGATCACCTTGAAGGTGACG
>JBPCPC010000279.1:0-4070 GCA_050999585.1 Solirubrobacteraceae bacterium | reverse complement strand
CAGCGGCGCTGCGCGGACCGATCGGGACTGCGGGCGCGGGGGACGCCGCACGGCCCTCGGGCGCCCGGGGCAGCCCGAGCACGCGCTCGGCGTAGAAGCGGTACCCGCACCGCTCGTACTCGCCGAGGGAGGAATAGCTGAGCGTGGCCACCGGGAGCCCGTTCGGGGCCCGCACGGCCGCCGGCCCCGCCCCGGCCGGCGGATCGAACTCCGCCGGCGGATCCAACCCGGCCGGCGGATCCAACCCGGCCGGCGGCTCCAACCCGGCCGCGGGCCCGACGAACGGCGCAGGCTCGGCTGACGGCGAACAGTCACCGGACGGCACCGGACCCGGCCGGTGCGCGTCGGCGACGTCACAGACATCCTCGGGGCGGCCAATCCGCACCACGATCTGCCCCCCGTCGGCATCCACCTCCCCTCCCCCGACCGCGATCACCTCGCGCAGCTCGGGCACGAACGCCGGCGCGATCCAGGCGATCGGACCGCCACCGGTCGGCCGGTTGGGCTCCAGCCAGCCCTCGAACTTGGCCGCGCCGCTGAGCACCAGGCGCTCCCGGGCTCGGGTCGTGGCGACGGAGAACAGCCGTCGCTCCTCGCGCTCAGAGGCCGCGCGGCTCTCGTCGCCGAGCGCCTTGTAATCCAGTGCCGACTCGCGGCCGGGGGCGCCCGCCCGGGCGAGGCGCAGCCCGAGCCGCCCGTCGGCGGAGACGCGCACGATCTCGCTCGGCGGCCGCGGTGAGCGACCCAGGTCGGCAACGCACACGACCGGGAACTCCAGGCCCTTGGCGCGGTGAATCGTCATCAGCCGGATCGCATCGAGGCCGTCGCCCTCGACGGGCGCCTCGCCCTCCCGGACGCCCTCCGACCCACCCTCGCGCCCGGCCAGGCGGTCGGCCAGCAGCGCGAGGAAGCCGCGCAGGTCCGGACCGTGCTGCGCCTCGTGCTCGCGACCGAGCCGCATCAGCTTGCGCACGTTGGCCAGCCGCCGCATCCCGCCGGGCATCGCCAGCATCGCCAAGTCATAGCCGGTGGCGGCCAGCGCGCCGTCGATCAGGTCCTCGATCCCGGCCCGGGCCGACCGAGTGCGTTGCCCCGCGAACCAGCGCGCGAACTCCGCCAGCCGGTCGCGATCCTCGGCGGTCAGCTCGGCCAGCGCCTCGGCGGGCTCGCGCAACACCCACCACGGATCGCGGTCGGCCGCCCGCGCCGCCGCGCCCAGCACCACCAGTGCGTCGAACGAGGCGCCCACCAGCGGCGAGGCGAGGACGCCGTACAACGCCTCCTCGTCACGCGGGTTGGCCAGCGCGCGCAGGTAGGCGACGAGGTCGACGACCTGCGGGTGGGCCCAGTAGCCGCGTCCCCCGATCACGTAGGTCGGCAGCCCGCGGGTCTCCAACGCCCGCTCATAGGCGCGCATGTCGGTCGTCGCCCGCATCAGGACGACGATCTCGCCCGGCGCAACCCCGCCGGCGACAAGCTCGGCCACCCGCTCGGCGAGCGCGCGGGCCTCGGCCAGGCGCCAGGGCGCCGCCATGCCCTCAAGCTCCCAGTCCGCGCCCTTGTCGACGACCAGCAGCTCGACCGGGGTGCCCTGATCCCGGCCCGGACCACGGCCGGAATCCCGATCCGGACGGCCGGAATCCGCCCCCAGCCCCGGCCGTCCGGCCTGCAGCGCCATGAACCGGTCGCCGAGCTCGGCGGCGAACGCCGGATTGAGCGCGTCGAGGATCTCGGGCCGCGAGCGGAAGTTCGTCAGCAGCGTCTCGCGTGCCCCCAGCTGCGCCAGCCGCGCCCCGCGCGAGGAGAACAGCTCCACGTCGGCGTGCCGGAAGCCGTAGATCGACTGCTGGGCGTCGCCGACCGTGAACAGGTTGTCGCGCGCGATCGACTCGATCAGCTCCAGCTGGACCCGGTTGGTGTCCTGGAGCTCGTCGACCATGATCGAGGCGAAGCGCCCGGCATAGCGCTCCTGCAGCTCGAGCTCGTCGGCCAGCAGCTGCCGGGTGAGCAGCTCCAGGTCCTCGAAGTCCAGACCCGACACGTCGCGCTTGCGCTGCTCGTACTCGGCGCCGTAGCCGGCCAGCAGGCGGTCGAGTAGGTCGCGGACGGGTCGCGCCGCGCGCGCAGCGCTGGCCGCCCGGAACCGCTCGAGCGCTTCGCCGTAGGCAGTGCAGGCATCGGTGCTGAGTGCCGCGCCGTTGCGAGGCAGCCGCAGCGCGTAGAGCACGGTCGGCCAGACCGCGCCCGCGCCGCCGTCTGGCGCGGCGAGCGCCAGCGCCCGCTGCACGCGCCCCAGCGCATCGACGACCTTGACGCTCGGGGCGGCGATCGCGCCCAGCTCGGCGGCCAGCGGCGCCGCGGCCCGGGTCAGTTGCGCGGAGCCGTCGTCGTCAGGCACCGCCACCTCCGGCAGCCGCGGGCGCGGTGCCCCCGCCGAGCGCAGCTGCGCGTACACCGACAGCACCGCCGAGCGCAGCGACCGCAGTCCGTAGGCGGCGACGAGATCAACGGCGCCGCCATCCGCACGCGTCAGCTGCGACAGCGCGGCCTCGAACGCCGCCGCCGCCAGGGGATCTGACTCGTAGCGGTCGAGGACTCGGAACGCGGGATCCAGCCCGGCGGCCAGCGCGTGAGCGCGGAGCACCCGCGCGCAGAACCCGTGGATCGTCGAGATGAACGCGCCCTCGGTCTGGCGGGCGGCCTCGCCGGCACCGAGCTCGCGCAACCGGACGCGGATCCGGTCGCGCAGCTCGGCGGCCGCCTTCTCGGTGAACGTGATCGTGAGGATCGCCGACACTTCGACGCCATCAACCAGCACCGCGCGCACGAACCGCTCCACCAGCACCGAGGTCTTGCCGCTGCCGGCGCCCGCGTCGAGCAGCAGATCGCCCTGGCGGCGCTCGATTGCCCGCCACTGCTCCTCGGTCCACTCCCGGTCGCCGTCGAGCGGCGCATCGCTGTCCAGGATCGCGGCCACGCTCATCGGCTGCGGCAGATGCTCGGGTAGGCGCAGCCGTCGCGCGAGCACGTGGACGGGCAGGGGGTCAGCTCACCCGAGCGCAGTCGCGCCGCGAGCTCGATCGCCCGGGCGGCGGCATCGGCCAGCTCGGCGTCGACCTCCTCGGGCGCGCGGGCATCGCGGTCGTGGACACCCGCCCCCAGCTCCGAGCCCTTGACGAACACACCGCGGGCGCGCAGGTCGTCGCCCCGCAGCGGCTGGTAGATCCCGGCCACCACGTCGAGCCCCAGCAGCTCGCGGGCGACGAGCATGTACAGCGCGACCTGTAGCCGGCGGTCGACGTTCCAGCGGGCCACCGGCTGGTCGGCACGGCGCGCGCCGCTCTTGTAATCGCGCACCAGCGCGTGTCCGTCGCCGTCGACGTCGACGCGGTCGATCACGCCGCGCACAAGCACCGCTGGTGAGCCGTTGCCAAGCGTCAGGGCAGGTAGCGACCCCTCCTGATCGAAGCCGAACCGCAGCTCCAGACCGAACGGCTTCCATTCGCGGCCGCCGGCCGCCTCGTGCTCCAGGTAACGACGCAGGTCGGCTTCGACCGCGCACAGCGCGCCCGCGCGCACGACGTCGGGCTCCCCGACGCCGAGCTGGCCGGCAACGGTCTCCGACAGCTCGGCGATCAGGCCCTCGAGCATCGACTGCGCGGCCGGCAGCGACGTCGGTGTGATCGGGCCGTCCAAATCTGAGATCAGCCGCTCGAGCACGGCGTGGATCAGGCTGCCGCGCACCAGCGGCTCGGGATCGGGCGTCATCGGCGCTGGCGACAGCTGCCCCTCGACCAGCCACCGCACCGGGCAGTCTGAGTAATTCTCAAGCGCCCCCGCCGAGACGATCCGCGCGTGGCGCACGTGGGCCAGCGCCACCGCGCTGAGCACGCGACGGGGCTCGGGCTCGTCGCCGGTCAGCGGCGCCCGGGCGGCCGCCCGCGCGCGCTCGCGTTCGCGGTCGGTCGGGGCCAGCTCCGGCTCCCCGACGACGTCGGCCAGCAGCCAGCGGCGGCGGCGCACCCAGAGCCCGTCCGCGCACACCCCCAGAAGCTCGGGGAAGGCGGAGA
>JBPCPC010000217.1:0-4938 GCA_050999585.1 Solirubrobacteraceae bacterium | reverse complement strand
CACGCCCTCGATCGCCGCGCGCTCCCCGCGCGACATCTGCCAGACCGCATCCTCGAACATCTCCAGCCGCACGGCTGAGGATCATAGGCGCGTCCGGCGTCAGGGGTGGTCGGCGCCGGCTTGCCCTCGCCAGCGGCGCCGCCGGCCGCCGGCGCGATGACCGGGCTCAAGCGCTGGGGACACCGGCGCGGTGATGGCGGGGGAGCTGACCGCAGGCGCGGCGTAGATCTCGTCATAGACCTCGATCAGCCGCCGGGCGCTCGCTGTCCAGGTGAGCCGCGACGCCGCCCGCCGCAGCGCGCGCAGGTTCTGCTCGCGAGCCCGATCGTCACCGAGCAGGGCAAGGGCCTGCTCAGCCGCCGCCCGCGCATCCCACGGCACGATCGTCGAGTCGGCCTCGGCGATCAGCTCGGCGAGCGACGTGCCCGGCGACCACAAGCACGGCACGCCGTGGCTGGCGGCCTCCAGAGCCAGCGACTCCCGGCCGCCGTCGACCGGACAATGGAGGACCAGCCGAGAGCGGGCAAGCAGCCAGGCGCGTTCGGCGCTGTCGGCGGCCGGCAGGATGATCGTCGCCTGGGCCAGGCGGGGATCGGCGGCCAGGCAGCGCTGCTCCTCGGCGAAGGAGGAGCCATAGCGCACCTCCCGCCCGACGAGCAACAACCGGCCCCCCCAGTCGTGGTGAAGCTGGAGCTGCGCGACCACCTTCAGCGCGAACACCCGGTTGGTGTGCCGGAAGCTCGGCGCCAGGCAGAGAATCGTCTCGGTCGTGGCGGGCAGCCCGCGCACGCCGACCGGTGGCCGGGCCACGATCCGCTGAGCGGTGAAGTGCTCGACGCCGCCATGGACGGTGTGGGCCCGGCGCGGATCGACCAGCCCCTCAGCCACGGCCTCGGCCCGAGCGCTGTCGGAATCGAACACGACACCGTCGGCATCGGCCAGGCTCAGGCTCGTCAAGGTGCGGTGAGACTGCCAGGCCGCTGGGTCCGGAAGGTAGGCGGGGTTGTGATATCGGGGCAGGTCGGGTCCGGTGAGGATCACCCGTTCGCCCAGGCCACTCAGCTCGGCCAGCGTCGCGGCGCCGGCGACGGGGTGCGAGCGGTGGACCACGTCGGCTCGCTCGGCCGTGCTGAGCTCGGCTTCGCTGCAGAGCGTGAGATCGGGGACCCCGGTCAGAGCGCCCGCGATCGCCGGCGGGCATCCCGCGCCTATGAGCACCGTCAACCTCACCTCTCCGGTCTGTGCCAGGGCCTCCAGCAGGCCGACCACGCGCTCGTCATCGGCCTCCTCCTCCTCGGCGACGCCGCGCAGATCGACGGTCACCGCCAGCCCGGTCAGGGCCCGGCGGGCGACGTTGAGCGCCCGTGACAACGGCCCCGGGGTGTGCTCCAGGGAACGCAGACCGTCGTGGTAGAACGGATAGCGGACGGCGATGATGCGCTCATGGGCCTCCTGAAGGGACTGGCGATCCCCGTTGAGCGTGAAGCTTCCGCCCCCGTGATGAAGCACGAGGACATCATCGGCCAGCACGTGGCTAAGACCGCTGAGCAGGCACCGTTGAGAGAAGTCCACCTCCTCCCCGTACCCCGGGGTGAACGCGGTGTCGAACTCTCCCACGAGCTCGAGCGCGCTGCGCCGAACGTACATGCAGTGCCCGATCGCCGTGGGCAGTCGGGGGCGCAGGCGGCGCGAGTGACCGCGCACCGCGGCGGCCGCGCGGTCAAGGTCCTCGCGGCGCAACGACACCGCCCCCCGATCGCGCGGATTCGGAGTGGAGACGATGCTCCCGTGGTTGGTCAGCGCCGTCGCCGTGGCCACGCGAGCGCTGTCATAGGCCGCGTCACGGAGGTTCTCCAGCCAGCCCTCAGCGACGACGCAGTCGGAGTTGAGCACCACGACATCGGCCGGCGCGGTCGCGGCGAACGCGCCGTTGACGTTGGCCGGAAAGCCGATGTTGCGCTCGCGGCGCAGATAGAACAGCCGGCGCTCGTCATCGTCCTGCTCGAGCGAGCCGACGTGCGCCCGGGTGCGCCCGTCGGGGCTGGCGTCGTCGAGGATCATGATCGGCACCGAGGCCGCGGTGTGCGCGATCACGCTGTGCAGGCACTCGACGAACAGCTCGTGCCCGCCATAGACCGGGATGCACGCCACGACCTCGCCGCGGCGCGCGCCGATCGACTCGGCGGAATCGATCCAGCGAATCTCCACGCCGCGATTATGGCGAGGGAGGGCGCGACGGTCGTAGCGATCCGAGCACGGCGAACGGCCACAGGGTCGCGCGCGCCAGCGCCGGCCTTGCCCCGACCCTGAGCAAGCCTTGTTGCTCGGAGACACTCAGGAAGCCGTCATCACTGGCCAGCGCGACGCGGTCGCCGAGCGCCTCGTAGCGCCGCTCGATCTCCTGGAGGCGGTGCTCGTGGCGAACGACGTTCAGCACGTGCGCGGTCGCCAGCCGGTAGGGAGAGCGCATCGCCTGCGCGTAGCAGTCGGCCATGGCGGTGGCGACCTCCTCCCAGCTCCACCGCCGCGCGCTCGCCGAGAGACGCTCCAGATGGCGCTCGCGCGGCGGCCCGTCGGTCAGCAGCGCCAGCACCGCCGCCGCACTGCGCTGAGGCTCCCAGGCGATCAGGGTGGCCAGCGACTCGTCGATCACCTCGGTCAGGGGTGGCTGAGGGGCGAACAGGCAGGGCACGCCGGCCTCGGCTGCCTCCAGCGGAACGAGGCCGAAGCCCTCGACGACGCTGGGCACGATGACCGCGCGGGCGTGGGTGAGCAGCCAATCGCGCCTCGCCTCCGACACACTGCCCAGATCAAGCACCGCTTCGCGCGCCGGAACGTCGCTCAGCAGGGCCTCCTCTTCCCGGCGGGAGGACCCGTGGGGCATGTGCGGACCGGCCAGCACGAGCCGCCCGCCCCAGCCGTGATCGGCGCGCAGTGACCGGACGACGGCGATCGCGAACGGCCGGTTCTTGTGCCGGTAGTCAGAGCCGAGACAGAGGATGAACTCGTCGGGAAACGGCGGTGGCGGCTCGTCGGCGCCCTGGCCCGGGCCGAACACCGCCGCGCCGACGATCTGGCTGCGCTGCGCGCCCACGAGGTCCTCGGCGATTGCGTCATGCCGGCTGTGGGCGGAAAAGAACACCACCCGATCGGCGATCGCCAGCGCCTGGCGCGTGACGCGGCGGTAACCGGCCCAGGCGTCCCGCGTCGGGTGATACGCGGGGTTGTGGTAGGCGATCAGGTCCTGGTGGGTGACGACCACGCGGCGTCCGAGCAGCGCCAGCAGGTTCAGGTCGCCGGTGGAGAAGACCTGCTGCGGCCGGTGCACGATGTGACTGAGCGCGGCTCCGGCGACTGCCTGCTCGTAGGTGATGACCTCGACGCGACCGCACGCTCGCAGCTGCTCGGCCGCCTCGGGATCGATGTCCCACGCGACCACCGCGCGCAGCCGGAGCTGGGTGTAACGCGCCAGCGCGAGCAGCAGATCGAGCGTGTAGCGCTGGGTCCCGCCGACCGCCGGGCCGAGGGACCGCGCATCGATCGTCACCGACAGGCCCTCGATCGCCACCTGCGCGATCCGTACCGATCGCCCCAGCGCGCTGCGCTCCGGGTCGTCGTCGCCCGCGGCAACGGTCTCGGCCTCTGGGCGCCCCGGAGCTGAGCGCTCGCACGCGACGTAGAGGTCGTCCGCCAGTACGTTGACCAGCCCGGCGCGCTCGCAACGCGCGCTGATCTGCGCCGTGGCCGAGGCCAGCGTTGCCGCGGCACTCGGCAGGCCTCCGGTCAGCTCAAGCGTGCGTCGGGGGACAAACAGGCAGTGCGCAGCGCCCACAGGCACTCGCGGACAGCTGCGCTCCGCGGCCGCGCGGAGCGTCTGATCAGTCTCGGTCACCGCTGCGCTGCCGGCAACCCCCTCCAGCAGCGCATCGCCGAGCGGGCTGACGGTGCCGACGGTGCCATCACGCAGCGCCGGCTCTCTCAACCGGTCCAGCCAGCCGACGGGGACCCGGGCGCCGGGGTGCAGCAGGATCAGATCCGCGTCACCGGTGTGCGCCGCCAGGTCAGAGAACTCCGACAGCCCGGCCCGCACCAGCGCGACGTCGGGCGCGGTTCGCGCCAGCAGCTCCTGCGCTGCGGACCCTTCGCCGCTGGAGGACTCCTCAGCGCCGATCACGCACACGACGGCGTGCCCGCGCGCGACGGCCAGCGCATCGGGGGGGCGCATCCACCGCAGGCTCACGATCGCGTCAGCATAAACCGGGGGCCGCGCCGACATCGGGGCAGACGGTACGTACCATCTAGACGGTGATCGAGCCCGATCGACCCGATCCGTCCTCGCGCGCCGCCGATCCCGGGGTCACCGACCACACGCTGCCGGCGCCGATCCGCGTCGATGTGCGGTTCGGCCTGCGGGAGCGGATCAAGCTGACCTACGAGTATCACGGCGTGGGGTCGCTGATCTATCGCTTCGTCACCTTTCCGCTGCGCTTCACACCGCTGAAGCGCTACCTGTCGCTCACGCCCCGCAACCGCGACAACGCGGCCGCCCGACGCTGGTACGCCCAGCACGGCCGGCCGGTGACGATCGTCATTCCGAGCTACCGCGACGGCGCCAGCGTGATCGCGCTCGTCGCCAGCCTGCGGCGGACGGTTGCCCCGGAGATGGCGAAGATCATCGTCGCCGACGACGCCTCGGGACCCGACCACGTCGCCACGCTGCGCGCCATCCCGGGCATCGACGTGGTCGAGGCCCAAGTCAATCGGGGGTTCGCCGCCAACGTCAACCGGGGTCTGCAGGCCGCCGACCCCGCCCATGACGTCGTGCTGCTCAACTCCGACGTCGTCGCGCTCGACGGGTGGCTCGAACGTCTGCAGTACGCAACCTCGCGGGGGGAAGAGGTTGGGGGGGGGGGGGCACCCCGGCTATGTCCTGGAGGG
>JBPCPC010000198.1:0-12946 GCA_050999585.1 Solirubrobacteraceae bacterium | reverse complement strand
CCCCACGGACTCGCCGGTCACCCCCAGCGAAAGAAGCTGGATGCCGCGGAAGAACCCCACCACGATCACGATCGTGGGGTTCCCGACCGGAAACCCGACCCCGGCGAGCTTTAGCACCACGTAGGCGATCGCCAGCAGGAAGGCAAGGGCAGCGAAGCCGACGCCGGCCACCGAGATCATCTGCAGCGGGTAACGCGAGAAGCCGACGATGCCGTTGATGCCGATCAGCACCGATCCGAAGAACGGGTTGTACTTGCTCGAGCCGGCGGCGCGAGGCTCCCGGTCGTAGGGGACGCTCGTCTGCCTGAAGCCGACCAGCGCGACGAGTCCGCGCAGGAACCCGTGGCTCTCGCGCAGCGCCACCACGTTGTCCACCACGCGGCGGCTCATCAAGCGGAAATCACCCGTGTTGGGAGGGATCTCGACCTCGGCGATCCGAGCGATGACGCGATAGCCGAGCGCCGCCACGATCCGTTTGACGAGCGTCTCGCCCTCCCGGGTGCGGCGCTGGGCGTAGACGACGTCATAGCCGTCCTGCCAGCGGGCGACGAGCTCCGGGATCAGCTCCGGCGGGTCCTGCATGTCGCAGTCGATCACGAGCACCGCGTCCCCGGAGGCCTCCGCCAACCCCGCGATCGTCGCCATCGGCTGCCCGAAGCGACGTGAGAAGCGCAGCATCTTGACCCGGGGGTCCCGTTCGCGCAGGGCGAGAATCCGCTCCTCGGTGGCGTCGGGCGAGGGGTCGACGCTGAAGATCAGCTCCCAATCGCCACCCATCCCGTCGAGTGTCGCCGCGAGGCGCTCGTACGCGCGATCGACGTTCGCCTCCTCCTTGTAGGCGGGGATGACGACGCTCAGCACGAGCCGAGCACGACCAGGTTGCGGATCCCGAACGGCAGCCGGACCCGGCGGTCAAGCAGCCGTCGCTCGAGCCCGCAGGCACGGCGTCCGGCGGCCGAGTCACGCGTGGCGGCGATATCCGCGGCCACGCGCTGCTCCAGCGCGTCGCCGTACAGCGCGCCGAAGCGACGACGGTTGCGCTGCTTGACCAGCCAGAACGGGGGGTAAATTATCGATCCCAGATAGCAGTCCTCGATCGTCTGCAGGCCCGCCTCGCGCGCCTTGCCCGACAGCTCGTGACGACCGTACCGGCGCTCGTGCCCGAGGAAGCGGTCGTAGTAGTCATATGTCGCCGGGCCGGCCGGGACGACGATCACCGCCCGTCCGCCCGGCCGCAGGACCCGCGCGATCTCCTGCAGCGCGCGTCGGTCGTCGGGCACGTGCTCGAGCAGGTTGGCCGAGCAGATCGCATCGACGGAGCCAGCGGCGAACGGGAGCTCGCACGCATCAGCACGGAGCAGGCGTGCCTCGGGCACCCGCTCATGGGCCTTGCGCAGGCCGGCGCCGATCAGGTCCAGCCCCCACAGGGTGCCCGACGGATGCCGGCGCCGCAGATCCTCCAACAGGTAACCGGTCGAGCACCCGAGGTCAAGCAGCGTCGCGTCCGCCGCCGGCTCGCCGAGCCGCTCCACGATCGCCCGGCGCGTCCACACATCCATGAAATGGTTGCGACTGCTCTCCTCGTGCAGCTGCTCGAGCTCGTCTGACCAGTTCACCGAGACGTCCCCGGTCGCGTAAGACAGATAGGGCTCGGGCGGCGTGTCTCCGACCAGCCAGCCGCGGCGAAACTCGGGCACCTGAGCAACCCCGGGGGGAGCCGCCAAGGTCGCGTTCACGAATTCACCGCCGCGAACTGAACCCCGTCGATCCGCCGCACCGTCGCCAGCGAGGGCTCGTCGGCCAGACGCCGGCGATACGCCTGCTCGCGCCATGGATCCCATTGCGCCGAGACTAACTTGCCGGTGAACGGAACCCCGTCCAGCAGCGCACAGGCCAACTCGGCCGCCTCGTCCGCCGGCACGGCACCGCCGGCCAGCTCTGCGCGGGTGCGATCGAAGTACTCGGCGCCGGCCCGGTCGGGCCCCGCCTGAAGCGTCGTCTCGTGCATCCGGGTGGCCACGAACCCCGGCGCGATGCAGTTGACCCTGACCGGCCCCAGCTCGGCGGCGAGGTTCTCTGAGAGCCGGACGACGGCTGCCTTGGAGGCGGCATACGCGTCGTACCGCGGAAACGGCGCGGTCCCTCCACCGCCGGAGAACGTGACCACCGAGCCCTCGCCGGCCCGCAGCGCGGCCAGGCAGTGATGGACCGCGAACAGGGTGCCGCAGACGTTGACCTCGAGCGTGCGGCGAAACTGGCTCAGCGAGTACTCGCCGAGCCGGCCGACCGGCTCCAGCAGCGCCGCGGCGCACACCAGGCCGCGCAGTTCCTGCACCTCAACTGCCGCCCACGCGGTCTCGTCAGAGACGTTGAGGGCGTACCGGCGGTGCCCGGTACCGGGCAGCTGCGCGCAGGCGCGCTCCAGCGCCGGCGCTCCTCGCGCGACCAGGGTGCACCGCGCTCCGCGCTGGGCCAGCGCCTGGGCGACGGCGAGTCCGATGCCCATCGACCCGCCCGTCACCAGCACCCGACCGTCCAGCGGGCTCACGTGGTCAGCGCCGGCTGCTGCCAGGCATACGGGTTTTCCTGCAGCCAGTCGAGCGTCCGGCGCACGGCGTCGCGAATCGGCAGCGTCGGCTGCCAGCCCAGCGAACGGATCCGCGAGCAGTCGAGGCTGATCAGCGGGGAGTCGCCCGCCCAGCCGCGCTCTCCACCGGTGTGCTCGATCCGGGGATCGAGCCCGAGATGGGAGACGATCGTCGCGATCGACTGATCGACGGTGATCGTCTCGTCGCTGCCAAGGTTGTAGACCGCCGCGGCGCCCGGGTCCTGCGCGTGGGCGTCGGTCGCCGTGAGGATCGCGGCGACGCAGTCCCGGATGTACATGTAGGACTTCTCCTGTCGCCCGTTGCCCAGTACCCGCAGCTGACCGGGGTCGGCCTGCAACGCGCGGAAGAAGTCGAACACGCTGCCGTGGGTGTAGCGCTCGCCCAGCACCGAGACGAAGCGGAACACGACCGAGGTAAACCCATAGCCGTGCGCATAGGCGGACAGCATCCCCTCGCCGGCGAGCTTGGAGGCGGCGTAGAGCGAGGTCTGGATCGGGAACGGTGCGTCCTCGGGGGTCGGGAACACGTCGGGCTCGCCGTAGACCGAGCCCGTCGAGGAGAACGCGATCCGCTGCACCCCGGCGCCGCGCATCGCCTCTAGCACGGTCGCGGTGGCGATCGTGTTCTGCTCCAGATCACGCCGGGGATGCTCGAGCCCATGGCGCACGTCAGCATTGGCCTGGAGGTGAAAGACCCAATCGCACCCTGCGAAGGCGTGCTCCAGCAGCGCCCCGTCGAGCACGTCACCCTCGATCAGCCGCGCTCCCGGGGCGGCGAGGAGGCCCTCGACGAACTCGCACCGGCCGGTGCGAAAGTCGTCGACGATCACCACCTCGACTCCCCGCGCGCACAGAGCATCGGCTAGGGCGCTGCCGATGAATCCGGCGCCGCCGGTGACACAGGCACGGCGCATCCGGCTAGAGCTCGAACCCCGCCGCGACCGCATCACGATGGAACATCTGCACCGTCTCCAGCGAAAACTGGTCGAGGTCCTTACCCAGCGAATCGAGCTTCCCGAGCAGGTCCCGGGTAACCGTGATGATGTGGCAGCCCACCTGCTCGGCCTGCACGACGTTGAAGATCTCCCGCGGCGATGCCCAGATCAGCTCCGAGCGGGGAGCCGCCACCATGATCTGGACCGACCGCTCCATGATCGGGACCGGGTCGATCCCGGCGTCGGCGATCCGGCCCGCAAACACCGACAGGAAGGAGGGCGCGCCGTCCTTGACCGCGGCGGTCAGCAGCTCCACCTGCGCCGTGGTGAACATGGCGGTGACGTTGACCTTGATCCCATCCTCCGAGAGCTCGCGCACGAGCGGAGCCACCGCCTCGCCGGCGGTTGTCGTGACCGGAATCTTGACGTACACGTTCTCGCCCCAGGACGCGATCAACCGGGCCTGACGGCGAATCTCGGGCAGGCTGTCGGCGAACACCTCAAAGGAGATCGGATGAGTCGTGATCCGCTCCAGGAGCCGCTGCGCGAACTCCCGGTAGTCGGTCAGTCCGGCCTTCCACATCAGCGTGGGGTTGGTGGTGAACCCCGCAATGCGCGTGTCTGTCGACAGAGCAAGAATTCCATCCAGGTCCGCGCCATCGGCGAATATCTTGACGTCGGGCTGATTCATCGGGCCGCCAGCGACTCCCAGTGACCGAGCGCGAGGGCCAGGTCGGGGTGGGAGACCAGCGCGTGCCAGACAACCGCCTGAAAGGACTCGACGAGCGGCGTGCGGAGCAGCGGTGGCGCGTCGATGACGATCGCCAGTGTGGCGAGTTGCGCAACCGCTCCCCCGGGCGCGCCGACGACGCCGTAGATCTCCGCCCCGACGCTGTCCGCCAGCTCGAGCGCGCGGACGAGATTCGTCGAGACCGGAGGATCGATCGATCCCCCGCCGACCGAGAACAACATCAGCGCGTCGCTCGCCGACAGCCGGGAGACCTCGAGCCACGCCGCGTACACGGTCTCCCAGCCGTCGTCATTGACCCGTGCGGTCAGCTCCGAAACGTTGTCGCTGGGAGCGTAGGCCTCGATTGCGCAGAGCTTGCGGAAGTCGTTAACCGCGTGCGAGGCGTGACCGGCGCCGCCGCCGACTCCGAGCACGAACAACCGCCCGCCGCGCGCCCGCACAGCGGCGAGTCCGGCGGCCATCGCGTCGATCCGATCGAGATCCACATCGCCGGCGAGCTGTCCAACCGCCGCAAAGTACCGCTCGCTGTGGTCCACCGAACCCACGGCGCGAGTCTACCGGCGCCGCGCCTGGACCCCGCCTACACTTGCGGCCGTCGTTGACCTCTGGCCGTCTCACAGACCGAGGCCTACATCGATTGCGATGCACGTCTGGCTCGAACTCATACTGCGTGAGCTGCTGTTCCTCGTCCTGCTGACTCTCCTGGGGCTGGCGCCGGCAACGTGGCTCCCCGCACGCTTCGGCCGCGGCGTCCGGGTGGCGCTGGCCCCGGCGTTTGGACTGGCCGTCGGCGTCTGCCTCACCGTGACCACGGAGTATGCGTTCGCGGCCCGGGAGACGGATTGGCTGGTCGTCGTCGTCGCCCTCGCCTCGGGGGGTGTGGGACTCGCGGGGCTGGGCCTGAGGCCCCTCCCCAGCGCCCGGACGGTGCTTCAGCTGGCGCTCGTGGTCCTGGTGGTGATCGCGAGCTTCGACTATCCGCTGGCGGCCCGGCACTCAGTGGGACCGATCGGCGGCTACCAGATCGCCGACACGTCCGGATATGTCTCAGAGATTGCGAGCGAGCAGCGCTACTCGATTCATCAGATGGATCGGATCCATGCGCCGGCCGCCGACCTGGCCGTGTTGGCCTCGTCGGAGTACGTCCAAGCCCATCAGCAGCTCGACGTCTCGCCGCTGGAGGCCAACGTCGACAGCCTGCTCGGCCTCGGCCCCACCGATACGCAGACCGCATTTCTGATCGCGATCATCCTCACCGGCGCACTGGGCGCCTTCGGTGTCGTGCGCAGCGTGGCCGGCGAGTCGACCTGGGCCGCCCCGTTCGCCGGCTGCCTGTTCGCGGGGCCGCTGTTCGCGGAGCTGCTGATGGACGGCAGCCAGGCCGCGCTCGCCGGTGCGGCACTGCTGGCGCCCCTCGTCGCTGTGGGAGTGGAGGCGATCCGTGCCCGGCGATGGCGGACGCTCGGGCTGTTCGCGCTGTTGGCGGCGGGCCTGCAGACGATCTACCCGCTCTTCGTCCCCGCCGCCGCGATCGCCGGCGCGGTCACGATCGCTGTGGCCGCCGTCGCCCGACGCCGACGCGGCCGCGTCGGCGGCCGGATGGTCGCGGTCGCCGCCGTCCAGCTCGGAGGCGTGCTGGCACTCACCGTCGCGCTGACCCCGGTCGCCTTCCTGCGCAACGTCAGCTACTGGCTCAGCGTGCTCAATGGATCGTTCTCGTTCGCAGGCCTCCCGGCCTACAACCTTCCGGCGAATGTGCTGCCGGGCTGGATCGTGCAGACGCGCGAGTTCTATGGCCTGATCCCGCTCTCCACGGCGACGACGGGCGAGCTGGTCGGGAGCGCGCTGGTGCCGCTGCTGCTGATCGCTGTAATCGCAATGGGAGCGTTCCGCCACCGGGCGGTGCTGGTGATGCTGGCCGTCGCGGCCGGCGCGATCGCGCTCGCCGAATACACCTGGGCCGGTCAGAGCTGCAGCTACTGCGTGCAGCGCAACCTGCTCCCGGCGGCGCTCCTGGTGCCTTCAGTGCTTGGAATCGGCCTCGGCGCCCTCGGCGCCTTGCGGTGGCGGGGGGGGCGAATCTCGGCGGCACTGGTTGGGCTCCTGGCGCTGATCCTAATCGGACACCAGGGGATCGTCGAGCGCCAGCGCCTCGAACAGGGCGCCTACGTGCTTGACCCGCAGCTGCGCCAGGCCGGCGCGCGGATTCCGGCGCGGTCGGGACCGGTGGAGTTGGAGGGCTTCAGCGAAAGCACCGGTCATGCCCAGATGGAGCTGCCGGAGGCCTACGACCTCGTTGATCGGGTCACACACGGCGCCGTCTCGCTTCCGACAATCACCGACGACGGGGCCGGGCTGCAGTATCTCGGCGGAACGCAGCCGCTAGGTCCCTCGTTCCGGTCGAATTACCAGTACGTGCTGACGAGGCTGGGCTCGGTGGTGACGGGCCGCACGGTGATCGCCCGCTTCGGTCCGATCGTCCTGCAGCGACGCACCGCAGAACTCGACGTGACGCTGATCGGCGGGGTCTCGGTGGCCGATGCCCGTACCGACCGCACCGGGGCGGCGTGGGTCAGCGGACCGCTGACCTTCCTCGTCGTCGGCGGACACGGACGACAGCCCGCGTGGATCTCACTCGTGCTCAGCCACACAGTCCCCGCTCAGGTGCTGCCGGGGAGCGCAGTGGCCTCGTCGCGCAACTCGGACGGTCTGCTCCGGGTGTGCCTGCGCGCAGCCGGCACGCCGCCGGTGCGGGCGGCGGCCGTCCAGGTGGGCTTCGCGCCCGTGCCCCAGCCGCCGCCCTCCCCCTACGCTCCGGCGCCCCCCGCGCATGGTCTGCGGCTGCTGTCGATGAGCGTCTCGACCAGTTCCTGCGCGCGCGTTCGATAGAAGAGCGGCTCCACACGCCATCGAAAGCGAGACAGCTCAGCCGCCGCCGCGCCGTTGGTCCGCCAGGGTACGCTGCAGCGCGAGCCGCGTCTCCTCGAGCTCGGTGCGGGCATCGCGCAGCGCGGCTTGGGATCGCGCCAGCTCCGCGCGGGTCAGGTTCAAACCCGCCTCAAGCCCCACCACCCGCCTCTCCGCCGCCTCGTGGCCGGTCCGCGCCGCCACCAGATCGGCGTGCGTGGCCTCCAGATCAGCCCGCCAGCGCCAGTAGCGATACGGCACATGGTTATCCAGCACTCCCGCGGGCACGCTCAGCGCCGGCGCGAGCGCGCGATCCTCGTCACGGACGTAGAACCGGTTCAGACCGTCGAACAGCGTGCAGGCATACCCGGCGCTGAGCAGTTGCGGCTCCCACTCTTCGTGGGAGACGACCGCCGTGCCCGGACGGGTCGCCTCCACGACCACGATCCGGGGCCGAAAACGGGCGAAGTCAGCGCCGGCGAGCACCTCGGCCTCCGCACCCTCGACGTCCACTTTGAGGAAGTCAATCAGCGGTGCAGCGTGCTCCGCGCACACCTGAGCCAACGTCTGCACCGTGACGTCGTGAGCATTGATCTCCTGGCCTTCGCGGCGGTAGCTGTCGGCCAGCGCCTCCGAGAACGTGGAGCATCCGGTCATCTCGCGCGGCAGCTCGTAGAACCGACGGGTTGCTGACTCGCGCCCGATCGCCAGCTCGAGCGTCACGTCACGGGGCCGCGCCTCGCGTAGCTCACCGGCGATCAGCGCGGCGGGCTCGATGTTGAGGCCGCTCCAGCCTTCGTCGTAGAAGTGCTTGGTCACCGAGTCAACGACGGGGTCCGAGGCGCCGACATCGATGTAAAAGCCCGTGTACCCGCTGCTGAAGGCCCGGGCCAGGACGACATCCTCACCGTTCTGCGCGTAGGAGATCACGGTCAGGCGGGCGACTTGCCCTCGGCTCGCAGGCGATCCTCCAGGGCGGTCATCCGGCGTGACAGCGCCGCGTCGTCCCAGCGCGCCGCCAGCGCGTTGCGCACCTGCACGTCCAGCTCGCGGACCTGAAGTCGCAGCGCCTCGACCCTGGCCACCTCACTCTCACAGGCCCGGCGCAGTTCCTGAACCTGAGCCTGCACGAGACCGAGCTGCGCCAGCGTCATGTCCTGGCGACTCAGGGTCGCCTGGAAGTACCGGCGAAACAGCCGCTCATGGATCGGACCGCCGGTGAGCTTCCACAGGCTCGTCAACAGCTTCCTCACACTTTGCCCTTTCCCTGGATTTTCAGACCCTTCAAGTTTCCTCCGCCAACGCCTGGATCAGCACCTCGGCGAAGCCGGCCAGGGCGACGAACTCGCGGGAGTCAGGCCGCCCCGGCCCGCGCTCGGCCGCCGCCTCGCCCAACAGCGCCGACACCCGTCGCGCCGTTTGAGAGATATGAAACTCTCGCCAGGCGACCGACTGCGCGCGGGCGCCGAGCGCTCCGAGCTGCACCTCGTGACACAGCACGGCGGCGATGCACCGAGCGAACTGGTCCGCATCGCGTCCGGCCTTGAGGCAGTCCACGCCACCGACGAGCCATTCGGCGATGCCGCATTCGGCCGAGACGACCGGGACGCACCCGGCCGCGGCCGCTTCCAACGGCGCGAACCCGAACGGCTCGCGGGACCAGCTCGGGAACAGGAACAGGTCGTAGGCCGAGTACAGCGCGAGCAGCTCGGAATGGCTGCGGGCACCCTGGAACCGGACGAACTCCGCCACCCGGTGCTCGTGCACCATCGTCCGAAAGCGAGCGTCCTGCTCGGTGCCGTAGACGTCGATCGAGAAGTTGGCGAAGCCCTGATCACGGAGCCGAGCTGCGGCCTCGATCACGATATGCGTCCCCTTGGGCTCGCACAGCACCCCGGACGCGGCGAGCACCCGCAGCTCGCCGGCGCCGAAGAACTCACGGCGCGGGGGGGGCGGGTCACCGGTGACCCAATTCGGCAGCACATAAAC
Organism: Solirubrobacteraceae bacterium; assembly: GCA_050999585.1. Classification (GTDB taxonomy): domain Bacteria; phylum Actinomycetota; class Thermoleophilia; order Solirubrobacterales; family Solirubrobacteraceae; genus Palsa-465. Next base: position 3,756 of record JBPCPC010000198.1, on the reverse strand, counting down.
GTGTTCCCCGAGCGCCACCCCAGCCGCTCGGATCTCCCCCAATACGTGCGACGAGCACATCACGTAGCGACCGGGAAACGCTGTCGAGAGCTCGCGCGCGAGCATCGGCCCGGCACCGCCGTCGGTACACAGCTCCGACGGGATCGCGTCCATGACGTGCCACACCCATCCGATCTGATGGTGCGCGAGCAGCGCGAGGATCCCGAGGCCACCGATGCCCAGCAGGTTCCAGAGATACGCGACGTCGGGCTGAAAGTCATCGATCGCGCGCGCGATCGCGCGCGCGTTCGCGGGATTGACGATCCGCGATCGCTGGTGAAAGAAACGCAGCACGCTGGGCGACACCGAAAGCAGCCGCTCGAGGCTGTAGATCGGCGCCAGCTCGAGCGTTCGTTGCACGCGGTGGTCGTCAAGGCTCGCGGCCAGGGGCGAAGCCGAGGTGACCACGCAGACTTCGTGACCCTCGGTGCGCAGCTGAGCCACCATCTGCTGGCAGCCGAGCTCGTAGCCGCCCAGGAACTCCGGCGGGTAGAGATTGCTGATCACCAGAATCCTCACGAGCGTGCCTGTCCGAGCAGATCGTCGTAAATCATGCGCATTGCGCTCCCAGCACTGGCGAGGCCGAACGCGCCCCGCACGCGCTCCTGAGCCCGGACACCGAGCGTCCGCACGAGCCCGGGATCGGCAGCCAGACGCCCGATCTGGTCTCGCAGCTCCGCCAGCTCGTCAAACACGTACCCGGTCTGGCCGTGGTCGACGTACTCGGGCATACCGCCGACGCGCGAGCAGATGGCGGGGGCGCCGCACGCCATCCCCTCCAGCAGCGAGAAGCCCATCAGCTCCGGCCAGGCTTGCGTATTGCCGTAACAGTCGACATAGACCGACGGGAGCACGATCGCGAACGCCCGCCGGTACAGCTCGCGCACGGCGACATCGTCGGCGTCGAGCACGAATTCGACCTGCTTGTCGGCCGCCAGGGCCTGCAACAGCGCGTAGTACTCGGCGTGGTAGACGCCGCCGCAGATGCACAGCTTTACGTCGGCGGGGAGCGCAGCGAGCAACCGATCGATGCCCTTGTGGGGGAGCAGGCGCCCCACGTAGAGCAACCGGTCCCGGGGCAGGTCCTGCGGCGGGGGGGTGAAGAAGCGGTCGTCGACACCACCGGCGACAACGTCGACGTCCTTGCTGGTCTGTAGCAGCGAGCCGCCGAAGCTGGAGTAGCTGACGATTCGGTCGGCGAGCTCCAGGATGCCCGCCGAACTTCCGAGCAGTGAGGAGGCGCCGCCGTGGTCGGTGACGCAGACCGGCTTGCGCATCACCTTGGCGGCCAGCATCGCGACCTCGGAGGAGCGCGAGAAGATCTGGTGGATGTGCACGACATCCACGCCGCGAACCGCCGCGATGATCTCCCAGGAGAGACGGTCACCCCCGCGCGTGCGCGCGTCGGTGGGAAGGATCGTCAGCGTCACGCCCTCCCCCAGCCGGCGCGTCTGCACTCGCCGCCCGTCCCCGTAGGAGACGACCTCGACCTCGTACTCGCCGCTGGCGGCGACGGCCTTGGCGAGGTTGAGCGGATATCGCTCCCCGCCCCCGAGGTAGGAGACCGGATCAAAGTAGAGCGGCGTGAGGTAGGAGACCGTCTTCAAGCCTCAGCTCGCGACAATCGGCGGCTCGCCGTCCGGCGAGACCTCCGCCGGCTCGGCCAGCACCGTGATCGCCCGTTCCAGAACCGCGTCCGGCGACAGGAGATGCGGCTGGCGCACGCCCCAGTGCAGCCGTCCCAGCCAATCGCAGCCTTCGAAGTCAGCGCCGACCAACGACTGATGGATCGGCAGCGACCGCTCCTCGCCATCGTCGTTGGGGACCAGCAGAACGCCGCCGGCCTGGAGCGCCGAGCCGAACCGCTGGACCTCGTCGGGTAGGCACACGACCACCCGGCAGGGCCCGGCGCCGGGAAGCTGGACGACCTCTCCGTCTCCCCGATCGATGCTGACGGCGCGCAGCATTGCTCTTTCGTCCGGCCCCACGGCTGCCGAATGGGCGTAGGGGCCCGGTCCGCAGCGGGCCAGGAAGCACAACTCATAGGCGGTATCAAGACCTGGATCCTCCCAGTTGCGGGAGCGCAGAAAGCTCGCCGGCGCCTGCATGCCCAGCAATTTCGACATGTCACGTGAGCGGTGAACTCCGCGGTCGGCCATCCGCTCCCCGAGCGCGTCCAGCATGCGCCAGGAATCGCCGCCGTCGCGTCGAAACGCCGTCATCCCGTCGACCGTCCCGAGCCAGCTCACGCCCTCGGTCCGCTTAAGATCCTCGACCAGCGCGAGCAGCCCGGGCAGCACCAGCTGGTCGACATCGTCGAGCAGCACCACCCCGCCGGCGTTCAGCTTCGGGGCCCAGCACTCGAAGTCGCGCAGCGCGCCGATCAGCGAGTGGTCGCCGTCGATGAACACGGCGTCCAGCGGCTGCGCCGGCCAGCTGCCCGCGACCGCGAGCGAGTCGCCCACCCGCATGTCCAGCAACGAGGCCACGCCGGCACCCGTGGTGGTGGCCTGGAAGGACTCCAAGGTGCTGCGGAACGGGGCCAGGCCCAGCCACGGAGGGCCGCCGGCGTGCGGATCGACGCAGGTCAGCCGGCCCTGTCCGCGCCTCGCGAGGCCGCCGGCGAGTAGGCACGCCGAGGCTCCCTTCCAGCTTCCGATCTCGACTATCCGGCCCTCACCCGGCGCGTAGGCGCCGACCGCGAACAGCAGCGATCGCTCACGGTCGGTGAGCCAGCTCTCGGCGCCGACGGCGCGCATCGTCTCGCCGAGACGGTGAAACGCCGGTTCTGCCTGGGCGCGCCCCACCAGATCGTCGAGGCTAGCCGCGGCTCGCGAGGACGCAGTCGGGGCCTCCTCGGGCGTCACCAGACGCTGTACCGAGGGATGTCGTCGTCGAAGCGGCACGAGGCGGGCGCCACGACAGCGCAGCAGGCAGCCGCCGGGCCGGGCGCGAGCGAGTGTAGCCGAGCTAGCTCCCTAGAGAAGTTTGGTGTTTTTCGTGGCGCCTCGGTCAGCTTTCCCGAAGTCCGCGTTTCCGGGAACCAAATCGGTCGCGGTGGTCTCTCGGAGGGGCGGAGACGGGCTCTCGGCGGCCCGATTTTGGGACTCATTCTCACGGGCTTTCAGAAGGGGTGTTTGACACCGACCTCCTAGATGGGCCCTGAAATAGTCGTAATCGCGCGCGCCGCCAAAATCGCCTACCGATTCTCAGCCCTTGTGAGGCCCTCCAGCGCGTCTCCGAAGGAAAACGGTCGCGGTGAAACGCGAGTTTTCATCATTGACAATCCCTATTCCGACTTTTTCAGGGGCCTTCTAGTAGTGCTCCGTTAGGTCATGTCTCGTGGAATGCGTGATCGGGCGGCAGCGCTCTGCGGCAGACGGGGCAGGTCCCGTCCCAGCAGGCCAGGAGCCGTTGGAGCTCCCGGACGACCCCGAACAGGGTCAGGCTGCCGCCTTGAGTTGAGGTCGCCGTCTCTCCAGGGTGAGGAACGCGTGCGCGACCGCGACGAGCGTGACATGGTGGTTCCAGCCGCGGTAGGTGCGGCCTTCGAAGTGATCGAGGCCGAGGGCGTCTTTGAGTTCGCGGTAGTCGTGCTCGATGCGCCAGCGCAGCTTGCCGAGGCGGACAAGGTCGGTGAGTTCAGTGTCGGCGGGGAGGTCCGAGAGCCAGTACTTGACCGGCTCCGGCGCGTTCTCAGGCCACTCACAGATCAGC
>JBPCPC010000169.1:0-4564 GCA_050999585.1 Solirubrobacteraceae bacterium | reverse complement strand
GTTGTTCGGTCCCGTGCCCGCTTTGGGTGCCGCGGAAGCTCCCCTGACCGCGCCCCGGGACAAGCAGCTCGAACACCTGGGTCGCCGCCGCGGCCGCGGAGGGCGCCCGCGCTAGCCGTCAACGCTGGCGTAGACCTCGTCGAGCAGGCCGTCGGCATCTGAGAGCGAGAAGTTCTCGGTCAGATACTTGGCCGTCTCCTCGCGAGAAGTGCCGTTGAGCGCCATGTTGAGCGCGATCAGGCGCGCGCCCTCGGCGTCGCCGCCGTCGTCGCGCGAACCGTCGGCCTGAGCCGGCTCGGCGTCTGCCGGCGACGGCTCCCCACTCTCGGGGAGCGCCCCGGCCTCGGCCTGCGGCTCAGGATCGGCGCCCACCGCTCCGGGCTCAGCGGTCTCGGGCTCGAACTGCGGTCGGGGCGCGACCACGCTCGACACCTCGGTCAGGTCGCCCTCGAGCAGCTTCAGATCGGCGCTTAGACGGTTCGAGCCCGTGCGCAGCGACTCGATCAGGGTGCCCAGTTCGGTCTCCATCGAGTCCAGGCGCTTGAGCATCCCGTCAGTCGACTCCGACACCTTGCCGACGTACTCCCGCGCCTGCTCGGTGGCCTGCTCGCGCTTGGCCTGGGCCTCGCTGTTGGCCTCGTCGCGGATCTCGCGGGCGTCGTTCTCGGCGTCGCGCTGGATGTCGGCAGCGCTTGACTCGGCGGCCTCCACGATCGAGCGCACCTGCTCTGAAGCCGACGAGGCCAGCGTGTCGCTGCGGCGGCGGGCCGTGCGCTTGAGGTCGGCGATCTCGTCCGCCAGCCCCGACAGATGAGCGTCGACGGCCTCCGGGTCGTATCCCCGGCGCCCGACAGGGAAGTCCTTCTTCTCGATGCTCTGCCTGTCCAGCGCCACGCGCGTACCTCCGGTTGAAAGCGGTTTGAGCAGGCGGAGCGTATCGGAACCGGGTACAGGCCGCAGCCTCTTGCCGGACGGTTCTGGAACCGGCGCGTCAGCCGGCGGTGACCGCCTGGTCGAGGTCGCGTTTGAGGTCGCGGATCTCGTCGCGCAGCTTGGCGGCATATTCGAACCGCAGGTCCTCAGCCGCGACGAGCATCTCCTCCTCCAGTTCGACGATCGCTGTCTGCATCTCGGCGGGAGCCATCGCGTGGGCGGCGCGCTGACGCCGGCGGCGGGATTTCGGAACCTTGGAGTCCGACATCAAGAACTCCGCGATGTCCGAGATGCCCTTAACGATCGTCTCGGGGGTGATGCCGTGCTCCACGTTATAGGCGCGCTGGATGATGCGCCGGCGATCGGTCTCTTCGATCGCCGATCGCATTGCGGCCGTCTCGCGATCGGCGTACATGAGCACCTTGCCGTCGACGTTGCGCGCGGCACGCCCGATCGTCTGGATCAGCGAGGTCGCGCCGCGCAGGAAACCCTCCTTGTCGGCGTCGAGGATCCCGACCAGCGAGACCTCGGGCAGGTCGAGCCCCTCGCGCAGCAGGTTGACACCGACGAGCACGTCGTACTCGCCGAGGCGCAGCTCCCGGATAATCTGGATCCGCTCCAGCGTGTCGATCTCGGAGTGCAGGTAGCGGACCTTGAACCCCATCTCGAGCAGGTAGTCGGTCAGGTCCTCGGACATCTTCTTGGTCAATGTGGTGACCAGGGTGCGCTCGTCGCGATCGGCGCGAACGCGGATCTCGTTCATCAGATCGTCGATCTGGTTGCGGGTCTCGCGCACCTCGATGGCGGGGTCGATGATCCCGGTCGGGCGCACGATCTGCTCGACGATCCGCGGTGAATGGGACCGCTCGTACTCCCCCGGCGTGGCCGACACGAACACCAGCTGCGGGGTGATCGAGAGGAATTCGTTGAACGTCTGCGGTCGGTTGTCCAGCGCGCTGGGCAGGCGAAAGCCATAGTCGACGAGCGTCTGCTTGCGTGAACGGTCGCCCTCGTGCATACCGCCAATCTGGGGCACCGTCTGATGGGACTCGTCGATGAAGCACACGAAGTCCTCGGGGAAGTAGTCGAGCAGGCAGTAGGGCCGGTCGCCCGCGTTGCGTCCGTCCAGGATTCGGGAGTAGTTCTCGATCCCCGAGCAGAAGCCGAGCTCGCGCAGCATCTCCATGTCGTACTGGGTGCGCTGGCGGAGGCGGTGGGACTCCAGCAGCTTGCCCTGCTGCTCGAGTTCGGCGCAGCGGGCGTTGAGCTCTGATCCGATCGCGGCCACGGACTCCTCGATCATCCCCTCGCGGACGTTGTAGTGCGAGGCCGGCCAGATCGCCACGTGCTCGAGATCGTCCTCGATCAGCTCGCCGGTGACGGGATCGAAGTGCTGCAGGTGCTCCACCTCGTCTCCGAACAGCACGATCCGATAGGCGGTCTCGGCGTACGCGGGGAAGATCTCGAGCGTCTCGCCGCGCACTCGGAACGTGCCGCGCGACAGCGCCGTGTCGTTGCGGCTGTACTGGATCGAGACCAGCTTGCGCAGCAGTCGGTCGCGATCGATCATCTCGCCCTTGTTCAGCGTCTGCAGGTTCTCGTCGTAGACCTCCGGTGAGCCCAGCCCGAAGATGCACGAGACGCTGGCAACGATCACGACGTCACGTCGCGCGAACAGCCCGGCGGTTGCGGCGTGGCGCAGGCGATCGATCTCCTGGTTGATCGCCGAGTCCTTCTCGATGTAGAGGTCCTTGCTCGGGACGTAGGCCTCGGGCTGGTAGTAGTCGTAGTAGGAGACGAAGTACTCGACCGAGTTGGTCGGGAAATAGGTCCGGAACTCGTTGCACAGCTGGGCGGCCAGCGTCTTGTTGTGAGCGATGATCAGCGACGGCCGTTGGACGGCCTGGATCGTCGCAGCCATCGTCATCGTCTTGCCGGTGCCGGTGGCCCCCAGCAGCGTCTGGAACCGCTCGCCGGCCTCGATTCCCTGGGCCAGCGACTCGACCGCGGCGGGCTGGTCGGCGGTCGGAACGAAGGCGCTGTCAAGCTCGAACTTGGGCACCCTCTGAGCTTAGTGGGCACTCCGGGCGAGACGGCACGGCGCGGCCGCTAGTTGTATCCGAGCTGGCTGGCGTACTTGTGGCGGTACTCGGAACGGGCGCTGAGCACTCGCTGGACGTAGGCGCGCGTCTCGGGAAACGGGATCTGCGCGATGCTCAGCTGGTGACCGTGCGCGCGGGCGTCGGCCACCCAGTGGTCGACGTTGGCCTCGCCGCCGTTGTAGGCGGCCACCGCCAGCATTCGCGACCCGTGGTACTCGTCGAGCAGGTAACGCAGGTAGTAGCTGCCGTAGGAGATGTTGACCCGCGCCGTCGAGAGGTCCGCGGTGGTGAAGGTGGTCGCTCCGGATCGGTGGGCCAGGAACTCCGCCGTCTGCGGCAGGATCTGCATCAGCCCAACCGCGCCCGCCGACGAGGTGCGCGGGTCGAACTTCGTCTCGGCGTAGATCACGGCCGCGATCAGCGCGGGATCGAGCCTCTTTGCCCCCGCCTGCTGGCGGATTACGTTCTGGTACTGCAACGGCAGGCCGAGATCGTTGACTGCGCGGCGGGCCAGCGGCATCGCCAGCACGACGACGACCACGACGGCGATCGCCGTCAACAGACCGGCCAGCGTGCGACGGCGACGGCGCATGGTTGAGCGGCGGCGGTCTGCGGAGCCGCCCGGCCGCCCGCGCTGGGCCTCGCGACGGGGTGCGGTGGCGGTCGGCGGAGTCACTGTCGCAGTGTGTCAAGGATTGACGACAGCTTCGACTCCAGCTCCACCTCGCTGCCGTCGTTGACGACGGTGAACGTCGCGCGCTGCGACTTTTCCTCCTGGCTGAGCTGCCGGGCGACCCGCTCGTCCAGTGCCCGGTGGCCGCGGCCGGAGGCTCGCTGCTGGCGGATCGCCTCGTCGGCGATCACCGCGATCGTCGCGTCATACCCGCGGTCCAGGCCGGACTCGAAGAGCAGCGGAACCTCGACCACGACCGCCTGCGGGACGGGTTGGGTGCGTTCCTGCTCCTGACGCCAGGCCAGCATCCGCGCGCCGACGCGCGGCCACAGGAGCTCCTCCAGCCAGCGGCGTTCCGCTTCGGTTGCGAACGCCCGCGCGGCCAGAGCGCCGCGGTCGATCGCGCCGTCAGTGAGCACCGCGGGCCCGTAGTGGTTGACGACCGCGTCGCGGACGTCGGACGACTCATACAGGCTATGCACCACTCGATCGGTCGACAGGGTCGACGCGCCGAGCCGTTCCAGGGCGGCCAGCGCCGTGGACTTGCCGGCGCCGATGCCGCCCGTCAGCCCGATGAAGGGCAGCACCGCCGTTGGTCAGACCGAGGGGGCGTCCGTCTGCGGCTGCACGTCGGCAACCGCGCCGTTTTCCGACGCCGGGGCGTCCTCGGTCGGCTCCTCCGCGACCGGGGTCTCGTCGGCGGCCGGAGTCTCCTCCGCAGCCGGAGCCGGGGCCTCTTCCGCAGCCGGAGCCGGGGCCTCTTCCGCAGCCGGAGCCGGGGCCTCTTCCGCAGCCGGAGCCGGGGCCTCTTCCGCAGCCGGAGCCGGGGCCTCTTCCGCAGCCGGAGCTGGAGCCT
>JBPCPC010000134.1:0-6186 GCA_050999585.1 Solirubrobacteraceae bacterium | reverse complement strand
CAGCCAACTGGTTCACGCGCCGCTGACCGGCCACACCCCCAGCGTCGCGGTCATCGTCAACGTCCTGGTCTGGCTGGCAGTCTTCACCGTCGGCGCGATCTGGCGCTTTCGCCGAGACACCGCCCGGGTTTGATCTAACCCCCACGGTGAATCCCGGTCGGCGAAGGCCCGCCGGATGCCCTGCGAAACGCCGGACACACCTCACGGCGCGCCCACGTATGGTCACGTTCGTGACCGATTACGTGACTCAAGCGCAATAGAGACCCCGCAGCTCGCTCCTGCTTCGACGGGTGGCATCCACCAAAGCGGAAGCCCGGTCCCAGACCCGCCTTGGTCGACTCTCGTTCGCCACCGTGCCGGTGAGCCTGCGTCCTGTTCAGGCAGGAACATTCTTGCGGTATCGGTATAGACGAGTAAGCGATGCGTGCGAGAGAGGTGAGAGGTTGGGCGACGTCCGTGTTGGTGCGCGGTATCCGCTGGCGTCTGATCGGCTCGTTGCTCATTGTGATCACCGCCGCGATCGCGGTCGGGTCGGCGGTTGTCGGCCCGCTCTTCCTTCGGGCCGGCGGCGATTCCCTGGTCCGGGGGGGCGTAGCGACTGCTGCGTTCTCTGACACCAGCTTTGAGCTTGTCCCCGAGGCGGTTCACGCGACGACGCTCGATGGACTCGTCGCCGAGCGTCGCTCATTGCTCCGACGCGGGCGCCTGACCCGTTTGTACGGGCCCTCGGTGGACACGATGACCACCGACCTTAACCTCACTGGCACGAACGGCCATCCGTATGCGAGCCGACTGACCTATCGGACCCGCATCTGCTCGATCGTGCACTTCAGCGCCGGCGGGTGTGAGGCTGGTCCTCGGGATGCGGTCGTCAGCAGCCGCACCGCACGAAGACTCGGGGTCTCCGTCGGGTCCATGATCACCGTCACGGACCTAGAGGGGACCGAGCCCGTTCAGATCCGGATCACGGGCGTGTTCCGGATCCCGAACTTGCTGAGCGCCTACTGGTTCGGCGATCCGAGCCCCTATTTCCCGTTTGGGCAGAACACCGGCCAGCCCCGCTATCTCGACGAGGTTGACGATCTGTTCGTTGCCAGCGCCGCCGCCTTCGCGGTCCCCTCCGGTTACAGGCCCTCGCTCGACAGCGAGAGCGGGTTGCGTCCCGGGGTGCTGGGTATCGCGAACGCGTCGGCGGTCAAGCAGGACATGCTCGCGCTGGAGCGGCACGCCTCCGACACCGGTTTTACGATCGAAACCGGCCTTCCGGCGCTGCTCTCCCGCACCCTCCATCAGCAGAGCCTGATGAACACGATCGTCGTGGTCGCCGCCCTTCAGCTCGTCCTGTTGGCGATCTGGGTGCTGACCTCGGTGCTGCTGCGCAGCGCCGATCTTCGACGCGCGGAGCTCCGGGTCGCTCGCCTGCGGGGATTTCCCCCACGCACCCTGTTCGCGGTGTCGATCACCGAGCCGGCAGCTCTCTGTGTGATCGGGGTCGTGTTGGGTATCGCCGGCGCGTGGGTCGTCGTGCTCCTCGCCGCGTCCATGCTGTTCGTGCCAGGAACCACCGTGAGGCCCGACACGTGGACGTTCGTCGGTTTCGGAGCCGTCTTGCTGACGATCTGCGCCGTTCTGGGTCTCAGCGCGATGCGGTCGCTGCGTAGCTCCGGGCTTGCGGCGTCGTCCTCACAGTCGGCCGCTGGTCGGTCACGAGTCGTGATTGACGTGTCGATTCTCGCCGTCTCCGTCGTTGCGCTGGTCGGCGCGTCCACTAGTGGGGCGCTCAGCTCTCACAGCAATCCGGTTGCTGCCGCCGCCCCTGCGGTGGTTGCCCTCGGCACCTCGGTCATCGCGATCCGCATCATCGAGTTGCTCTGTCGCCGCCTCAGCACCGCAACCCTCGACTCGCCCGCCGTGGCCAGCTTCCTCGCTGTCCGTCGAATCGGCCGGCGCCCAGCGGTGCTGCGTGAGGGACGGACCCTGGTGATCGCGGTCGGGCTCGCGTGCTTCGCTGTCTCTGCATGGTCGGTGGCGCGAGCCAACCGGCTCACCGCCGCGAGCTTCTCGATCGGCGCGCGCACGGTCGTGACCGCCACTGCAGATGATCGGAAGCTCGATCAGGCGGTCAATGCCGTCGACCCGCGCGGACGCTTCGCCATGGCGGCGGTCGAGATCTCCACCTCGAGCACGGCGCTCATCGGGGTCGACGCTACGCGCCTGGCGGCCGTCGCGGCCTGGCCCGGCGGGACGACCCATGAGAGCGTTGCCGCGGTCAGCCGCGCCCTGACCCCTGGCAGGGCCTTCGAGGTGAACCTGCCCAACGGCGCGCTGGCAGTCTCGGCCACTGTGTCGGCCTCGGGGGTGGCGAGTCGAGATCTGGCGCACGTCGACCTCAGGGCCTGGCTGTTCGATCCGGTGCACGGGACGCGCATCATCGATCTCGGCAGGTTGCGTTCCGGCTCATCCGCCTACCGGGGCGTCCCGCAGACGGGCTGCCCGTGTCGCCTGGTCGGCATCGGAGTGCTGTCCAGCGCCAAGCGGGTGCCGAGCTCCGGTCAGATCCACCTCGACCTGAGCGCGCTCACCGACCGCTCTGGCAACGGCACACCGCGGAACGTCGGGGCTGAGCTCACCCCCAAGGCTTGGCGCTCGACCACGGCTGGGGTGCGCGTCATCGCAGACGGCTCGGGAGTGGGATTCGACATTCCCATGGCGGCGGTGGCCGGCGATATCGGTCCCTACGAAGCAAGCGCTGCGGCGATGGCCTCTATCGCTGACCATCCCTCGGTTCTCCCCGCCGTCGCCGGCAGCCGCGCCGAGTCGCTTGCCGTGAGCGGCGGAGGGGAGGGCACTCTGGCCGAACAGGGCCTCGACGGCAGCAATATCACCGTCCGCCCAGTCATCGCGGCGAGCTCTGTGCCGCGGATCGGCGATGGCGGTGTGTTCGTCGATCTGGGCATGCTCGAGCGAACCCAGCTGGACCCGACACGGCCCTACACCAGCGAACAGGTGTGGCTGGGGCCGCACGCGCCCGCGAACGCCGTGAGCCGGCTAAAGGCGGCTGGGCTGCAGATCGACGACGTCCAACGCTCGTCCACGCTCATCAGCCAGGCCCGGCACACCGGTCCGGCTCTGGCTTATGACTTCATGCTGTTGGCCACGCTCGTCGCACTGCTGGTCGCAGCGGTCGGAACCTACGGCGTGCTGGCCGCTGGCAGCCGTCAACGCGCCACCGAGATGGTCGCCCTGGAGGCCGCCGGGGTGCGGCGCTCGATCCTCGTGCGCTCGCTGGCGATCGAGGCCACGATCCTCGCGCTGACCGCACTGTTCGGGGTGGCGGCCGGCGTGGGCAGCGCCGCCATCGCCCTGCCATCACTGCCCCAGCTCGCCACGAGCACTGACGCGCCGTTGTCCTACGCCCTGCCCGTGTCGCTCCTCCTGGCCGCGGCGCTGGGCGCGGTGCTCGTGGTCGCTGCCGCCACCGCGCTGGCGGCGCGCGGCATCCTCACGAGCATGTCTCCATCCCTCCTGCGCACCGCCGCCGATGATGTCGACTGAGACCCCGGCGGCATCTGGCGCGGAGGTGGTATGCGCCGGACTGGTGCACGTCTTTCCGAGCGAGCAGGGACCGATCGCCGCCCTGCGCGACGTCGACCTGGTCGTCAGGGCCGGCGAGATGCTCGCGATCGTGGGCCCCTCCGGATCGGGCAAGACGACCCTGATGTCGCTCCTCAGCGGCTTGCTCCAGCCGACCGCGGGCTCGGTGCTGATCGCCGGTCAGGACATCACCCAGCTCGACGCGTCCGCCCTCAGCCACCTGCGTGCCACCGAGCTCTCGCTGCTGCTCCAGGACCCGCTGCGCAACCTGCTGCCCTACGCCACGGTCGCCCAGAACGTCAGCTTCGCCGCGCGCGGCGCCCGGCGGCGCGGCTGGCCGCTGCGCTGGTCAACCGAGGAGCTGGTGGAGAGCATGGGCCTGGCCGAGCTCGCCAAGCGGCCCGTGTACCGGCTCTCGGGCGGACAGCAGAACCGAGCGGCGATCGCCAGTGCGCTGGCGACCTCCCCGCGCCTGCTGCTCGCCGACGAGCCCACAGGCCAGCTCGATCCCCACAGCCGCGACATGGTGATCGCCGCGCTGCGCGACGCGCGTGAGCTCAGCGGCGCCACGGTCATCGTCGTCACCCACGACATGGCCGTCTCCGAGGCGCTGCCCCGCTCGCTGGCCATTGCAAACGGAGCGATCGGCGCCGAAGGGCGGGGCGCAGAGCGCTTCGCGGTCGTCGGCGGCTCCGGGACGATCCAACTGCCCCCGGAGATACTCGCCCGGTACCCGAGCGGAACTCTGCTGACCGTCCGGTTCGACGCCGGCGGAATTGCCCTGCGGCCCCGCCGCGAGAGCCCAGAGGAGGCCAGCGATGCCTGAAGCGTCCCGGTTCGTCATCGAGGCCGTTACCGTGCGCAACGCCGAAAGCGTGCTCGTCAGCGAGCTTTCGCTCAGCGTTGGTTGCGGCGAAGTGCTTGGTATTACCGGCCCATCCGGCTCGGGGAAGTCCAGCCTGATCCATGTCCTCGCCGGTCTGACCGCTCCGTCCGGTGGCCGCCTGCTCCTCGGCAACCGGCCGGTCGCGCTGCGCAGCGGCACCGCGATGGGCCTGATCCTCCAGCACCACCATCTGCCGGGGATGCTGACCGCGCACGAAGCCGTGAGCCTGCCGTTGCAAGCCCGGCGCGTTGACCGCTCGGAGGTCGCGGAGCGCAGCGACCGCATGCTCGTCGCCCTCGGCTTGGGCGACCAAGCCCATCAACTGATCTGGGAGCTCTCCGGCGGACAGCGCCAGCGCGTGGCGGTCGCGAGAGCGCTAGCGGGAGATCCCGAGCTGATCGTCGCCGACGAGCCCACCGCCGGCCTCGACCCGGATTCTCACGCAACTGTCGTCGACCACCTCCTCGCCGCCGCACGCGCCGGCGCGATCGTGATCATCGCCAGCAGCGATCCCGAGCTGATCGACAGCTGCACTCGCGTGGTCACACCCTTCGAAGGCTGACTACGTCGAGCGCTTGCGCCGGTGTACGTGATGGCGACGATCTCGTCATCGGTCGGCGGATCTGGCTGTAGGAGCGTGTGGGGCCCGGTCGCATCCCTTCATCCATGCAAAGAAGCAGCCACGATCTCAAAACCAGCCTGCGCCGTGCGGCGCCGCTGCCGAACACAAACCGGCCACCGCTCCCGCAACCACAAAACCTCGGCAGTCGCCTCGGCGTCGACAGGCAACCCCTGCTCTCGCCGGCGTTAGGGCGCGTGTTCAACGCTGCTGCTCTCGGGACCGTAAGCGGCAGCCTGGACGGAGCCTGGACAGCTTGCGACGCTGAGGTTGGACCTCTCGCCGGTTCTGTCCGAGCGGACGCATAGAGTCACGCTATGGATGCATAACGTGACTCAACGAACAGAAGCGGACGAGATGACCGACCAGGTGCCCGAGGCCGCCCGGGAGCTCGCCGGCGAGCTGGCTGACGCTTTTGAGACCGACCGGGGGTTCGCTGGGCAGCATAACAGCGCCCAGAATCGGTTGCGGGCGGCCAATGAGCGGTTGTGGTCGGGCTTGCATCCCGACGCGCTCGGCCTGGCCTATGACGGCGCCGCCGCGGTCGGTCAGGGCTCAAGCCAGGTCGGGGAGGGCGTCGTTGACGTGGTGCGCGCCGGCGGCTCGGCGGCTGAGGTCGAGGCGTCGGTGCTGGGCGACTTGCAGGAGGTCCACTGGGCGCTTCACCGCGCCTTCTGTGACTACCAGCAGCTCAGCGAGGACCGCCGTCATTTTGGCTGCTGAGATCGGCGAGCTGATCGCCGCGTTCGTTGCCGAGCTGGTCGCTGCGGGGTGGTCTGAGGAGCAGGCCCGCCAGGCTGATGTGCACCAGTTCGCCACCGCGGTCGCGCGATGACCGCCAAGCCGAGGTCCTCGTCGGCGAGGGCGAGCGCGTCGACGTCGCGGCGTCGCCCACCGGAGGTCCTGTCAGAGGCCGAGGCGATCGCGCTGTTGAAGGCCTGCAGTTCGCGGGCGCCGACGGGGGTGCGCAACCGGGCGTTGATCGCGGTGCTGTGGCGCTGCGGACTCAGAATCTCCGAAGCTCTTTCACTGGAGCTGCGCGACGTCGACCTCGACGCTGGGACGGTCCGGGTCAGGCATGGCAAGG
>JBPCPC010000109.1:0-7975 GCA_050999585.1 Solirubrobacteraceae bacterium | reverse complement strand
GCTCAGAACCTGGCATGACATCACCGCGCTGCCCGAGGGCCTGGATCGCGAGCAGCCGATCGCGGTGATCTGCGGATCCGGGCAGCGCGCCGCTACCGCAGCGAGCCTGATCGAACGCTTCGGGGCTAGGCACGTGATCCACATCGTCGACGGTGGCGTTGCGAAATGGGGCCGGCTCGGCTATCCGCTCGAGCGGTCTGGCGCCGTCGCGGCTGCGGCCTGACGCCGCGGTGGACCCTGTCTCGCCCCCGGAGCTCTCAGAGCAGCTGATCGATCAGCTGCGGTCGATCCACGCGCTCAAGCAGGGAGCGCTGCGAAATGTTCGATCCGATGCTCGCGGCGGTCGCCGCCGAGCGCGACGGCGATCAGATGACGGAAGTCAGCGACCTGCTGGCCAAGATGCACCGCGCGTTCACCGCGCACCGCGAGCAGACCGCCGAGCACGTCGCGATCCTCGACGCCCGACTGCGGGCACTCGGCCGCACACCGGCCCGCGGCCGGGTCCTCGGCCTCTCCGCCGGCGCCGCGACCCGGGCGCGTCTGGGAGCGATCGGCGGTCAGAACCACGGCGCCAACGCCCGCGACGCGTTCGTGTTCGAGCACCTCGAGATCGCGCTGCTCGCCCTACTCGAGCAGCTCGCCGAGCGGTGCGGCGACACCGCCACCGTCCAGGTTGCCGGGCAGTGCAAGACCCAGGACGAGGCGATGGCCACGACGATCAACGGCAACTGGACCAACGTGCTCAGCCTCACCCTCGCGTCACGAGGATTGCCGACGGCTCGAACCGCCCGGCCCGCGCGCGTCACCGGCTCCACATGAGCGTCTTCTCGCGCAAGTTCGGCTCTCATCGAGGCGCAGGTGTTCGTCCACCTGCGGCTCAGGTCATGTTCTTGTCCGTCAATGCGATGAGCTTGCCGGCAGCGAAGGGCCCCGCCGTTGTCAGTGGTGGGCGTGAGAAGTAGTGGGTGTGCTTGTCGAGCTGCCTGGTGATGGCCTTGTCGCGGTCGACCGTCATTTCGCACACCGGGTCGGCGCCGCCGCGGCGGGCGGTCAATGCGAACAGCGCGGAGAAGATCACCAGCCCGAGCACGTTGAGCACGAGCTTGCAGTTGACCGAGACCGATCCGAAGATGTCAGCGCGGGTGGGGCGGGGGCCGGTGGGGGTCAGTCCCAGGCCGCTGAACAGCAGGTCGACGACCAGGCCGGCGATGACCATCGTCACGAACATCAGCACGGTGATCCGGACTGCGTATCGGATGCCGTAGTACTGCGATAGACGACGAGGATGGGGACGATGATCAGGTCGGCGAAGATGAACGCCATTACGCCGGCGAAGCTGATCCCGCCTGACCAGAGCACGGCGGCCAGGGGTACGTTGCCGACCGAGCAAACGAAGCTCAGCACGGCGATCAGCGGACCGATGAACGCCCTCCATATCGCTTGGATGACGCGCGGGGAGCCGGTGAGGAACAGGGCGTTGAAGAACCCGTTGCCGAGCTGGGCGACGAACCCGGCGAGTAGGAACCCGATCGCGATCTCCTGTAGAGCATCTGCCAGTCGCCGCGGAAGTTGTGCGCCACGTCTGACCACGCCGAGGCGCTGGTCAGCCGCTCACGCCAGCTCATCGTGTCGCCGGCCATGTGATGTTGGTGGCCGGCGTCGGCGTGCTGAGCGTGCTCGCGGGCCTGCTGCTCCAGGCGCCGGGAACGAACGTGCGGAAGAGCAGCGCCATGTCGGCGATCATCACGATCCCACCGACATATTCACCGAGCGCGAACTGCCAGCCGATCAGCACCCATAGGACGAGTCCCAGTTCCCACACCAGGTTTGTCGAGGCGAACTGAAACGCCAGCGCCGAGGACGCCGACGCGCCCTTGGAAAACAGGCTCTTGGCGATCGCAATCGCTGCGTAGGAGCAGGAGGAGGACGCGGCGCCGAGGCCGGTCGCGGTGGCGATCGGTCTGATTCCGTCGCCTGAGAGGGCGCGCTCGATGCGCTCCCGCGGTACCCATGCCTGCACGATCGCCGAGATCAAAAACCCGAACGCCAGCGCCCACCACACCTCCCACGCCATCAGCAGGGCGTCGCGACAGCCGTGCCAGAGCGCGTCCAGAACCGCGCTCACGGCCTTTTCCCTGGACATGGTCCGAACCTAGCGCATGCCCCCTGGGGGTATCTGCTAGGCTCTGGATCACGCCCCAAAGGCCACTCAGCCGCGCGGTTACTTGGCCTCGAGGGATCAGCTGATCGCGCGCTGCGGCGCATCGAGGGCCAAGTTGGCGGGGTCCAGCGGATGGTCGAGGAGGATCGCTACTGCATCGACGTGCTCACCTCATCTGTCTGATGGTGTTCTCGTCGAGCACATCGATGATCTCCGGCACGTCCAAGGTGAGGATCTCGATGTCGCGTTCCTGGCGACGCGCGAGGTCAGCGATCTTGGCGGCCACAAACAGAGCCAAGGACTCGTCGGCCAGTCTGGCGCGCCGTGCGGATGACGAGGCTTGCAGTTGCGCGAGGTCGTCGTTGGCGACCGAGGTGAACAGGACGGCGATCGGCACCGCCGTGAACTGCGGCAGCAGATCGAGACCGAACAGGCCAGAACGCTCGCGGTGGTCATCGATCGCGAGGACACGGATATGCGCGCTCGCCAGCCGCTCAGCGAAGAGCTGGTCGAGCACTGCGACCGTGTCGTTGTCCTGCACGAACAGGAACGCGCGCCAACGCGGAAGCGGCTCGCCGCGGTCAAGTCCCATCTCGCGAGCCAACTGAGCTTGGGGCGTGAGCGACGCGACGTCCAGCGCAGCCACGTACGCCTGCTCCCTGACTCTGGTCAGCTCGTAGACGCGTATATCTCCCGCGATATCCATGAACGCCACGGCGTGCGTCGCCAGGAGGCATTGGGATCGCCACTGCCCCATTACCGTTGCCAGCCAGCGCGCCGCGCGGCGCTGCAGCGCGGGATGGAGTCGCTGCTCGGGCTCGTCAAGCAGATACAGCCGCGAACGGAAGGTCCTCAACCATCGCTCGGCGCCACCACTGGGCGCGTCGACTGACCGAGCGCGGGGCAGCATTCTGAGCCAGGTTTCAGGGGGCAGGACCTCCGGCGTTTGCAGCTTCGCGAGGGTCTCCTTGAGGATCGCCTTGACTTCGGGAAGCGTGGTGTCCTCCGCAGGAAGCTCAGAGCCCCCGGCCCAGTCAGCCTCCATCGCAATCGCGGTTGCCGCCTCGGCGCCGTCGCCGAGGACTTGCGCGAGCGTGCACAAGCGCGCCGAGGTTTCGCGCAGCGCCAGCTGCAGCCAGAGCACAAAGCCGCTGGCTGCACCGTTAGCATCGAGCGTGCAAGCACTGAGGCGCGACCTTGGCGACGAGCATGTGCACGGCAGCGACGCGCATGAGACCCGCATTCGTCCGGCAGGTCTTGAACGGTACGCGCAGGATTGCCGTCCGGAGAGGAGACTGTCCCCCACAGGTCCTCTCGGGGCCGTGCGGCACATTTCCCTGATCGTCAGCTGCCAGTGTGCGGTGGCGCGGCGGGTAGTTGCACCGTGACGGAGAGCCCGCCAGCAGCCCGGAGGGTAAGGGTGAGGGTTCCGTCGTGGGCTTGGGTGATGCTTTTGACGATTGCCAGGCCGAGGCCGACACCTGCGTGGTCGGTGCGTATGCGTTCGATGCCGCGCTGAAACGGCTCGACAAGGGTGGAAAGTGGCTGTTTGGTTAGCTTCTGGCCGGTGTTCTCGACAGTGAGCACCACGCTCTTAGGGTGAACGCTGGTTGTGACCCACACGGTGCCCTGTTCAGGCAGATTGTGGACGATCGCGTTGTGGACGAGGTTCGTAGCCATCTGCAGCAGCAGTGCGGGCGAGCCGATAGTGGGGGTCGTGTCCCCGGAGGTTTCGATGGTGACGCCAAATTTTTCTGCGAACGGGAGGAGCGTTTCAGTGGCTTCTTCGGCGATGGGGGACAGGTCGACGTGTTCTCGGGTGAAAGACCGCTGGCCGGCGCGGCTGAGCAGGAGCAGTGCTTCGGTGAGGTCGATCGCTCGGGTGTTGACGGCTTGGAGGCGGTCGACGAGCGCGCCGATGTCGCGCCCCGGATCGTTGCTGGCAACGTCGAGGAGTGTCTGGGTGATCGCCAGCGGGGTGCGCAGCTCGTGGGAGGCGTTGGCTGCGAATCTCTGCTGTTCGGCGACGTGTGCCTGGAGGCGCGCGAGGAGGCCGTCGATGGTGTCGGCGAGATCCTTCAGCTCGTCGCGGGGCCCCGAGAGCGCGAGGCGCTTGTTCAGGTTGCGCGCGGAGATCTGCCGGGTGGTCGCCGTCATCGCCCGCAGCGGGCGCAGAACGCGGCCCGCGACCAGCCAGCCGAGGGCGATCGAGACGACGGTCATGACCGCCAACGCGATCCCGGCGTGGAGGAGCCCCTGGTGAAGATCCTCGGTGTGACGGCGGACGAGCTGAGTGAACCTCAGTTTGGTGAGGGCGTCCGCGCTGGTCGACCCATGCGGAGTCCCGGTCGGGACGATCAGGTCGACCCCGGTGGTCTGACGGAAGAGCAGATACATGATCGCGAGCAGCGCCACCCCCGAGACGAGGAACAGGCCGCCGTAGAGCAGGGTCAGGCGCAGGCGGACGGTCCGTGACGGCAGGTCGAGCAGCCGACGTGGGGTGAGCTTGGCGAGCGAGAGGCGGGGCATCCTCAACCCCGGGGCTCTATCCATGCTCTGCTCCCTCGCGCCCGGTGTCTGGTCCTGTGCCGATCTGGTACCCGGCGCCGGCGACGGTGGTGATGATCTGGGGTTCGCCGAGGCGTTTGCGCAGCGCCGAGACCGTGATCCGCACTGCGTTGGTGAACGGGTCTGCGTGCTCGTCCCAGGCTCGCTCTAAGAGTTCTTCGGCGCTGACCACGCCGCCTTCGGCAGCGACGAGGACTTCGAGCACTCCGAACTGCTTGCGGGTGAGCGCGACATAGCGGCCGTCGCGGTGGACCTCTCGGCGGAACGGATCCAGACGCAGCCCGGCGAGCTCTCGCACGGGCGGCCTGTTGTGAGCGCGCCTGCGGTCGAGTGCTCTGAGGCGGAGCACGAGCTCTTGGAGTTCGAACGGCTTGGTGAGGTAGTCGTCGGCGCCGAGTCCGAACCCCGTGGCCTTGTCGTCGAGCCGGTCGGCGGCGGTGAGCATCAGGATCGGCATGCCGCTGTCGGAGGCGATGATGTGCTTGGCGATCTCGTCGCCGGACGGTCCGGGGATGTCGCGGTCCAGGACGACGATGTCGTAGGCGTTGACGCTCAGCAGTTCCAGAGCGGTATCGCCGTCACGGGCGATGTCTGCCGCGATCGCCTCGAGGCGCAGGCCAGCGCGGATCGCTTCGGCCATCAGGGGCTCGTCCTCGACGATCAACACGCGCATGCGGTCGGATCCTGCCAGTCCGGACATATCGTCGGCATATCGACAAACGCATACGTTCTGGCAACACCACGCCACCTTCACTGGCGGCGTGGCCTACAACCAGCCAGCACGAGCAGCAGCCCGCTGGAGCCGACCGACCCTGTACCGCGCGCGTGGCCGGCGCCTTCTGCTCGGCGTCGTCCTGGTCCTGCTTCTCGCCCAAACACGGCTAGCCAGCTCCTGAACGACACGGGCCACGTGCGCATGCCGACGGCCCGCACGCAGAACGACCGCCGCACCTACGTGCCGGCGGTCAGGTGGCCGCTGCAGGGGCAGGCGGCGTTGGTGCTCGGCGACGGCCGTCCGGCGGCGAGCCCGCACGAGCAGCCGGTCGCGATCGCCAGCCTGGCAAAGGTGATGACCGCCTACCTGACCCTAGGTGGTATCCGTTGAGCGGCGCGGAGGACGGGTTCACGATCACCGTCACCGAGACCCAGGCGCAGGCCGAGACCCAGGACCAGTCGGTCGTGGCGGTGCCGGCCGGCGAGCAGCTGACCGAGCGCCAGCTGCTCGAGGCGCTGCTGATCCCCTCCGGCAACAACATCGCCCCAATGCTCGCCACCCTGGTGGCGGGCAGCGAGACGCGCTTTATCGCCGAGATGAACGCCGAGGCCCACACGCTCGGCATGGACCACACGACCTACATCGACCCCAGCGGGTCGATCCGAGCACGGTCTCGACCGCCGCCGACCAGCTGCGCGTCTTCGAGAGGGCGATGCGCTTCCCGGTCTTCCGCTACATCGTCTCGATGGCCAGCGTCACGCTGCCGGTCGCCGGCACGCTCATTAACTACAACCCCCCTGATTGCCGAGGGCTACGCCGGCAAGACCGGGTCAGACTCCGCGGCCGGGGGGTGCCTGGCCTTCTTCACTCACGTGACGGTCGGCGGACACGGGGTGAGCGCGGTCGGCGTGGTGATGGGGCAGGCGCAGGGCAGCGACACGTCGGTGCTCCTCGCCGCCGCGGGCGAGGCCGCCACGCAGCTGGTCGACTCCGTCGCCCCTGCGACCCGTGTGCGCACGAGGCGCGACCCGCCGCTGTTGTCCGCTCCCGGTCCCGCCGCGGCACAGAACTGATGTCAACGCAATCACCAGCCACCGGAGAGCCCATGAACAGAAGGCGACAGCCGTCGGCCGCCCTTGCCCTGATCGCCGTAGTCGTGCTGATCAGCGCGTGCGGTTCGAGCGCACCGACCGAGACCCTCAGCAACAGCAGCGGCGGCGGCAACCGCACCACCACCAGATATGAGAAGGCGGTGAAGTTCGCCGAGTGCATGCGCAATAAGGGTGTCAGCGCGTTCCCGGACCCGCCCGCATCTGGCGACTTGACCATCGATGGGATAGCGAACGGCTCGTCGCTGGACACGAACAGCGCGGCGTTCACGCAGGCCATCAGCGCGTGCCGAGACCTGGAGCCCCCGGGGTTCACTGGCCAGAAGGCGACGCCCCGACAGATGACCGCGCGTCTCAAGTTCGCCCAGTGCATGCGTGACAACGGAGTGGCGGACTTCCCGGACCCCATCCCCAATGGGCCGCTCATTGACACGAATCGCATCCCATCCCTCGCCGGGAAGGATCCTCGGACCGACCCGGGTTTGAACGCCGCGATGCACAAGTGTCGCGACTTCGCGACCGCGGCAGGGGTGGTGAGCCCGTGAAGCGCAAGCGATGGCTGCTGGCCGGCGCGGCCGTCATGGTTGCCGTCATCGCCACCGGTGGCGTGGTCGTCATCTCCGGGGCGACGCCACAGGCCGTGGCCGCACCGCAGCTGCCGGTGGGCACCGCGCAGGTGCAGCGCAGGACGCTCGCGGCGATGGTCTCCCAGGCGGGGACCCTGACCTACCGGGCGCGACCGGACGGCTCAACGTACTCCGTGATTAATCAGGCCCGCGGGACATACACCGAGCTTCCCGCGGCCGGCCACGCGATCGCTCAGGGTCGGGTGCTCTACCGGGTGAACAACCGCCCGGTCGTGTTGCTGCATGGCGCAACCCCGGCCTATCGGACACTCTCGGCCGGCGCGAGAGGCCCTGACGTGGCCGAGCTCAACGCGGATCTGGTCGCGCTCGACTACGCCACCCCGTCTCACCTGAGCCCAAAGTCGGCCTCCTTCGGGCCGGCCACCACCGCGGCCGCGATGAAGCTGCAGGCCGCCCTGGGGATGACCCGGAACGGCAGGCTCACGCTTGGCCAGGTCGTGTTCGAACCGTCCGCGGTGCGCGTGACGAGCGTGTCGGCGCAGCTCGGGGGCAGGAGCCAGGCCGGCGAGACGGTGGTGCAGGGGACCTCGACCACCCGCCAGGTGCAGGTGGCGTTGAGCGCCTCGCAACAGACCAGCATGGCGGTCGGCGACAAGGTGAGCATCACCCTTCCCGATAACCGCACCACCGGCGGTGTCGTCTCCTCGCTGGGGGCGGTCGCCACCTGCCCAGCGAGCTCCGGATCGGGCGGCCCGGGGTCCAGCTCAGCCGCTCCGGGAACGGACACCTGCTCGACAGCCAGCTCTGGGACAAACACCACGCCGACGATCACCGT
>JBPCPC010000066.1:0-2700 GCA_050999585.1 Solirubrobacteraceae bacterium | reverse complement strand
AGGCGTCGAGCACCTTGGAGGGCTTCGACGCCAGGATCGTGGGCTGCGCGCCCCGCCGGCGGACGGCCGCAGTTGAAGTATCAGAAGCCGATTTGGGCTTCTGCGAGCGCCGCCTGGTCGAAGTATCGGAAGCCACAGCGGGAGTGTAGTTCAGATACTTGGAGGTATCAGAAGTACCGACGGGCCGTGCTCTACGGGAGCCGCAGCGACTGAAGCACCTGAGATGACGGAAAACTGTGGCATCTCCGATACTTGTGTATGATCGCTGTCGTGCCGACGGATGAGGAGATCACTTTCGCCGACCACGCCGGCCGGTTGTACGCCCGCCGCTACGGGATGGCCCCGATGGTGGGCCGCCTACTGGGATACCTGGCGGTCTGCGACCCGCACGAGCAGAGCATCACCGAGCTGGCTGACGCCCTGCTGGCAAGCCGAAGCGCCATCGCCGGCGCGGTGAACGTCTTGGAGACCCTCAGGCTCATCCAGCGGTCCCGGGCCGCGGGCGAGCGGATGGACCGGGTGCGCATCGACATGTCCTCGCCGCAAGCGACGGGCTTCGACGTCTCCGAATACCAAGAGCAGGCCGAGCTAGCCCGAGAAGGTGTGCGTCTGCTCGCGGACACTCCGCCCGAGCGGCGAGCGATCGTGTTGGAGTGGGCCGCGTTCGCCGACTTCCTGGTGGAGCGGATTCCCGTGCTGGAGCAGGAGTGGAAGCAACGGCGGGAGGCGCTGCGAGCCGCCGGCCAGCTCCCCGAGGCGCCGGGCCCTCATCGAGAAGGCAGAGCGCGATGACAGGCCAGACCAGCACGCCGGGGATCGTGGCCGAGGGCGTGTGCAAGTCGTTCGGGGGGACGGTGGTGCTCGACAGCGTCGATCTGACGGTCGCTGAGGGCACGATCTCTGGCCTGCTGGGCCCCAACGGGGCGGGCAAGACCACGATGGTGCGGATCCTGTCCACGTTGATCTCCGCGGACTCCGGGCACGTTTGTGTCGCGGGCCACGACGTGGTCAGCGACACAGAAGAGGTGCGGGCGGCGATCGGCGTGACCGGCCAGTTCGCGGCCGTGGACGAGCTGTTCACCGGCGAGGAGAACCTTCGCCTGATGGCTGATCTGAACCACTTGGGCCGCCCGGCGGGCCGACGCCGAGTAGCCGAGCTACTTGACGCGTTCGATCTCGTGGACGCTGCTCGCCGGCCTGTGTCGACCTACTCCGGGGGGATGCGGCGGCGGCTGGATCTGGCGATGACGCTGGTCGGTTCCCCGCGGGTCATCTTTCTCGATGAGCCCACGGCCGGCTTAGACCCGCGCGGGCGGCGCACCATGTGGGACGCGATCCGAAATCTTGCCGCCGACCGTGTGACGATCTTCCTCACCACGCAGTACTTAGACGAGGCCGACCACCTCGCGAACCGGATCGCGGTCCTCGAGCGTGGCCGGATCGTTGCCGAGGGCACGCCCGCAGAGCTCAAGCGACGCATCTCCGGCGGTCACCTCCGACTGGAGTTCGCTGCCCCGGATGCCCTGCAGGCGGCTGAGCGCGTGCTCGCGACCGCCTCACGAGAGGACGACCTGATCCTGCGGGTGCCCAATGACGGCAGCGTCGCCGCGCTGCGCCGAGTGCTTGACCAACTCGACGATGCCGGCGTCGAGATCGCGCAGCTGTCGATCAACACCCCTGATCTCGACGACGTGTTCTTCGCCGTCACCGGCCACCCCAGCGAACAGCGCGCGGCCGTGCCATGAGCACGCTGGCCTACACCGTCACCGATTCAGCGACGATGCTGCGCCGCAACCTGCGGCGCCTGCGCCGGTACCCCTCGCTGACGCTGATGCTGGTCGGAATGCCGATCGTGTTTCTGCTGCTGTTCGTCTACGTGTTCGGCGGCCAACTCGGCGCAGGGCTCGGGCGCGGACTTGCCGGCGGTCATACCGGCCGCGCGGGCTACCTCAACTACGTCACACCGGGCATCCTGCTGATGACCGTGGCTGCCGCCGTGCAGGGCACCGCGATCGTGGTCGCGATGGACATGACCGCAGGCATCATCGACCGGTTTCGCACCATGGCCATCGCCCGCGCCTGCGTGCTCACCGGCCACGTCCTGGCCAGCCTGATCCAGACGCTGCTCAGCATCGCCGTCGTCCTCGGTGTCGCTATCGCGCTCGGCTTCAATCCGACCGCCAGCGCGGCCAACTGGCTCGCGGCCGTCGGCGTGCTGATGCTCTTCGCGTTCGCGCTGATCTGGCTCGCCACCGCACTCGGCCTGGCCGCGAAAAGCGTCGAGACTGCCAGCAACACGCCGATCATCCTGACCCTGCTGCCGTTCCTCGGCAGCGGCTTCGTTCCCACCAACACCATGCCCGCGGGCCTGCGGCAGTTCGCTACCGACCAGCCCTTCACCCCGGTCACCGAAACCCTGCGCGGGCTGCTTACCGGCACCCACATCGGCAACAACGCGATCGGCGCTCTCGCCTGGAGCGTCGGTATCGCACTGGTTTCATACCTCTGGGCGAAACGCCTCTATAACCACCGCGCCGCCCGCTAGCAGCGAGTAAGGGAAACGCGAGGGATGATCTCGCGTCCGTTGCAGCTGGAAGAGCTGGTCGAGCACTTCACGTTGGCGGCGAGCGAGCTGGAGCTATTGCGCGGCAAGGGCGGCGCGACCCGGCTGGGCTTCGGGCTGATCCTCAAGTTTCTGCT
>JBPCPC010000060.1:0-12281 GCA_050999585.1 Solirubrobacteraceae bacterium | reverse complement strand
GCGATCGTGTGCCGCTCGCCGCGGAGGCGAAGCTCGGTGGACGGGATCCGGGGAGGCACGACGATCCCGCACGCGCGGACAACCCCAAGCCCGAGGCGCAGCTGCTGGCGGATCGTGAGCGGCGGCGGCTCGAAGGTGTCGATCACCCGCAGCGCGCCGTCGAGATCGTCGACCTCGATCATCCCGGCGACGTACGCCCGGCCGATCCCGAGCCCACCCGGCGCGCGGAGCACGTGCGCGAACGCCCGAGGGGTCGTGAACCACAATGTCGGGCTGTCCGGCTCGGTCGCGGCCACGCTAGTCCCGTCCCAAAAGCGGAGCGCGAACGGGCGGCTAGGCAGCGCCCGCTCGAGTTCGTTGCGCAGCGGCGCGGTCCGGGCGAAAGGCACCGCGTCAGTAAAGCAAGCCCGCGCAGCTCGGCTACCCTGCCGGCGCTGGCGAGCGGCGAGCGGCTCGCGCTCGCGGCGGGCGGGGTCGGCCCGCGCGACAGCCCCTGCGAGGCCGTCAGCTCGAGCACCCGGATCACGCCGGCCGCGGGGTCCGAAGCCGCCACGGGAAGCGTCGGCGCAGCGCTAGCCAGAACCCCGATCAGCGGCAACCGCCGGCCGCAGAAGCAGCAGCCGCGAACAGTCTGCCGGTGTCGTGTCTGCTTCGTCGCCGCTGCAGTCACGAACGGGCGGCTTCCGCTTCGGGCGCCGGCCGACCGAAAGCGGCAGCGTCAGCCCCGGTTCAGACGGGAGGTCTGGTGCCCGGACCTTCGTGGTTGCAGCAGCTAGGCAAGATCCACGCGGACTGCTGCTTTGATCAGAGCCCTTGCTGGACCGCGGTAAGCACGTCGGCACGGTTGGCCGGCTCCGCGCAGACCGGGGTTGGCTTGCGCGAGCTCCGCGTTTGGGCGGAATTGGCCGCAGGTGCCCCGACAGCCGACGCGTGTGTGAAGGCTTGGCGTGGACGACCGCGTCTTCGACGCCGCGTCGGATGCATTAGAGCGGATCACGACGCGATCCTCGCCGCCACGATCACCGGACGCACCGCCGCGATCTTCTCGATCGAGCAAATCCGCGCGACCCAGCCTGACCGCCGGAACCGGCTGCGCGGTATAGGCGCCGCGTTCGAGTACCGGGTCGGCGAGCCCGGAACGGCGCGGGTCTTTCCAACGGTCGTTTCGGGAGCTGATTGAGGAGCGTGAAGATGCATAGCCGATCGCGTGTCAGGCGTTGGTCCAGCGGTCCGTGGCCGGTTGGTGGTCGCCCGATCCCGCCCTGCCGGCTTAGATGGCTTAGGTCCCTTGGCATCCGGTACTTGCATCGACAACGCGAAGGTGGGTCTTGGCTTCTAGGCCGCGATGGGAAGCAGCCTGGATATGTGCCGTGTCGCGTTCGGTGGCAACGATTGCACTGGCCAGTGGGACGTGCTGTTGGCCGGCGTGTTGGTCGCGGTCGGCGAAGCTTCCCGCAGTGACGGCCCGCGGGAATGAGATCTTGATCACGTTGAGCGTCGGGATCTCAAAGATCTGAACGTGCTCGGGTGCAACGTCGTAGAGACGGCCGATGCTGTCCGGATTGACCGTCTTTGACGCGATCAACCAGTCGTAGTCCTCCGAGGTCCGCAGAAAGATGTCCAGGGTCATCCAGAAGGGGCCGGCGTTCTTGGAGCGCACTTCGTCGGCGAGCTGGCCGATCGTGATCGGTGTGTCAGCCATGAGAGACCTCCGTGACGCAGGTTCGAAAGAGGGCCGTCGGGTCGTCGACCTCGACAATGTGGTTCAGGCGAAACTCATAGGCTGCACCGCAGTCGACCTCTGCGGGGGAGGACGCGAAGGCGTAACTGGGCAGGTGCTCCATTCCGTCGAGCGGGAGATGCAGGAGCAGCGGGTTCGCGATCTTAGCGATGGCTGTCGCGGTGGACTGATCGGGCGCCTTGATCTTCAGCATCACCCCTACTTCTTGCGGGGTGCCTCCGGCAGGCGCGAGCGGGCCGAGGATCGCGTCCGCGCCGTAGCAGCGCAGCTGAACCTCATAGCCGTCGGGTTCAAGCGCCATGGTGTCGCGCACGCGGCGGCGCAGCAGCGTCGTCATCGTTAAGGTCCAGACGTCGAGCCGCCTCAATACGTCAGGTTCGGCGATCCCGGCGAACGACATCGTCACGTATCCGGACAGCGCACTGCCTTCGAGTTTGATGGTGCTGCCGGGCGCGGGGTGAAAGCGGGAACCTTCCACCCGGACGATCCGCGAGTCAATCGGGGCGTACGTCGCCGCAGACGTGTCCAGCGATCCCGATGGCTCAGCCAGCCGAAACGGGTTGGCGTTCTCGTAAAGCATGTGAGCGGCGACCGACGCGGGCGTGCAGGCGGCCTCGGGGTCGAGCGGCGTGACCGTGAAGCCGGCCGCGTCGATCGTGACGAACACGCCGCCGCCGCGAGGACGGGTCGTGCATTGGTCGCCGCATTCCACCGTCTTCGCTGCGTGCCACGCGGGCCCGGCCGGCAGGCCGTGCATCAGCGCGACGGCGGGCACCATCGATGTGTCGCTCGCGCGACCGGCGAGGACGACGTCCGCGCCTGCGGTCAACGCCGCGACGATTGGTTCGTGGCCCATCACACCGACGATGTGCTCACAGTCGTGCAGGGTGGCCTCGTCGAGCTCGCCGGCCGGCGAAAGGGGATGGATGCGCCCGTCAACCAGCGCGCTCGCGAGCGTATCTGCGGATTGCTCGCTGTAAATCTGCGCCATTGTGAAGGACAGCCCATCCTCGCCGGCGATCTGCCTGGCAATGTCCGCCACCCAGTCCACTCCCACGTCAGTGCCGCTTGTGGCGCAACTGCCGACGATCAGCGGTATCTGCGCCCCGCACGCGGCGTGCAGCAGGATCCGAAGGTCACGCTTGATCGCTGCCGCCGGGTTCTTTGAGACGCCCGCACCGAGATAGTACGGGCCGCTATCGGTTGAGCCAGCGTCGATCGCGATCGCAGTCGCCCCGAGCTCGATCCCTCGCTCCACTGACGCGGCCGAGAAGCCTGACCCGAGCATCCCACTGGGGAATATGACTCCAACCCGAGACGACTGTTCGTGGGTGCTCATCGACTGAGCACCCGGCACGCGTCTGACGGAAGTTCGACGGTCAGCCGCGGGCTGTGGAGGGCGCGAGTGTCCACGACGCTGAGCGCGAGCCCGCCGGCGTCCAGTTCGTAGACATAGTGATCGCCGAGGAAGGACGTCGAGCGTACGTCGGCGATGAAGCTGTTCTCGGAGGGGCTGCTGCCGTTGTTACTGAGCCGCGCAGCTTCCGGACGCAGCGCGATCTCGACGACGTCGCCGACCTGGACGGCATCTTGGGGCGGGAGCCGCAGTTCGGCGCTACCGAACTCCGTCATGATCCTCAGCCCGTCGCGGTCGCTGGCGGTCACGCGTCCGGTGAGGATGTTGCAATGGCCCAGGAACTCGGCTACGAAGCGGCTGACCGGCTCTCGGTAGACCTCCTCCGGAGTTCCGGCCTGCAGGATCTCGCCGTGGTCCATGACGAGGATCCGGTCGCTCATGCTCAGCGCCTCGTCCTGATCATGAGTGACGAACACTGTCGTTAGACCGAGTGAACTCTGTAGCTCCTTGAGCCACACCCGGGCTCGCTCACGCAGCTTGGCGTCGAGGTTGGTGAACGGCTCGTCCAACAAGAGAACTGATGGCCGGTAGACCAGGGCTCGGGCGAGCGCGACGCGTTGTTGCTGGCCGCCGGAGAGCTCGTGGGGGTAGCGGGCCGCGTAGTCTGCCATCTCGACGAGGCTGAGGGTTTCCCTCACCCGCTCGGCGATCGCCGGCTTCTTGTTCTTGCGCACCTTGAGCGGGAAGCCGACGTTCTCAGCCACGGTCATGTGGGGCCAGATCGCATAGGACTGAAACACGATTCCGAGGTTGCGCTCCTCGGCGGCGAGCAGGACTCCAGCGGCATGGTCAAAGGAGGTCACGCGTGACCCCGCCCTGAGTCAGACCCGCGTGCTCGTGCTGACGACCTTCGAGCTCGACGAATACGTGTTCGGCGCCCTAGACGCGGGGGCGAGCGGCTTCCTGCTCAAAGGCGGGGAGCCGGCCGATCTGGTTCAGGCCGTCCGGGTCATCGCCGATGGAGAGTCACTCCTGGCCCCCAGCGTCACCCGCCGCCTGATCGACACCTACGTCTCACGACCGCAGCCCGCCGTGAGGATCGTGCCGGGGGGGCTGGATGAGCTCACCGTTCGCGAGCGCCAGGTTCTCGGCCTGATCGCCACCGGATTGACGAACGCCGAGATCGCAGCTTCGCTGCAACTCAGCCCGCTCACGGCCAAGACGCACGTCTCCAGGATCCTGATGAAGCTGGGCGCCCGTGACCGCGTGCAGCTGGTCGTGCTCGCCTACCAGGCCGGAATCGTCGAGCCGTAAGCCGGCCGTCTGAGTCGGGAGTCCCGGCTCCTCCTGCAGGCGTACGCCAGACCGCCGCAACGTGGTCGCTGACCTCCCACAGGCGTAGGCCACGTGCGTCCGCTCGGCCGACGACACGGCCTTTGTCCGTCCGTAGCTTGCCAGTCGAAGTCCTCGATCCGCGGGGACCGGCTAGCAGGAGGAATCCCATGCGTCGCGTCGCACGCTGGTGCGTCAACCATCGCCTCACCGTGATCGCGACGTGGCTCGCGGTCGCTGTCCTGACCGTGTTCGTCGGCTCGAGCACCGGTAGCAATTATTCGAGCGGAAGCAGTCTCTCCGGGACTCCGAGCGCAACCGCTCAGAACCTGCTCCGGCAGGCCTCCCCGACCGCTGCCGGCGACACCGAGCAGGTGGTGTTCGCCACCCACGGGACATCGATCCGCTCGGCAGCCGTCCAAGCGCAAATCCGGCCGATGCTCGCTCGGCTGGCGACGCTTCCCAACGTCGCGAATGTGACCTCGCCCTACAGCAACGCCGGAGCCCGGCAGGTTAGCCGAGTATCACACGGTGGCCTTCGCCACCGTGCAATTCACCAAGGACGCCAACACAATCAGTGCGTCGCAGGCCACAACGTTCGTAAACACCGCTCGTGCCCCCAACGGTCACAGCCTGCAGGTCGACGTGCTCGGGGAGGTCGCTGCCTCAACCAACTCCTCGTCACAGAGCGGCACGATGATCGGAATCCTCGCGGCGATGATCATCCTGTTCGTCGTCTTCGGTTCGTTCCTGGCCGCGATGCTCCCACTGCTCACCACCGGTATCGCGCTGGTAGGCGCAACCTCCGTCGTCGGCGCCCTCTCGAACACGATCTCGATGGCCAGCTTCACTCAGCAGCTCTGCCTGCTGATCGGACTGGGGGTCGGTATCGACTACTCGCTGTTCATCCTCACCCGCACGCGGTCAGGGCTGCGACGCGGCCTGTCCACGCAGGACGCGATCATCAACGCTTCGGCGACTGCGGGGCGCGCGGTGCTGTTCGCCGGGATCACCGTCTGCATCGCGCTGTGCGGGATGTTCATGGTCGGCGTGAGCGTTCTCTCCGGAGCGGCCATCGCCGCCTCGGTCTCGGTGCTGTTCCCGATGCTGGCCGCGCCGACACTGCTGCCGGCCCTCAACGGGGTGCTGGGCAAGCGGCTGCTGACCCGCCGGCAGCGCCGGGCTCTGGCGGCCGGCGACACCGATGCACCCGCGGCATCGGCCCGCTGGGGGGCATGGGCTCGAACTGTCCAGGCGCATCGCGTGAGGTTTGGGGTGGCCGCGCTGGCGGTCATGATCGCGCTGTCGATCCCGGCCGCGTCGCTGCGACTCGGCACTGCCGACTACGGGACCGACCCGGTCACCACCACGACCACGACCCACCACGCCTATGAGCTGCTCGTCCGCGGCTTTGGCCCAGGGTTCACCGGTCCGCTAGAGCTGGTCTCCCCTGTTCACTCCGCGGCCGATCGCGCGACGTTTGCCCACGTGGTCGCCGCCGTCGCTCACACCCCGGGCGTAGTCGCCACAACGGGCACGGTGGTGCTTCCTGCCGGCTCAGGCCATCCGGCGGTGGCAGTCGCCCAGGCCTATCCAAAGGCAAGTCCGCAGGACGCATCTACGTCGAATCTGATGACCCACCTCAGGTCGACGGTGATCCCGCAGACCGTGCATAGCTCGTCGGCCACGGTGTATGTCGGGGGCCAGACGGCGCTGGCCGACGATCAGGCGAACCAGCTGTCCTCCAAGCTCCCGCTGTTTGTCGGAGCGGTCGTGCTGGTCTCATTCCTGCTGCTGATGATCGTCTTCCGCAGTCTGCTCATTCCTGCCACGGCAGCGGTCATGAACCTGCTCTCCGCGGGAGCAGCCTTCGGTGTCATCACGGCGGTGTTCCAGAATGGGTTCCTGGACTCGCTGGTCGGCGTCACCAGGACGGGCCCGATCTCGCCGTTGGTTCCAATACTGATGTTCGCTGTGCTGTTCGGGCTGTCCATGGACTACGAGGTCTTCCTGGTCAGTCGCATGCACGAGGAGTGGCTCAAGACCGGTGACAACGCCAAGGCCGTAAACCGCGGTCAGGCCATTACCGGCCGGACCATCACTGCCCTGGCGATCATCATGGTCGTCGTCTTCCTCGCGTTCGTGCTCAACACAGACCGCACTATCAAGATGATCGGCCTCGGAATGGCGACCGCCATCTTCGTCGACGCGCTGATCGTCCGGACCGTGCTCGTGCCGGCAGTCATGCACTCGCTCGGGTCGGCGAACTGGCAGCTCCGCGACTGGCTCAACCGCCGGCTGCCTCACCTTGACATCGAAGGCGAGGTCATTGAAGCGGCCGCGCCCGCGAGCGAGATCGAGACGGAGACTGGGGTGCCGGTCGGCGTTTGACCGTGCCTGATTCTCCCGACTCGACGACGTTTACCCCGGGTCCCGATGGCCGGGACCCGGGGGCGAAGTGCGTTCAGCGTTCCCGCACCTCCCGATGTGGCCCCGCACCGTCGCGCCCTGTTGGCTTGACCGCCCTCCTCCTCGCTAGAACGCTCTTCCGGCGCTTACAGCTCCCACCAAGCCCGAGACCAAAGCGGAAGTCACGACGTACTGAGAACCGTTCCTCCCTTGTCGCCCCTGCGGCACTCTCGTCCAGGCTCCCGCTATCGACCGAGAGCAGCACTCCCGGGGTGACCGGAAACGTCGCAAAGCGAGCGTCAGGATGAGCGCGGTCGGCTTCGCCAAAGCAGGCGTCCCGCTAGCCGTGTGCTGCTCGGCTGCCGGCGTCGCCGCGCGGGGCGATCAGTCCACCGGCGTGGCTTCCGCTTCACCCTGTCGCTGAATTGAAGCGGCAGCGGTGCGAGACACCCCCTGGTTCGTGAATGCGGGTCTGCGGTCGCCGCTCTTGACCTCGCCCAACCGCTTCTGCTTTCGCGACTGACTCCAAACGTGTCCGTCGAAATGATGCTGGCACCGAAGGCGACAGCACTTGCTCTCGACCATCAAGCGGTGACTGCAGGCGATCGAAGCCGCAGCGGGATCCGAACGGACCGGGCCACCGAGCGTCCGAGGGTCAGATCGAGTCGCGAACGGACGCGGGGCCGGTTAGTGGGATCGCTGAGCCGGGTGTACAAACGTGAACACGCACTTACCTGGATTGGCCTGGCACGCCCGTATGGACACCGGCGATGAACGATCGCCTGAACCGGTCTTGATCGTGACAGACGCCGCCCAAATGTCGTATGGCCACCACGCGAAGTACAGCCCGTTTTCCACGGTCGCGCTCACCCTAACTCCGTTAGTCAAGGTGAAGGTGACCGCCGAGACCTCGCGGCCTGCCAAACCGGAAACGTCTGTCTCCTGCCCCGGCTGGTCTGAGCCTTGGGATCCAGGAAAGCCAGGAAGAGCGCCACCACCCCCGCCTGCAGGTCCAAGCTGATCGGGACCGAGGTTGTGGCTGTTCAGACCGGGCCACGCCCGGGTCACACCGAGACTCGTGTGGGTGTGCTGCCCATCAGAGATGCAGACACGCGTGGCCGCCCCGTCGGGATAGATCGCAGCGGTGTACTTCCCCCGGGCGTCAGTGAGCGCCGGTGTGCCCGTCAACACTGCTGGGCCGGTCCTGCTGTTTAGCCAGTTGCACGAGGCGATCGCGGCCTTGAGGGCGGCCGGGGTCGGTGTAGTTGGAATCGGCGTCCACCCATACGCGGCTGAGGCGCCGGGCGACAGAATCAGGACGGCAGCGACGATCGCGCCCGCCAGTGCGGTGCTCGATGCTCCGAGGGCTGCCCAGACCTGTTGGCGATGATGTGTTGTGCGTGACCGGTAGTCAAAGGCGCGCAGGCGCGCTTCGCGCTCGGGCGAGACGCTCTGGAGCTTCGCTTCGAAAGCGGCTCGCAGTTGGGTTTCAACAGGATCGGTCATCGATCACAGACCTCAGTCTTCGAAGTGGACGTAGACGTGGGCAATCGTTCGCGAAGGCGAGCGAGGCCTCTGGAGGCGCTGCTCTTGACAGTTCCGGTGCTGCACCCGAGCAGATCAGCGACTTGTGCTTCGGAGAGATCTTCGAAGTAGCGCAACGCCAACACCGTGCGTTGCTGGGGTGTTAGCAGCTCCAGCGCGCTCAGCAGCTCAGATCGCTCTCCGAGGGCGTGCAGCTCAGCCTCTGCTGCTACGTCAGGACGGTCAAGGAAGTCATCGAAACCACTAGCTTGCTCTGGTCCTCCGAGCTCGGTCCGACGCCGGAATCGCTGATCGCGGCCAGCCAGTGCCAAGTTGATCAGGATGCGCCGGGCGTAGGCCAGCGGCAGCCCCATCCCGCGCACCCGTCGCCAGCGCCTCGACACACGCAGCAGACACTCCTGAACCAGGTCTTCGGCCTCAGCGTCGTCCCAGGTGATCAAGCATGCCGTGCGGAGAAGATCCCCGGCGTGAGCCTGTACGAACTCCTCAAATGACTGCCGCGAAAAGCCCATCTACTTCATACAAGCGAGGAAAGCCCCGAAAAGGTTGCCAGCGCGACACGACTTATCGGACAGGACCGCAAAATCCCTCGCACGCGGACATCGAGGACCGAATCCGGCCCTCTGGAGGCCGAGCGTCAAGATCACCCCAGGCCAGTGCACGCGCCAAGTGCGTGTCCGGGAACGATCCGCTTACGACACGGTCCTGGGGCCGTCGGGCCGTGCGGCTTGTCCCGGTCCTGGCGCGTTTGGGGTAGTGGAGTTGAGCGGCCGCTCGGCTTTGCCTGGCTCGAGGACCACCACCGGGATCTCGTGGTCGGCCTTGGCCTGGAACGCGTCGTAGGGCGCCCCAGTCGCGGTCATGACGCGCCGCCGCTCGGGCTTCTACTCGGCCGTGGCGACCCGCGCCTGAGCGGTGTGGTGGTCGGCCTTGACCTGCACGGCCACGATCGGATCATCTTGAAGGTTGAGGAACCAGCCGGGTGGATCGCCGCCGTTGGAGGCCACCATTAGGTAGTCGTCTCCGTGCCGTTGGTAGATCAGCGGCGTGGTCCGCTTGGCACCCGAGTTGCGCCCGGTGGTGGTGAGCAGCAACACCGTGGTGCCGTGCCAGTCGTGGCCTTCCTCGCCGTCGGTTTCGCGGTATCGGTCGACGTGCTCCTGACCGAACAATGGGACACCCATCAGCTGATCTTCTCCGCCAGCTCGACGATGATCCCGGCCGGGCCGCGCACGTAGCAGAGCCAGTAGCTGTTCTCGTAGTTCACCAGCTCGCCGACCAGCTCGCCGCCATGCGCTCGCAGGCCAGCCAGGGATGCCTCGATGTCGTCGAAGACAAAGAGAATGTGGCGGATGGCGGGGGCGTTGGCCGGCTCCAGCCCTTGCTCGCCCTCGTATGAGGGCGAGCGGTACTTGACCAGCTCGAGCTTGCCGTTGCCGTCCGCAGCATCACGATATCCGCCCGCACGCCCTCGAGCCCGTTTATACGGTCCACCAAGCCGCCCTCGACCGACGCCTCACCCTCCAATTCTAGCCCGAGTGCGACGAAGAACGCCGTCGCCGCCGCGAGGTCGTCGACCACGATGCCGATGTGCTCCAGGCGCTGGACGGTCATGAACGGCCTCCGGCCAGCTCCTGCGGCGTGTACTCGTCGTGCAGCAGATGCTTCAGCATCGTGGTCTCCGGCTGCTGTTCAATGTGCTAGCGATGGTCGCGGAGTTCGAATCAGACCTGATCCGTCTGCGCACCCGCGAGGGCATGAAGATCGCAAAGGCAAAGGGGCGCCTCCGCGGCAAGCAGCCCAAACTCAACCCACGTCAAGAAGCGCACCTGGTCGAGCTGCACCGCGCTGGCGAGCACAGCACCGCCGAGCTCGGGGACCTGTTCGGCGTTGCCCGGTCCACCGTCTACCGCGCTATCGAACGCGACGGACGACGATCACCAGGTTCACGAGCCGCCTCCAAGCACCGACTATGACTCACCGCTGGACGTTCCGCTTCCGAACCTCGATCAGCGCCGGCTTGTGTCACGCCGAGGATGAAGAGGCACCAGGCGACGCATATGATGTTTGGGGTGGTTGACCCGATCCCAGAGGCACCAACTCCCGGACCGCAGGGTCGATGCGTCTGTGGCGAGAAGGTCACGATCGCCGACGCGCGAGAGATCACCCTCCCCAATGGCCGGCCCGGCTGGGAGGGCTACTGCCCCGAGTGCGGCTCACCGCTCTTCGCGATCCGCCGCAAATCGCCCGCGAGCAACTAGCGAGCAGGGCTTCGGGCGCGGCGTGGTCGGTCGGCCGGGCGAGCATTGCGTGAGGTTCGGCTTATGTGCATGAGCTCCGGTAGCGCTTCACCGTTGGAGGGAAGTTGATCGGCCCGGCGTCAGGGCAGCTCGGCCGCGACGTCTTTGAGCAGCCCGAGGACGCGTTCGGGTTCGCCCTGCATCACGTTGTGCGTCGTGTCCCAATTGGAGCTGGAACTCGTCGTCTGCGCTGATACGCTCGCGGGCGCCTGCAGGACCTTCCGCGCGGGCGACGAGCTGCGCCGCCATGAGCTGAGCCGCCAGTGGGTGTGGCAGCCCGCCCCAGCTGGCGGGCGGGTGATCGCAAGTACATCGACCCCCAAGGCGAGGTCGTCCACGTCCGTCCATGGCCTGAGCAGGTGCAGTACGTGCCGATGGCCAGCCGCGGTGAGCACGGCGCCCGGCTGCCGCTGGGCGAAGGCCAGCCGTGTTCGAGTGCGGCGGCAGCGTCACCGGCAAGACGACCACCGCCCGGAGGCTCTTGGCCGTCGCGCACCCAAATCGTTCACGTGACCGCAGGTACACCCACCGCCGGCGTCGTCCAGCACGAGGCATAAGGCAAGCCCGTCAGCCCGTCAGCCCATCGTCTAACGGGCAGGGCTGGCGCCTGGTCACGCCCAGGCGATGGTGTCTATAAGCCCGCGCTGTAAAACCTCTGCGGCCTCTTCCCACGGGGCAGGCCACCCCCCGAGCTGCCAGCGGTGATGGATGAACTGCACGCCCGCCACTGCGAACCACCACCGCGTCTCTTCGGCGCTGGGCGGACTCCGGATCCGCGAGGCGCAACGGCTCGCACGGTCGTCCATCGACCATTAGCTCTGCGCGACGGGCTCGCGCAGGCTCGCCGGGACCAACGTGGACTCCGCGGTGTTGTTCTGGAGGTAGTGTTGCTCGTTGCCGGTAATCGCGACATCGGCATCGCGCGTGGTTCCCGACGGGGAAGGAACGGTCGTCACCGTCCGGCGTAGTAGCTCGCGAGCTTCTCGCGCTCGAAGGCCGGCGACTGTGGGATGGGACGCGGTCCGCCGCGAGCAGGCCGGTAATCGCGCGATCGTTGATGGCTCGAGCAGGTTGGGGTTGGAGTCGATCGCGACCTCCTTATGCGGCGGGTGGAACCCGAACCAGCGAAGCGTCCCGAGCTCGGGTAAGAACGCGAAGTAGTCGGGATAGATCCAGAAGTCCTCGTCGACCCAGTGACTGTCGCGGAGGCGGTGAGGGCCGCGGAGACCAAGGTGCTTGCTTCGTGGCCTCCGAGCGGCTCATCGTTCGACGATCCCGAGCCGGTCCCGTCCGGTCAGGCCCCGTAGGACATGCGTGAGCTGGCTCGGCACCCCGTTGAACTCAACAGCAAAGCCTTCCGTCGAAGATCCGCGCCCGTATGCATTCGCGGCGTCCTCTTGTCACATCATTGAAGTCGCCTTCGGGGGAGAGCCACGTAAAGGCGCGACTCTCCCTCCGCATCAGGAAAGGCTAGTGTCCCGGACCGTTAATTCGTTTTAGAAGTCGGGCGATTGATCCGAGGATCTGCTCGGCGGTCTTGACCCAGATGAACGGCTTCGGGTTCTCGTTCCACGCCGTCACCCAGTTGCGGATGTCT
>JBPCPC010000004.1:0-50525 GCA_050999585.1 Solirubrobacteraceae bacterium | reverse complement strand
ACCGTGGTGCCCCCCTCGCCTGTCGATGTGGTGTGGGGCTTCGTGATGGCTGGCGGAGTCTTGTTCTGCCCGATCCGCCTTTTTGTCGGCGCCGGCGAGCTGACCGCACCCGACCGTCGTGAGGCCGAGTCGCCGCAGCGCGAGCAGCAGCGGCTGGACGAGGCCATCGCCGCGGCCGTGGTCGCCATGAACCGCGACCGCGACGCGGTGGCCAGGCAGACGGCGGGCGATGAGGCTGACATCTTCGGCGCGCACCTCGCGCTGCTGACCGACGAGGCGATGCTGGAGCCGGCGCAACGAGGGATCACCGACGGCGCCGCCGCGGAGGCGGCGTGGTTCGGCGCGGTCCAGCACGTGGCGGCGGTGTACCGCGGGCTGCGGTCGCCGCTGCTGCGCGAGCGGGCCGTTGACGTGCTCGACGTGGGCCGCCGGGTCCTGGAGGCGCTCACGGGCCGAGCGCGATCCGGCTGCTCGGATACCGAGCCCAGGATCGTGATCGCCGACGAACTGACGCCGGCGGGCGCGGCCGCGCTGGATGCTTCGGTGGTGCTCGGTATCGCGACGGCGCACGGTGCGGCCACCGCTCATGGCGCGATCCTCGCCCGTGCGCTGGGTCTGCCGACGGTGATGGGTTTGGGCGACGCGGTGCTCGGGCTCGAGGAGCGTGCTCAGGTGCTGCTCGATGGGGATGCGGGAACGCTCGTGGTGCAGCCCGCTGAATCGGTTGCGCGCGAGTCGCTCGACCGCGGCGCGCGCCTGGCGCAAAGGCGCCGCGTGGCCCGGGCGCGCGCCCACGAGCCGGGCAGGCTGCGCGACGGCTCCCGGATCGAGGTGTTCGCCAACCTTGGCGGCGTGTCCGAGGCCGTGCAGGCGGTCTCACTCGGGGCCGAAGGAGTCGGCCTGCTGCGGACCGAGTTCCTCTACCTGCAGCGCCCGGACCTACCGTCTGAACAGGAGCAGGTGGCGACGCTGCGCGAGATCGCATCGGCGCTGGGTGGTCGGCCACTGATCATCCGCACGCTGGACGCCGGCGCCGATAAGCCGCTGGCCGGACTGCCGATGCCGGCCGAGGCCAACCCGTTCCTCGGCGTCCGCGGCATCCGCGCCTCGCTGGTTCACCGCGACGTGCTGGCCGCGCAGCTGCGAGCAATCCTCAGGGTGGCCGCGGAGTTCCCGTCGGTCAAGGCGATGCTGCCGATGGTCTCGACGGTTGGCGAGGTTCTGGAGGTGCGGGCGATGCTTGCGCAGGCGCGGGAGTGCACGGGGCTGGACGTAGCGCTCGAGCTCGGGATCATGGTCGAGGTTCCCGCCGCCGCGCTCACCGCCGCCCACCTCGCCGAGCACGTCGACTTCTTCTCGCTGGGCACCAACGACCTAACCCAGTACACGATGGCCGCCGAGCGCGGCAGCGAACGCCTCGCCCCGCTGCTCACCGGACCGCAGCCGGCGGTCCTGCGCCTGGTCTGCGCCACCGTGCAGGCCGCCTCGGCTCACGGCCGCGGGGTGGGAGTGTGCGGCGAATTGGCCGGCGACCCGGCCGCTGCGATCGTCCTCGCCGGGCTCGGCGTCACCGAGCTCAGCATGGCCCCGGCGCGCGTATCCGAGGTCAAGGCGGCGCTGCGGGAGGTCGACACCGACGAGGCGCGCGCGGCAGCGGAGCGCGCGCTTGGGAGCGCCTAACCGGCCGCGACGGGCTCGACGGCCGAGCTGCGTGGGTCGATCACGATCTTCGCGTGCTGCTCAGGGTCACCCAGGGCCTCGAAAGCGGTCTCGACGCCGAACAGCCCGACGGTTCCGGTCACCACCGGAGCCGCGTCCACCTTGCCCTCCGCGAGCATCTCGAGCGTGTCACGGAACTCGAGCGGCGTGTAGCCCAGGACGAACCGCAGGTCGATCTCCTTGGTGATCGCCATCGCCGGCCGGATCCGGTCGGGCTCCATGCAGACCCCGACGACGACGACCCGGGAGAACAGCGGCGCGCTGACGATCACGCCGTCGAGCATGCCGGGCACCCCGACGCACTCAAAGATCACCGGGCGCTTGGGCGTCGCGCCCAGCGTCTCGGCGACGCGCCAGACGTGGTACCACGGCACCGGTAGGCGCCTGAGCTTCTCGATCGTGCCGATCGCGAGCTCCGCCGCGTCCGGCACGGTCTTCAGGTGGCCGCGGTCGCCCGCGGCCTCGTACGGTGAGCCCGCGCTGGGATCGACGACGACGTCCGCGCCGCAGGCGCTCGCCAGCGCTCGCCGGCCGCGCGAGAAGTCGCTGGCCACGATCGTGCGCACGCCCTTCGCCTTGAGCATGCAGATGACGGCCAGCCCGACCGGGCCGCAGCCGATCACGATCGCCACGTCGCCCTTCTTGATCTCCGCTCGGCGCACGGCGTGGTGCCCGATCGCCATTGGTTCGGTGAGCACGCCGAGCTCAGGCGAGAGACCGTTGGGGAGGGCGAGCATCAGTGACTCCTGCACCACGACCTGTTCGGCATAGCCGCCGGGCGCCGCGGCCGAGAGCCCCGTCGCGTGCACCTCCGCGCCGCGTCTGATCAGCGGCACCGCCACCACGGGCGTCCCCGTCGCGATCTTCCTGCGGCACCTGGGGCCGTAGTCGGCGACCTCGCCGCAGAACTCATGGCCCAGCACGACCCGCTGATGTGAGCGCATGAAACCGTCATAGCCGGCCTCAGCGAGCACGTCAGCCTGCTCGTCGGCATGCCGGCGAGCATGCAGATCGGACCCGCAGATGCCGCAGCCGACGACGTTGATGACCACCTGAGCCCGGTCTGGCTCCGGCGCCGGCAGGTCGACGACCTCCAGCTTTGCGTGCTCGCAGGCGATCGCCTTCATGCCAGGACCCCGCTCATGTGGGCAGCAGACTGTCGTCGAAGCTCGGCAGCGGCGTGATCAATGAATCGAGCAGCTCGGCGGCCCGCTCGGTGCTCAGCACGTCGTCCGGGTCGAGCTTGATCAGGTCGTGTTCGCTCGCGTCGTACTCCCAGACGTTCTCGCCGATCAGACGGCAGCGATCGTCGTAAGGCCAGATCATGGCGACCCGCCCCCGGAGCAGATACATCGCCTCGGGGTCTGCCTCGACCCCGCCCGCGAGCAGCGCGGCGCCGAGCGTCTGCTGGTAGCCGACCATCGTGCTCACGACCATTCGATCGCCGACGGCCACCGTCTCTGACGCGGTGTAGAAGATGCACTGGTTGGTCTGCGCCCAGAGTCGGTAGACCGGCTCCACCTGCTCACGGCCCTCGAGCGTCATCGGCGGCTGGCCGGCCATGTTGAAGCGGTAGACGGGGTGCTCGACCGTCATCTCGGGGGCGAAGATCTCCTCAAAGCGCCCCGCATGCTCCAGGTTGCGATGGCGATCGTAGGCTTGCAGGAGATACCGGTGGCGGGGATTCTCGGTGACGTCGAGGAGCTCCCGGACCGCGATGTTGGTCTGGGTGATGTCCAGCTGCTTGATGTCGAACGTCGCCATCATCTTCCTCTCCGCTGACTGACACTACTGTAGGTTACACCAGTGTAACGTGCCGTTGCGGCGTCCGTCTCGCAGACTGCCCGGGGCTAGTCAGAGTCCGATGAGCCCCGGCCGCCGGGTTCGCGCCGGACGATGATCGTCTCCTCGGGAACACCATGACCGAGCCGCCCTTGCGCGCGTGGTCGATCAACCCCACCGGCGTCGATCTCGCCCACCACCGTCCAGCGGGTCCTCGCCGCTCGCCAGCTCGAGGGCACGCCCGAGTTCCTCGAGGACTCTGTCGGCGCTGGCTCCGATCGTCGAGCACTAACTCAGCGCCGGCGGCCTCCAGCGCAGGCTGGACGGTCCCCACCACCATCTCGAGCACCACCTCGACGTTCTCCTCGCCCGGATACGCGTCGTCGGGCAGGCTCTCGGCCAGATCGAGGATGACCTGGCTGAGCATCAGTCCCGTCCGCAGGATCTCGATCACGAAGTCTCGGACGCATTCGCCTTCCGGTTCTCGTCGCACACGAGTAAATTTAAGAACCTCCGGGCGCCGACCTTCACCCCCTCCATCTCCGGAGAGAGACAACCGCCAGATTGCTATAGCGGCTCAGCTTCAACGACGCCATTTACGCAGCCGTCGCCCAGCTTCGCGGCGCGACGTTAGTG
This sequence comes from Solirubrobacteraceae bacterium, assembly GCA_050999585.1. GTDB lineage: Bacteria > Actinomycetota > Thermoleophilia > Solirubrobacterales > Solirubrobacteraceae > Palsa-465. Next base: position 46,388 of record JBPCPC010000004.1, on the reverse strand, counting down.
ACGCTGAGCCGCGAGCTCCTCGCCGCCGGCCTCGGGGTTCGCCCGTCCGATCTGCTCTCCCGACTCTGACGCCCCGCGGGTCATGCGCGCTCGATGCGGCACGGAGCGCCGCCGTCAAGCCACGAGCGGGCCCGCAGCCGCGGTGCGTCAGCCGAGGATGCGGAACACGCCCCGCATCCACGGGTGGATGCGGCAGTAGAACGTGTACGTACCGGGTTTGAGGCCGGTCGGGGTGCTCCACTTGATACGGCCGACGCCGGGCGTACCAACGCCCAGTTCGCCGGAATCAAAGTTGCCCTTCCCATTCGAGAGCGGATACGAGATCCCGTAGTTCAGCCGGCACGGGCTCGCGCACGACGTGACCGTGTGAAACACCGAGGCCAGGTAGAACGGGTTCGGCGCAACCGGGTTGAACGTGCCCAGCGGATTGACGTCCTCGTTGACGAACGTGATCGGCTGCCCACGCGTCGTCGTCGCGACGCAGTTGCGGTGCCCCTTGGTGGCCGGGATGTACTTGAAGGCCGCGATCAGCACCGTATGCGTCGCGCAGTCCGGCAACGCCGTCGGGTTCACGCCCACGAACTGCGTGCCCCCGTAGTACGAGTTCTCGGGCAGGTGGCCGTGGGTGACGTGCCCGGCCTCGTCCAGTGGCTTTGCGAACGGATCGATGCCATTGTCGCTGTCCCACTGCTCCCAGACGACCATGATCCCCATCACCTCATACCAGGACGCGAGCTTGCTGTCATACGTGGCGCTGATCCGCAGGACGTCGCCTTGTTTGACCTGCGGTCGCCAGTCCGACGGCGTGGCGGTCATCGACTCGTCCCACGAGACCGGAGCCTTGCCCTTGTCCCAATATCTCGCGTAGGACCGGAACAGTCGCACCGAGCCGGGTGTCGTCCCGGGCGTGGTGCCGGCAGCCGGCGTGGCGCCCGCGCGGAGCAGGTCAAGCTGGTCATACAGACCGCCTGGGTGCAGGTGACCCGCCGTGGAGATCAGCGTGCCGGGATGGTCAACCGTGAACTCGTTCAGCGGCGGGCCGCCGCCGTACGGGTTCTTGGCCATGTCGGGGAACGTGAACTTGCCGTTGACCCCGCTGCCCCGCTTGACGTTGAAGACCGGATAGATGTGGTGGTTCTCGACGTCGGTCCAGATCGGATGGATCGGGGCGATCGTGGACGCCAGCGGGGACGTTGCCGGAACGAAATCCATGTCGTAGGTGATGTAGACGGTCCTCGCCTTGTCGGTCAGGTTGTGGATCATGTAGTTGAGGATCCACGTGTCGTGGGCACCGATCGGATAGCCGAAGCCCTTGGGGAACTCGTACGCCGTCTTCTCCTCGCCGGCCGCCATGAACGGATAGAAGCCGCCGTAGGTGGTCTTGCCCTCTCCCTCACCCTCGCCGGCGGCGCCGTTGCTCAACCAGACGCCGTGATGCAGATGGACGATGCTCGTGTCCGGGACCTTTCCGCAGCACTTCCCGTTCGGCAGCGCATACACCAGGTTCGGCTCCATCCGGACCATGAAGCCGTCGACCTTCGGCTTGGGGACGTCGTTGAGCTGATCGAGGATCAGGTTGGCGCCCGGAATCACCTTGTAGGGCCCGGCGGCGAAGCGCAGGCGCTCGACGCCGGTCGCGGCCGCCGCCGTCCCCGGCACCGCCGACAGCGCCGTAGCCATCACGACCAGGACCCCGATGATTGCTCGTTTCACTCGCTCCTCCAGAGCTGAGGCGACGCCTCCCGCACCCATTGAATCACGCCGCGAGGGCGCCGCGAGCATTCCCCTTCGCGCTTGACAGCGTTGTCGCTGGCTGGGAACTTGGTCGCCCAACGTTCGGTGCCGCCGGGATGCTCTGTTCCGCTCGGCACCGCTCGTCACATTTCTTCGTCGTCGGAGGTTCGGGTGCGTCGCAGATTGCTGCTGCTTTTCGGAACGCTGATGCTGGTCGCCTCCCTGGCCGGCGTGCCCGCCTTGGCCGGCAAGCCTCCAACGCTGCAACTGCACCGGACCAAGCTCGGGTCGATCCTCGTCAACGGCCAGGGCTACACGCTCTACACGTTCAGCAAGGACAGCCGCAGCCACGACGCCTGCGTCGCGATCTCCGGTTGTCTTAGCGTCTGGCCCGCGCTCGCGTCCAGCCGGCCAACCGCCGGCTCGGGCGTCAAGCACGGCCTGCTCGGCACGATCCAGGTGCGGGGCGTCGGCCGCCAGGTCACCTACGCCGGCCACCCCCTCTACACCTACGTCGGCGACCACCATCCGGGCGAGACCGACAACGTCAACATCTACCAGTCAGGCGGCTACTGGCCCGCGATAACGGCCGCGGGACGCGCCGTCAAGTAGCGGTTGACGGCACCTGAGACCGTACCCTTGCACGGGCTGAAGTAAAGGCATGCCGCGGGTCTCCTCCAAGAATCAGGTCACGCTCCCGGTCCAGGCGATGCGCGCGGCCGGCCTGCGCCCGGGTGACGACTAACCGTCCGGCCGATCGGTGACGGCGAGGTGGTGATCGTGTTGAAGGGCTCCCGCGTGCCGCGTCATGCCGGGATCGCGACCGGCATCTCCGCGGTGGGTGAACTCGACGACGTGCGCGACGAGTGGGAGCGCTGATCCTTGACGCCAGCGTCCTGATCGGACTGCCGGATACCGGCGACACCCATCACGAGCAGGCTTGCTCGCGACCGCTCGCGAGCTCGGTGGGCAGTTGCTGACCTACGACAACAACCTGGCCAGGATCGCGACAGGGCGCGAGAGCACGCCCGCCTCGCTGGCTGGCCCCGGTTCCGTCCGCCGCCGGTGCAACCGCTATTAAGATGGGTGAGTTGCCGAAGCAACGGGCGAGTACCGATGGAAGCTGAGCGCTCCCGCGCCTTGTCCGGCGCCGCGCTCGAGCTCGCCGGAGCCGCCGACGCTCCCGCCGACGAGGCACGGCACGCACGCCGTCTGATCGCCTCGGCGCCAGCAGGTGGTTCGCTATGCGGTCGCAGACGAGGCTGAGACGTACCGACGGTACATGCGCGTCCTCCAGCGCCGGTTTGAGCATGTGCTGGTCACCGAGTACCACGAATAATCCGGTCAAGAGTGGCGGCGGAACCGCCAACACGGCCTTCCTGGCAGCCGACTCCAGTCCTCCCGGCGGCAACGCGAAGGCCGTGGAGGTCGACGCGACGTTCTGGATTCAGCCATCGCAGGGATGGGCGAAAAGCCCGACACGCTGCCGCACTAATACACACAACTGGTGCAACTCGACTTCAACGGCATCCGCTGGCCGCACGTCACCGTCGGAACGCTGCGCAAAGCAATGACAATGCTCTAGCCGCTTCCACCGGCACGAGCGAGCGGCGGAGGCTCGCTGTCTGATACGCCCGGGGGACTACCCGGCTGCGTCGGCCGCAGCCCGCAGCACCGCGTCGATCTGTGAGGCGAGGATCGCCGGCAGAATTCGCTGCCCGATCGAGCTCAGTAAGCCGTTGAACTCCGCCTCAGCCTGCCAGCTGACCTCGGTCCCGGAGCCGTTTTCCGCGAACTCGAGCTCTACCTGAAACGAGGTTCTGAACTCGCCTCCGCGCCCGGTTCCCTCCAGGCGCACGTGCTCGGGGCCGCGCTCGCGGCGCACCGTGAGCTCGAGATCGAGCGGCGTGGCGCCCAGCGCCGTCTGGGGCGCGACGCGCACCGCCAGCTCGTCATCCCCGATCTGCTCGACCGACTCGACCGATGGCAGGAGCGGCTCGAGCTGGCGCGGATCGCTCAGACAGGCATAGAGCCGGGCTCGCGGAGCGTCGAGCTGCGTGCTGCCCGAGGCGTTCACCGAGAGCTCACCTGGACGCCACGCTCTCCGCCGCCCTTCAGCAGGCGCCACACCCGCTCGGGCGGATTGTGCGTGTCCGTGACCAGCTCCGCGCCGCGGCCGAGCGCGTCCTGGATCGCGCTGCCGAGCGTCGCCAGTGGGGCGCCTCCACCTTCGCCCATCCCCTTGGCGCCGTTCGGGCTGAAGGGAGACGGCGACTCCACGAAGTCGGTCTTGATCGCGGGAATGTCCAGCGCCGTGGCGACGTGGTAGTCGTAAAAGCTCGCGTTCAGGAGCTGCCCGTCCGGCGAATAGTTGAACGCCTCGTGAAGGGCGGCGCCGATCCCGTGAGCGGTGGCGCCGTGAACCTGCCCCTCGATGATCTGCGGGTTGATTCGGCTCCCGCAGTCGTCGACCGCCGCATAGTCGAGCAGCCTCACCTCCCCGGTCTCCTCGTCGAGCTCGATCACACAGGCGTGGATCTGCACCGCGTACGTGAGCGTCAGGTTGCCGGTCTTGGTCTCCGGGTCGGGAACGGTGAACGGCGGCCGGTAGACGTAGCGGCAGTTGAGGCTCACCGAGTCGACGATCTCGGGCGGCAGCACCGCGTTGTTGGTGTAGACGAGATTGGCGATCCCGATCAGGGGGATCGCGCGCTCGGCGTCGCCGTGGTAAGAGGCCATCCCGCCGGCGAATTCGATGTCTGACTCCTCGCACTGCAGGGCCCCGGCGGCGACCTTGAAAATCTCGCCTTTGAGCTTGCGCGCCGCCCCGATCGCGGCGTTGATCCCGGTGACCGCGAACTGGCTCGCGTACGTGCCCGAGAAGCCGACGTAGGCGCCGTGCTCCTTGTTGAAGCCGGTGTTGACGCGCACGTCTGCGGGCGTCACATTCAGCACGTCGGCGATCACCTGCGCTGCCGTGGTCTCGTGGCCCTGACCGGTCGGGCTGGTCCCGAGCGTGCAGTAGATCTCGCCGTAGAGGTCGAGCTTGACGGTCGCGGCCTCGCCGTTGCCCGAAAACGGAAGCTCGGGGTTAATGATCCGGGCCTGGCCAAAGTTGTTGGTCCCGGAATCGAGCGTCGAGCCGATTCCGATCCCGATCCGCTTGCCCGAGCCGCTCGCCGCGACCTTCCGCTGGAGCTGCCGCGCGTTGTCGTAGTCGATCAGCGCCAGCGCCTTATCGAGCGTCTGGGGCAGGTCGCCGGAGTCATACACGCAGCCGTTGGGCGTCTCGTAGGGGTAGTCCTCCGGCTGCACATAGTTGAGTTTGCGCAGCGCCACCGGGTCGAAGTCCAGCTCGCGCGCGACGGTGTCGACGATCCGCTCGACCATCCACAGGTGCTGAAGGCGCGAGTAGCCGCGATTGGGCACCGTCGGGCACTTGTTCGTGAGCGTCTCGGTGTAATCCACCTTAACGTTCCTCAAGCGGTAGCAGCCGGGAACCACCTGTGACCAGATCACGGCGCCCAGTGGCTCGTAGTGCAGGTAGGCCCCGGCGTCGTCAAACGCGCGCAGCTTGAAGCCGAGGATCGTTCCGTCGGCCATCACCGGCACCTCGATATCGAGGAACGTGCGCTCGTTGCCCATCCCGCAGGAGAGCAGGCTCTCGGAGCGATACTCGGTCCACTTCGCCGGCCGGCCCGCCTTGCGCGAAATCAACGCCAGCGCGGCGATCTGCGGATACATCGCGATCTTGTTGCCGAACCCACCGCCGCTGTCCTGATATCGCCACAACAGCTGGTCCTGGCCGACACCGAGCGAGGGGCCCATCACCTGCGTCGCGAACATCGGGAACTGGATGTTGGAGAGAATCTCGATCTGATCAGTGCCCGGATCCCAGTTGACGAGCGCACCCTGGCACTCGAGCGGCGTAGAGGAGAAGCGGTGGAAGTGCAGACGGTCGATCCGCACCACGTGGTCGCAGTTCGCCAGCGCCCATTCGATGTCGCCATAGTCAAAGACGCCGTGCCAGGCGAGGTTCGAGCCGATCTCCTCGTGCAGCATCGGGCTGCGCGGGTCGGCGGCCTCGACGGCGTCGACCACGGCCGGGAGCGGCTCGTAGTCGACCTCGATCAGGGCCGCGGCGTCCCGAGCGAGCTCGCGCGTCTCTGCCATCACGACGGCGACCGCGTCGCCCTGGAAGCGCGCCTTGAGCGCCAGCGGGTATTCCTCGATCCGGGCGGCCGGGTCGGGCGCGATGCGGAAGAACGGCTCGCACACCTCGGCCATCTCGGCCCCGGTCATGGTGGCGAACACCCCGGGCATCGCGTCGGCCTTGGTGGTGTCGACCGAGCGAATGTTGGCGTGCCCGTACGGGGAGCGCAGGAAGTGCACGTATCCCTGGCGGAACATCCAGGCGTCGTCGACGAACTGACCCTGCCCCTTGAGCAAGCGGCGGTCCTCCTTGCGCGGAATGCTCTGCCCGGTGTAACGCCCGAGCTCCTGCGCCACCGACTCGACGGTCTCGACAACGGCCTCGGGCAGCCGGGCTTGGCTCACGACACCACCTCTTCCTCGGCCGACCCAGCGGCCTGCGCCGCGCGCTGCACGGCTTTGACAATGTTCTCGTACCCGGTGCAGCGGCAGATATTGCCCTTCAGCGCGCGACGGATCTCGTGCTCGCTGGGATCGGGGTTGCGCTCGAGCAGGAATGTCGCCGACAACAGCATCCCCGGCGTGCAGTAGCCGCACTGCAGAGCGTGCTCGGCGGTGAACGCCTGCTGGAGCGGCGTGAGCTCGTCCAGGCGCGGCGCGAGCCCCTCGACGGTCGTGATCTCGCAGCCGTCGACCTGGGCCGCGAGCAGCATGCAGCTCTTGGTCAGCTTGCCGTCACAGATCACCGTGCATGCGCCGCAGTTGCCCGTGTCGCACCCGATGTGGGTTCCTCGCAAGCCGAGGGTGTCGCGCACGAAGTGAACGAGCAGTTGTCGGGCGAGCACCGTGTGCTCGTGCTGCTCGCCGTTGATCGTGACAGTGACCGCCTGGGCCGCCGCGCCATCCGAGCTCATACCCCTCGTCTCCTCATGCCGGGATCCCGGACGCCTCGATCAGCGCCCGCTTGGCGGCGACCGCCGCCATCTCGCGGCGATACTCGCCGCTGGCATGCACGTCCGATACAGGAGCAAGACCCTCGCGCGCCGCGGGTGCGGCCGCTTCGATCGTCTCCACGGTGGGCCGGCCGCAGCGCAGGCGCTCCTCCAGTGCACTCGCGCGCCGCGGCGTCGGAGCCACACAGCCGAGCACCACGCGCACGTCCTCGATCACGCCGTTGACGGTGAGCACGGCGCAGGCCCGGGCCAGCGCCCACGAATCCTCGGCAAGCTGGATCGACACGTAGCCGATGCCGCGTCCGCCCAGCGGCGGCAGCCGGATTGCGCGTAGCAGCTCGCCCGGCTCGACGGCCGTGGCCAGCGGCCCGCGGAAGAAGTCGTCAGCCGGGACCTCGCGCTCGCCGTCCGGACCGGTGATCACCATCGTCGCCTCGAGCGCCACCAGCAGCGGCGGGAAGTTCGAGGTCGGGTCGCTAAAGCAGGCGTTGCCACCGAGCGTCCCCCGGCACCGCACCTGTTGATCGACCGTGAAGGCCGCGACCTCGGAGACCTTGGCGTGAGCGGTGCGCAGCGCCGTCGAACGGTCGAGCTCGTCGTAGGTGACCGCGGCACCGATCTCAGCCGACCCGTCGCTCCCGACCTCGATGCCGCGCAGGACCTCGAGCCGGCTCACGTCGACCAGCAGATCGCACGTCGCGACGCGGTGCTTGAGCACGTTGATCAGGCTCTGGCCCCCGGCCAGCACGCGCGCCGTGGGCGCCGATCCGAGCGCGGAGATCGCCTCTTCGATCGACTCGGGACGGATGTACTCGACGGCGCTGAGCAGCATCCCTAGGCCGAGGCCTTCGTGGTCGCGTGACGGTGCCTCAAGTCAGTCGGCAGTCTCGTACATTTGATCAAATCAGTCAAGGGGCGTCGCTAAGGTGATCTGACGTCCCGGCCCCAAGTAGCTCACGCCACCGCAGCCGGCTTCGGCGGCACCACCAGCCGCTCGAACACCGTCTCTCCCCCCATCTGGGTCGAGATCAGGTTCGCGGTGGCGGCGAGATGGTTGTGGAGCTCGGTGGCGGCGATCTCGGGCTCGTGGCCGATGCACGCGGTCAGGATCCGCTCGTGCTCAAGCCGGCGCTGATCCAGATTCACCTGCACCGGCAGCATGGCGAAGCGGTAGCGCTCGCTGGTTTCCCACAGCGGATGGATCAGCCGCGAAAGCCACTTGGAGTGCGCGGCGTCATAGAGAAAGACATGAAAGGCCGTGTGCGTCGACCAGATCAACCGCAGATCACGCTTGCGGTAGGCGCGCACGTGCTCCTCTAGCAGCGCTCGCCCGCGCTCGCCGTCTTCGTCGGTGAAGTTCTCGGCCCCGAGCCTGACCGCCAGCGGCTCGAGCGCCAGCCGCGCCTCGTAGACCTCGCGGAGATCCTCGATCGAGAGCTCGGTCACCCGCGCGCCACGATGAGGGATGTTCTCGACCAGGCCGACCGAGTCGAGCAGCCGCAGCGCCTCCCGGATCGGCATCGGGCTCATCTCGAGCACCTGCGCGAGATCCTCGATCGGCAGCCGGTCGCCCGGAGCCAGGACGCCGGTGACGATGGCTTCGTGCAGCGTCGTGAAGGCGCGCTCCGCGAGTGTGCGATGGCCCCCGGTCGGACGCAGGGCGATTAGCTTGTCGGTCGTGGCCATGCCGGAATTGTGAGCCTACCGGGGCTCGAGGTCGTGGATCTGGGATGTAGACGGACCGGCGCTCGGGTCGGCCTCGGGCCCCGCCCCCGAACTGCCGGCCTCCGAGCCCCCGGGGCTGGAGCCGCCGGCGGAGCTCCGCGCGCGGATTCGCCCCACGAACCCGAGCGAGAACTCACGCCCGCCGGTCAGGCCCTGCGGGCGGAAGAGCAGCATCGCCGCCATCAGGATCCCGAGGATCAGGTCCGAGGCGCCGTTGGGGAGGGTCAGCTTGAAGAACAGCACGTGGACGCTGTTCTCGGCCGTGCTCAGGAACGAGCTCAGCAGGCTGACCACAACCGCACCGACCGTGGCCCCCCAGAGGCTGGCCGAGCCGCCGATCACCAGCATCGCCAGGGTCAGGAAGGTCAGCTCCAGGAACACCTGATCGGTGGTGATCGCCCCCAGCTGGTGCACGAGCATCGCTCCGCCGAGGCCAGCGATGGCGCCGGAGAGCCCGAAGGCGATCAGCCGCTCGCCGAACACGTTGACGCCGATCGCCTGGGCGGCGGCCGGATCCTCGCGCGCAGCGCGGAGCAAGCGCCCGCGACGCGAGGATTGGTAGATGAACGCGACCACAGCGGCGAACACGGCCGCAGCCAGCGCCTGCCAGATGCCGGTGGAAACCGGCACCAGCGAGAGTGTCGTCGGCCCCGGGCCGATCTTCGTCCATTGGTTGAGGACGTTGTTGGTTATCTCGAGCACCGCGAAGGTCCCGATCCCGGCCGCGATCCCCGACAGCCGCATCAACGGGAACCCTACGATCAGCGCGATGATCATGCCCAGTCCGGCGGCCAGCAGCAGCGACACGTTGTTGGAGATCGAGTGCTGGGCGATGAACGACCACAGCCCATGCAGGACAAAGCCCTTCTCCTGCGTCGGGATCGTCATCACGCCGGCACTGAAGGCCCCGATCGCCGCGAAGCTGATGTGCCCGAATGAGATCACGCCCGAGGTTCCCACGAAGATGTAGAGCCCGTAGACGATCGTCGCCGAGACGAGCGTGGTGATGAAGTCCTGCTGCGTGCTGATCGAGGCGCCCGTGCCGACCAGCGCCACGATCAGCAGCAGCGCGATCGACGCGATCAGCGTCTGCAGCGAGCGCAGCCGACTCATACCCGCTCGACCGTCGTGCGGTTGCGCCCGGTGAACAGGCCGGCGGGCCGCACCAGCAGCAGGATGATCACCAGCAGGAACACCCAGGCGGTCTGGAACTTCTGCTGTGAGGCCGGCAGAACGTCGTTGAGCACCGAGGTCGCGAAGCCGATCGCAAAGCCCCCGGCCGTCGCCGACCACAGCCGGTCGACACCGCCGACCACCGCACCAACGAGCGCGATGATCGTGATGTCTAGCCCGAAGGTGGGCGTGACCAGCGGCTGCTGGACAGTGAACAGCAGCGCGACGACCGCTGCCATCACGCCGGCGATCACAAACGCGAACGAGATCACCGAGTCGGCCTTGACCCCGAGCAGCCTCGCGGTCCGGAAGTCCGAGGCGGCGGCGCGCATCTGCAGGCCGATGTTGCTGCGTGAGAGGAACAGTGCGGTCGCCCCGAGCAGGATCCCGCCGACGAGCACCTCGACGATCGTCACCCAGCGGAGGCTGAGCGAGCCGTGGATCGCGATCGTGTTCAGGGAGGACAGCGGGTCGGCGGGGACGCCATTGGTCCCGAACGCGATCAGCCATACCGCTTCGAGCGCGAACGCGACCGCGAACGTCGCCACCAGCGTCGTCACCGGCGCGGCGCCGCGCAGCGGCCGGAAGGCGATCTTCTCGATCGCCACCGACAGTCCGATGCAGACGACGAAGCAGATCACGATGCTGAGCACGATCGGCATGTTCTGGGTCACGTGCAGCGAATAGGCGCCGGCCGTGATCAGCTCGCCCTGGGCAAAGTTGATCAGCCGCAGCACGCCGAACACGAGCGCCAGCCCGACCGCGACGAGCGCGTACAGCGCTCCGAGTGCGAGGCCGTCGATCAGCGTTTGGCCAACGTTCATCCGAAGTACGCCTCCACCAGTCGGTCAGTGTCGCCGGCCTGCTCGGGAGTGAGCTCCATCTTCACCCGGCCGCCGCCGAGCACGTAGGAGCGGTCGGCGAACCCAACCGTGATCTGGGCCCGTTGCTCGACCAGCAGGATCGTCACGCCGCTGTCGCGGATCTCCCCAAGCGCATTCCAGACCGTCTCGACGACCGAGGGGGCGAGCCCCAGCGAGGGCTCGTCGAGCAGCAGCATCCGCGGCTTGGCGATCAGCGCACGCGCGATTGCGAGCTGCTGGCGCTGTCCTCCCGAGAGGACGCCGGCCTGGCGCGCGCGGAAATCGCGCACCACCGGAAACAGTCCGTAGATCCACTCGCGGTCGGCGTCGACCCCGTCCGGCTCGGTGCGCCCGACCAGGCCCAGCCGCAGATTCTCCTCCACCGTCAGGTCGTCGAAGATGTGGCGACCCTCGGGGACAAGTGCGATTCCCAGGCGGACGATCCGCTCGGTCCGTGTACCCACGATCGAAGTCCCCTCATACCGGATCGCGCCTTTCTCGGTCGGGACCACGCCCATGATCGCGAGCAGCGTCGTGCTCTTCCCGGCCCCGTTGGGACCCACCAGCCCCACGATCTCGCCACGTCCCACCGTCAGTGAAGCCCCACGGACGGCGGGCACGGCACCGTAGCGGACCTCCAGTGACTCGATCTCGAGCATTGCCTCAGCCATCGCTCGCCTCCTTGACGCCCGAGGAGCCGAGGTAGGCGGCGGTCACGTCGATGTTCTTGCGGATCTCGGTCGGCGTCCCGGAGGCCAGGCTCCGTCCCTGATCGAGCACGAAGATCCGGTCGCATACGTCCATGATCACCGCCATGTTGTGATCCACCAGCAAGACGCCGGCACGATAGTCGTCGCGAACCCGGCGCACCAACGAGCTGAAGGAGTCGATGTCGGACTCAGACAGCCCAGCGGCCGGCTCGTCGAGCAGCACGTAGCGCGGCCTCGAGGCGAGCGCCCGGGCGACACTGACCTTCTGCTCGTCGCCATGGGCGAGCGCGCCTGCGAGCACGTGCCGGCGGGCGTGGAGCTCGAGCTCGCCGAGCAGCTCGGAGCAGACCCGGCGTGCCGCGCTCGCCTTCATCCCCACGCCGAGCGCGGCCAGCTCGATGTTCTCGGCCACGGTCAGCGCGCCGAACAGGTGACCGTGCTGAAAGGTCCGCGCCAGCCCGGCCCGCGCGCGCCGTCGCGCGCGCCAAGTGGTCACGTCCTCGTCGCCGAGCTCGATCCGTCCTGATGTCGGCAGGTCAAAGCCGGTGATGAGGTTGATCAGCGTCGTCTTGCCGGCGCCATTGGGTCCGATCAGGCCAACGACCTCGTGTCGGTCGAGCTCGAGCGTGATCCCCTGGAGCGCCTGCACGCCCTCATACGAGCGCGACACGTCGGTGGCCCGAAGGGATCCCTCAGGCCACTGACTGCCATCGGCCATGGCGCCGTTGGCCACGATCACTTCGCGTTTAGAGCGTGGCGAGACCGCCCGCCTTGATCAGGTATTTGAAGTGGCCCTTGCCGTTCACGACCTCGAGCACCCGGTACTCACGACCGAACACCGTGTGCAGCTGGGGTGAAAATGACACCGCGCCCGAGAGCGTCGGCAGGTTCTTGAAGGCCTGCATGGCCGCGGCCAGCTTCGGGCCGTCGGTCGAGCCGCCGGTCGCCTTGATCGCGGCGACGATGCCGTCGACCGCTGCTGCCCCGGTGACGAAGCCGCCGGTTGTCGGCGCGTGACCCTCGGCTGTCAGCTCCTTGATCAGCGCCTGAACCTGGGGGTTGGGGTCATCGCCGTAGATCGACGCGTAAGAGTCGGTCCACACGTTGGTCGCGATCTTCGGGTTCTTCGGCATCCAGTAGGTGCCGTCGAGTGACCACGGGGAGAGCATCGGCGTCTGGTTGCCTGCCGAGCGCACATCCGAGAGGAACGTCGAGACGTCCGGCGCGGCGGTCGTGCAGACCTCCATCACGCTCGCCTTATTGGCGTTGACGCGGTTGGCGACGTTCCCGATCGTGTGATCGCCCTGGGTCCACGTCTGGGTCGTGACGACCTTGCCGCCGAGCGCCTGGAACTTGTTTGCGAATGCCTGGCAGACGTTCTGGTTGTAGACGATCTGCTTGTCGTAGACGACGTCGGCTGTCTTCCAGCCCTGCTTGATCGCGATCCGGGCGTCCGCAGCGCCCTCGTCCTGAGCCACGTTGCCGTAGCTGAAGGCAAGCTGACCGGCGGGGCCGAAGCGCTTCGGGCCCATCTGGTCGGTGCCGATGCACGGTGCGATCGTCAACAACTTGTTCGACAGTCCGACCTGAATCGAGGGCGTCGAGAAGTCGACGTCACACGTGACCCAAAGCACGTTGGCGCCCTTGCTGACCAGGCTCAGCGCATCCGCGCGGGTCTGGTCGGGCTTCAGCTGTGTGTTCTGAACGTCGAACGCCAGCTTGCGGCCGTCGACGCCGCCCGCGGCGTTGATCTTCTTGACCTCGAGCTGGGCGCCGAACAGCGCCGGGTCGTCGGTCGGCGCCATCAAAGCCGTCTCATCGATCGCGGCTCCGATCAAGATCGGCTTGCTGCTGGCGGCTGACTTCGCGCCGGAGCTGGTCTTCGCGCTGCTGCTACTGCTATTGCTGCTGCTCGACCCGCACGCGGCGAGCACGACCGCGACCATGGCCACGCTGCCGCATGCGGCGATCCGTCGTCTGACTCCGGCCATCGACAACACCTCTTCGTTCGTGGACATTATGCGGTCAGGTTCACGGGCTGTGCCGCGTGCGCCTGCGCGGGCTGAAAGTGGGGCATCACCTGGTCAGCGAACAGCTCCTGCGTCTTGATCGCCTTCCAGTGCTCGAGCCCCCCCGGGTTGACGGTGATCGCCACCTCGGTCAGGCCCGCGCACACCTCGCGCGTCTGCTCGATCCGCTCGACTACGTCCTCTGGCGTGCCGACCCACACGACGTCTCCCGCGATCATCTCGTCGTAGGGGGTGGCGGCGAGCTGCTCCATGATCCCCGACGCGTAGAAGCCGTAGCCGGCCTTGGCCAGCTCCTCATCTGACGCGCGCTCGGCGAGCGGCGAGGCGTTGCCCTCCAGGAACCCTCGCATACCGCGCTCCGCGTCACGCTTGGCCACCTCTCGGTCCTCGTCCATGTAGCAGGCGTGAATCCAGACGATGTCCGGCTCGTTGCCGTGCTCGGCGCAGTTCTCGTGGTAGGTGTCCAGCTGGCGCTCGAGCGCCGCGTAGGGGAGCAGTGGCGGGACTGCGACGGAGTAGCCCTTTCGCCCCGCGAGCTCGTAGGTCGAATCGCTCGTGCCCCCCAGAAAGATGCGCATCTGCCGCTGGGGAGGCGGTGGCTCGATGTGGGAGTCCTCAACCTTGAAGAAGCGTCCATCGTGCGAAAAGCGCTCGTTCTCGAGCGCCTTGAAGAACAGCTCGAACGACTCGTCGTACAGCTCCCTGACGTCCTCGAAGCGCAGCCCGGCCTTCGGCGGCATCCACCCATGACCGCGGCCGACGCCGAACTCGTAGCGGCCGTCGAGCATGATCTCCGCCGCGGCGATCCGCGAGGCCAGCATCGTCGGGTTGTGATAGGTCAGCACGTGCAGCATCGTGCGAAAGCGGATCCGCTTGGTGCGCGGCGCAATTTGACAGAAGAACGCGAGCGGGTCGGGTGAGATCGAGAACCTGGGGAAGAACAGATGCTCGATGAGTGCGTAGGCCTCATAGCCCAGACGATCGGCATGGACGACTTGCTCGGCCACCTCCGCATACAGTCGCTCGGGCGACTTGCCCGGCCAGTGCTGCATCTCGGAATAGATGCTGAATCTCATGCCCGCTCCGTTGATCGCAGTGCCGGGGCGACTGTAATGAGCTTTTGTATCAAATGTCAAACTTCAGGCAATCACTGCTTCCGGCTTAGCACGACGCAAACATCGCGTCAAGCCCAACCATGCTGAAGCCGCCGTCGCAGAGCACGAAGCCGCCGGTCATGTGGGCGGAGTCGGTTGAGCCGAGGAACACGACGATCCCGACGAGCTCGTCCGGCTCCGGGATCCGCCCCAGCGGGGTACGCTCCAGCACCCACTGGCGGCGCCCCGAGCGCCAATCCTCACGCCCGAGCGTGGTTTCAGTCTCGATGTATCCAGGACCGAGCGCATTGACCCGCACGGTGGGCGCGAACGCCGCAGCATAGGACTTGGTCAGCCCGATCACGCCGTACTTGGAGGCGGCGTACTGGGGCGCCCGCGCGCTCCCGGTCACGACCACGTTCGAACACACGTTGACAATCGCCCCGCCGCCGGCGTCGAGCATCCGACTGCCCACCTCGTGCGTGGTCAGCATCGTCCCCTTGATGTCGACGGCGAGCACGCGGTCGATCCCGCGCTCGTCGATCTCCCGCCAGGACTGCTGCTCGGGCGCGACGTCGCCGACGTTGTTGACCAGCAGGTCGATCTGTCCGAAGCACTCGAAGGCGTCCTGGGCCATCGCCGTGATCTGCTCCCACGAGGTCAGGTCGGCCTGCACGATGTGCGCCCGCCGCCCGGTAGCGCCGATCTCGGCGGCCACCGACGCGGCGCCGCTGCGCGAGCGGTTGTAGTGCACGACGACGTCCGCGCCCTCGCGCGCCAGCCCGAGCGCGATCGCGGCGCCGAAGCCACGGCCGGCTCCGGTGACGAGCGCCGTCCGACCGATGAGGCGTCCGCTCATCAGCCGTCCACGCTGAGGTCGTTCAGAGGCGGTGCGCCGCGCTCGGTCACCTCGACCGAGTGCTGGCGCCCGCAGGCAGGGCACAGGTAGCGGACGAGCACCAGCGAGGGGTGGACGATGATCCCCGGCGAGAGTTCGGTTTCCTGCAGCACCTTCGTGGCCGCGCCCTCCTTCCAGTTGCCCCCGCCGCTGGCGAGCACGTGGCCGCACACGCACTCGATCTGCGGGCCATCGACTCCGCGAGTCAGCTTGAGCGACGGGCCAATCTGAGCCAGCGGTTCTCCCGGCGAGGCCGGGCTGCTGACCGCCGGCGCCCGCGCGCCGTCCAGCCGCGCCCGGCGCAGCTCAGCGCGGTCGCCGGGCACGCCGTAGGTTTCTCGCGCGCGCCCGCGCGAGATCATCCCGAGCTCCAGGTCGCGCTCCACCAGCGCCGGATCGCGCTCGAGCGGATCCCCGTAGCCCCCGCCGCCCTGCCACGTGTAGAGCACCACGTCGCCCGGCACGAGCTCGAACTCCGGCACCTTGGCCGCCAGTCGCTCGACTTCGCCGCCAAGGCGCTCGAGGTCGATCGGCGCGAGCAGCTCGTCGGGCGAGAGCGCCAGCGTCCCCTCGCGATAGAGCTCGTGGACGCGGGTCCCGCGCACCACCAGTTGGCGGTTGCACACTCCCGGCATGCCGCCGAACTGCCCGAAGGAGACGGGCACCTCGACGCCGTGGGCGGTGACCGAGTTGCGCAGCCGCTCCACGCCGTGGGGCGTCCATGCCGTCCCGGCGGCGCGACCGCCGCGCTGGGCCCCGTCGCCACCACTGTCGCGAAAGAACGAGCGGAACAGGAACAGCATTGGCCCGTGCATCTCGTTGGTCTCAATGTTGGCGATGTGCGGGCGCGGCGCCACCAGCGCCCCGGACTGATCGATCCCGTCGCGGACGGCGCTCGCGCCTCCGCCCCCGATCTGGGCGTCGATCAGCTGCGTGCCGTACGGCTCGCCGTGCTGGTTGCGGTCGCCGCTGAAAAGCGCCGCGAACGTGCCGTGGGTGATCGCGCACGAGTGGTGGCGGTACTCGTCAGAGAAGGCCAGCAGCTTCGAGATCGCGTGGCTGGCGACGCTCATGATCGTCCATCCCTGTCCGATCGTGGCCGCACCGGTCGCGGCGGGACGCTTCGCGTTGACAATCAGCCCCGGCGGGGCGATCACCTCGATGGCGTTGAGGATCCCGTGGTTCCAGGGGATCCCGGCGCCGAGGAACGGCGCCGTGCCGCCGAAGATCGCGCCCACCAGCGCCCCCTCGGTGCAGTTGATGTAGGTCCGCGCCTGGGGGGAAGAGTCGCGCATGTCGAAGCGCAGTACGTCATCGGCCTTCTCGAGCCGGACGTCGGTCGTGTAGACACGATTCTCGAAGCCGTCGTGGTCGAGGAAGCCGCGGGTGCGAAAAACCCCATTCGGCAGCGTTCGGAGCCGCTCACGCACCCGGCGCTCGGAGTAGCGGATCAGCTCCTCCATCAGCGTCTTGACCGTCGCCGCGCCGTAGCGATCGATCAGCTCCTTCAGGCGCTCGGTAGCCACCGCGTTGGAGGCGATGAAGCCCCGCAGGTCGAGCCCCACCATCTGCGGCTGGCGCGTCATGTTGAGGATCAGCCGCCACACGTCACTGCGCAGCCGTCCGCCTTGCACGAGCTTCATCGGGGGCATCATCAGCCCCTCCTGCTGCTTCTCGCGCGCCAGCGCCGAGATCGAGCCCACGCTCATCCCGCCCATGTCGACCTGATGGGCGGCCACACCGGCCCAGGCGATCAGCTCATCGCCGTGGAAGATCGGCGCGACCAGCGACACGTCGGGGTGGTGAACGGCGCCGTAGAACGGGTCGTTGACCACAAACATGTCGCCCTCGGCGATCTCGTCGCCGGGGAAGGCCTCCATCACGTGCCGGAGGACGACGGGCATGGCTCCCGAGTGGAACACCACCTGGCGCCCCATCGATGCGATCCGGCCGTCGGCGGTGTAGAGCGCATTGTTGAAGTCGCTCGCGGCGGTGACGATCGGCGAGACCGACACGTCCTTGAGCGCGATCGCCTGCTCCTCGTTGATCGACTCGAGCTTGTGGCGCAGGATCTCGAACATGACCGGGTCGAGCTCGAGCGGTCGCTCGAGCGCTTCCCAGTCGGCGGGGTGGGGACCGAGGACGTAGTCAGTCGGCAACGCGGTCGCGCTCATGACGCCGCCGTGATCTCGACGCCCAGCAGCTCGTTGCACTCCGCTCGCTGACCCGAGCACAGCGCGAGCGTCGTCGTCGGGTACTCGATCACCGCCGGGCCGGTGATCACCGCCCCGGCCGCGAGCCGCACTCCCGCGTACACCGGCGTCAGCGCAAACTCCCCGGCCACCGGATCGAACACCGGCCGCTCACCCCCCCGAGCCTCCCCGGGATCAGCCGCGCCGCGCGGCGAGCGTGCGAGCGTCGGGCGGCGCAGCCGTCCGCGGGCGGCCACTACGAACGTCACGAGCTCGAAGCCGGCCAGCTCCGGTACCGCGGTCTCGCCGTAGCGCCGGGCGTAGATGGCCAGAAAGTCCTGCACCAGGTGCTCGGCCGACCCGCGATAGGGGACCGCGAGCGCCTTCGTCTGGCGGATGAAGCGCATCTCCACCGCGCGCTCGAGCTCCTGCGCGTCGTCGGGAACGCGCTGGGCGCTCAGCGCCTCGCGCGCGTCGCGCTCGAGCGCGACGAAGATCCGCTCGAGCTCTGCGGGATCGATGTCGGCGCCCCGGCTCTCCCGAGTGAGCCTCATCGGATGGGTCAGCTCACTGGTCAGCGCGATGTCCGAGGACGCGGCGCCGAGCGCGGAGTGGACCGATTGCGTGACCGGCACGAGCACGCGGTCGACGACTTCGAGCGCAAACGCGGGGGCGTGCGCGGCCCCCGCGCCGCCGAACGCGTAGAGGACGAACTCGCGCGGGTCGTGGCCGCGCTCGAGCGTCACCATCCGCAGCAGGTCGGCCATCCGCCCATCGACGATCCGCTTGATCCCGGCCGCCGCCTGCTCGACCTCGAGCCCCAGCGGCTCGGCGACATGCGCGGCGATGGCGCACTCCGCGGCCTCCCGGTCGAGCTTGATCCGTCCCCCGAGGAAGTTGGCGGGGTCGAGAATCCCCAGCAGCAGGTCGGCATCGGTGACGGTCGGCAGCGTCCCGCCGTGGCCGTAGCAGGCCGGCCCGGGCTCTGCCCCGGCGCTGGCCGGTCCGACCTGAAGGTAGCCGCCCTCCTCCACGCGGGCGATCGAGCCGCCTCCGGCGCCGATCGCGGTCACGTCGATCATCGGCAGCAGCAGGTGGTACTTGCCGATCTCGGTGTCGACGCGCCGCAGCGGCTCGCGCTCGACGATCAGCCCAACGTCGGTCGAGGTGCCGCCCATGTCAAACGTGATTACGTTGCTGTGTCCGAGCGACTCGCCGAGGAACCGCGACGCCGTAACCCCGCCCGATGGACCCGAGAGCAGCAGCCGGACCGGAGCGCGCCCGGCCTCGCCGGCGCTCATCACGCTCCCGCTCGAATCGAGCAGCAGCAGGTTACTCTCGCCGAGCTCTGACTCAAGCGAGTCGGTGTAACGCGAGATGATCGGGCCGAGGTACGCGTTCACCAGCGTCGTCGCGGTGCGCTCGTACTCGCCGAGCCGGGGCACGAGCTCGCTTGAAACCGAGACGTAGACGCCGGGAAGCTCGGCGCGAACGATCTCCGCGGCGCGCCGCTCGTGCTCGGGGTTCTTGAACGACCACAGAAAACAGGTCGCCACCGACTCGACGCCGGCTTTCCGCATCGCTGCGACCGCCGCGTGCACGTCGTCCTCCTGCAGCGGCCCGATCACGTCGCCGCGGTAGTCGACGCGCTCGCGGATCCCGTACACGCGCGCCCGCGGCGCGAGCGGCTCGGGGACACGTCGCAGCGAGTAGTCGGTCAGCTCGTCGGCGGAGAGCCCGGCGGTCATGCCCAGTTGGCGCTGCATGAAGATCGTGTCCTCGAACCCGCGCGTGGTCAGCAGCGCGGTGCGGGCGCCGCGACGCTCGAGGTAGGCGTTGGTCGCCGCTGTGGTGCCGTGCGCGATCCGCTCGACGCTGCGCAGGAAGCCGCTCAGCCCCTGCTCGCCGGCCGCCTCGCGGAGATTGGTGAGCAGGCCCTCGATCAACTTGCGGGGGGTCGTTGGGGTCTTGTACGAGGACACCGTCCCTTGCTCGTCGACCACCACCGTGTCGGTGAACGTCCCGCCGATGTCGATGCCCACTACTGAGCGCGCTTGAACCCCTCCTCGGACCGGCCCGGGTGTTCCCTCCGGCCGGCCGCATGCGACCCGAAGCTGTATTTTCCTGGGCCGGACCATCTTTCCAGCGATGTATCAAATGTCAAGTTTGCCGATCTGATGACGAACAGCTACGACGCGGTGCTGATCGGTTCCGGGCACAACGCGCTCGTCGCCGCGGCCTACCTGGCCCGCGCGGGCTGGAGCACGATCGTGCTCGAGCAGGGCGACCGCCCCGGCGGCGCGGTGGTGAGCGCCGAGATCACCCGGCCCGGGTTCGTCCACGACCTGTTCGCCACCAACATGAACCTCTTCCTCGGCTCGCCCGTGTTCGCGGAGCTCGGCGGCGACCTCCAGCGTCACGGCCTGGAGTTCGCCGCCTGCGCGCACCCGTTCGCCAACGTGTTCCCCGACGGACGCGCGCTCCGTGTCCACCAGGACATGGAGAAGACACTCGTGGGCCTCGAGGCCCACGACCGCGGTGACGCCGAGGGCTGGCGGGAGCTCGATCGTCTGTACGAGCGCCTCAGCCCAGCGCTGTTCGCGCTCTACGGTTCGCGGCTGCGCCCTCGAGCATTGGCCGAGCTCGCCGCTCAGCAGCTGCCGTCGCTCGGCGCCGACGGCGCGAGGGAGCTGGCGCGGCTGCTGCTGACCTCGACTCGTGAGCTCGCCGAGACCTACATGTCCACGCGCGAGGCCCACGCGCTGCTGGCCTGCTGGGGCCTGCATCTGGACTTCGGCCCCGACGTGTCCGGCGGCGCGATGTTCCCGTTCCTCGAGGCGTTCACCGACATGCGCGCCGGGATCGCGATCGCCCGGGGTGGCGCCTCACGGCTGATCGACGCGCTGGTGGCCCTGGGAGCAGAGCACGGCGCCGAGCTGCGGACCGGCGCCGCGGTGACGCGCGTCCATGTGCATGACGGCCGCGCGACCGCGGTGCAGCTGGCCGACGGGGAACGGATCGAGGCGCGCCGGGCGGTGATCGCCGGAGTCACGCCGCCGATCCTCTACGGGCGGCTGCTGGCGCCCGAGGACGCTCCCGCGCGTATCGCCCGCGCGAGCCGGCGTTATCGCTTCGGGCCCGGCACGCTGATGGTCCATCTGGCGCTCTCAGCCGCGCCCCCCTGGAGCGCCGGCGAGGACCTCGAGCGCTTCGCCTACGTCCACATCGCGCCGTACGTCGAGGATCTGGCCGCCACCTACGCGCACGCCTGCGCCGGCGTGCTGCCCGCCGAGCCGCTGCTGGTCGTCGGCCAGACGAGCGCCGTCGACCCGTCGCGGGCCGCCGACGGTCACGTGCTGTGGATCCAGGTCCGAGCGCTGCCGGCCGAGATCTCCGGCGACGCGCTGGGCAAGATCGAGGCCCGGAGCTGGGCTGACGCCGCCGAACCCTACGCCGACCGGGTGCTGGCCAAGCTCGAGCGCTACGCGCCGGGCGTCTCGGAGCTCGTGCTGGACCGGGCGGTGCTGTCGCCCGCCGACCTCGAGCACCACGATCCCAACCTCAGCGGCGGCGACTCGATCGCCGGCAGCATGCACCTGAGCCAGAACTTCCTGCTGCGCCCGTTCCCCGAGGTCCGCGACTACGAGACCGGAGTCGACGGGCTGCTGATGCTCGGCGCATCGACCTGGCCCGGCGCGGGCGTCAACGGGATCAGCGGCTACAACGTCGCGCGCAAGCTGCTCGAGCCGGCCAACGACCGCAAGCAGGACCTCAAGCTCGCGCTCGGCACCGCGCGCACAGGAGCTCGGGCGCTGGCGGCTCAGCGCCGGAGGCGCCGCACGCCGCGCGCAGCCTGAGTCAGGCGGCACGGTCCCGTCAGCACGCGTTGGGCGACGATCCGGCCTGACGCGGCACCGAGCCCGGGGCCGGGATAGGTCGACGCGCCGCACAGAAACAGTCGTCCGACCGGCGTCGCGTGCGAACCGAAGCCGGGCATCGGCCGCCACAGGTAGCTCTGCCCGAGCTCGCAGTCACCCGCGTAGATGTCGCCGCGCACGAGGTTCGGATTTCGCCGCTCGAGCTCAGCCGGCGACAGCGCGACCGTCGTGCCCCGCGCCGCCGGCCAGTTCTCGACGTGCGCGTCGAGCCGTCCGAGGACGCGCTCGACAAACGCGGCCTCCAACGCCTGCGTCCAGGTGCCCTCGCCGGTATCGATCTCCCCGGCGGCGTCACCGCTCGGCGCAAAAGGGACCTGCTGGAGCTGGATCCACATGATCGCCCGCCCGTCGGGGGCACGGCTGGGATCGACGACGGTGGGCTGGCCGACGACGACCGTCGGCTCGGCCGGCAGCAGCCCAGCCGAGGCCTGCGCGCAGGCGAGCGCGACGCTTCGCAGGCCCCCGCTGAGGTGGACGATCGGAACTCGGTCCAGGCGCGAGTCACGCCAGCGCAACGGCTCCTTCAGCGCGACGTGGATCTGCATCCCGGCGCGCGGGCTGTAACGGAAGCTCGTTCCCTGGGCCACGGCCTCGGGTGGAGCGGCTCCGTCGGCTAACAGCCGCCCGTAGAGCTGCGTCGGGGTGGTGTTGGCGATCACCGCGCGCCGCGCCTGAACCGGCTGCCCGCCGGCGATCACTCCGGTGGCGATGCCGCCCCGGGTGAGGATCCGCTGAACCTCGACGCCGGTCCGCACCCGGCCGCCGTGGTCGGAGATCAGCCGCCGAAACGCCGTCACGAAGTTCTCCGCGCCACCCTTGACGACGGGTAGGCCGACGGCGTGCAGGGAGCCGGCGATGGCGAGCATCTGAAACGCGCTGCCCGCGCCGTCGGGCGGGATCCCGGTGTGCAGCGACCACGGAGCGTAGAGGTCGCCGACCTCGCGCCCCTGAAACCGGGTCTCGAGCCACGACCGCCCCGAGGCGAGCACGTGCGACACGAACTCGAGCCCGTTCCGGACCCCCAGCTTGCGGCCGAGGCGCCCGGCGAGCTTCGCGGCGGCGGCCGAGTAGAGCTCGGTGCCGAGCAGCTGCCCGACGATCTCGATGGTGGCGCCGAAGCGCTCGATCTCGGCCAGGTACATGGCCCGATCCCGAGGATCGAAGCCCTCGGCCGTCTTGACCGGATCTCGATAGGCGATCGTGACGCTTCCGTCGGCGAGCACGTTGGCGGTTGTCTCGTCCTCGCTTTCGCAGTACTCCAGCCCGCGGGCGTGGAGCTCCTCGCCGAGCCCGGCGTCGGCCCCGAAGAGCTTGAACAGCGGGTGCCAGGAGGAGAACGTGTCGTGGATCAGCCCCGGATCGGTCAGCTCCTCGCTGGCGACGGCTCCCCCGGCGACCGGGTTGCGCTCCAGCACCTCGACGCTCAGCCCGGCGCGCGCGAGGTAGGCCGCGGCGACCAGTCCGTTGTGGCCGGAGCCGATCACGATCACGTCGCGGGATTCGGACATGAGCGCAGGCTAACCGAGCTTCAGGCCGCGGGGAATCGCCGCGATCGCTGCGACCCACAGCACCGCGACGACCGCGAACCCGATCCGGCCGGCGCCGGGCAGGCTGAAGCTGAGACCGACCAGTGGCGCGCCGACGACGATCACCAGGACGGCCCAGGCGTTCATCGCCCCCACGGCGGCGCCCGAGGCCCGGGGGTAGCTGCGCACCGTGCCGGCGATCGTGGCCCCGAATGGGATTCCCGCCGCCAGTCCGACGAGGGCGGCGGCGATCGCATCGAGCGCGGGTGAGAGGGCGAGCAACAGAACGATCACGCCGACCGTGCCGGCGGCAAACGCCGCCGCGACCGTCCTCCATGCGGCATCTGGGCGTAGGTGGACGAGAGCCCCGCCGCTCGGTCTGCCGACGATCCCGGAGACCAGGATCAGCGAGCCGATCGCTCCGGCGGTCCCGGCGCTGAGGCTGCCGTTGCGCTCGAGCAGCGTCACCACCCAGTTGCCGAGCACGATGCTGAAGCCGAACGAGACCGCCGACACCGTCCCGAGCCTCACGAGCGTCATGTCTCGCATCAGGGTCCGGAAACGCGGCCGGTCAAGCTGCTGACCGTGAATCGTGCTCGACGGGCAGCCGAGCACGATCGGCAGCGCGATCACCGCCACGCCCACCGCGCTCACATACGAAGCACGCCAATCGTAGGCGCCGACGAGCTGAGGCACGACGGCGAGCGCCAGTCCACCGCCGCTCAGCGACACGCCGCCGTAGATGCCGCCGGCCAGCGACGCCTTGCGGCCGGCACCCTGCTGGACGTAGATTGCGCCGGCGAGGAAGCCGAGGCCAACCCCGAGACCGACGACGGTTCGCAGCACGAGCGCGAGTGCGAAGTCAGCGGTCGTCAGCAGCAGCAGATTGCCGACCAGGGAGAGCATGATCGCCGCCAGGCCGGCGCGCTTGGCGCCGAAGCGGTCGATTGCCTGCCCGCCCGGGAGCATCACCGCCAGCTCGGCGAGGAACAGCACTGTGGTCATCAGCCCCAGCGCGGCCAGGCTGGTTCCGTAGTGTCGTGCGAGCAGCGACACCACCGAGCCAGTATTGGCAACGTTCCACGAGATCACGACACCCACGGTGCAGCCGCCCAGCATCGGGCCGGGGGGCAGCCCCGTGCGCTCGCGCGGCTCAGCCGTCGGGGCGCGTCTCGCTGCCATCGAACACCTGCAGCGGGACGTTCGAGAGCGGCTCGCCCGCGCTCGCACCGACCCGCCAGGTGTCCTGCATGTACATGCACGACTTCTCGTCGGCGGCGATCGCATGCGGGTGCATCGAGAGCACCATGTTCTCCTGCAGCTCGACCTCGACGCCCTCACCGATGCGCGGGAACTCGATCATCGACATCCCGATCGAGTGTCCGGTGACGTGGCCGAGCGGATAGCCGCGGTCTTTGAACGGCTGCGAGACCGCGACGTGCACGTCGTGAGCGCTGGCCCCGGCGTGAAGCGCGGTGCGCGCGGCGGCGTAGTACTCGTCGTAGGCCTCGAGCATCCTCTGCGTGTCGGGGCCGGCGTCGCCACGGCACAGCGGCCGCGAGAACTCGACCCAATGCCCACCCGGGCCGGCCACCTCGAGTGAGTACAGGAGCATTTCGTCGCCGGTGAGTTTGCCGACCGGATCGGGGATCTGGAATTCCGGCGTCGCCGAGCCGGCGGGTCCCGACAGCACCATATCCATCGTTTGACGGCCGGTGCCCCGGCGCGTGAACTCGGCCTCCGCCGCGGCCATCAGCTCCGACTGCGTGCGTCCGGGCGCATACGCGGCCTGCACCGCCCAGAACCCGGCCTCGTTGATCCGCATGCTCTCGCGCACGAGCGCCATCTCCTCTTCGCTCTTGACCGCCCGGGCGAAGTCGAACTCGGCGTCGAACGGGAGCAGTTCGAGCTCGCCGCCCGACAGCGCTCGGTAGTCACGCACGTTCATGATGAAATCGAGGCCGTAGACGGCGACCCGCTTCGCGCCCTGCTCGCGCAGGTGGTCGAGCATCCACTGCCCCGGCGTCTCGGCGAACACCCGATTCTGCACCCAGCCGTCAGCATGGTTGCCGACCCAGCGGGCCTCGCTCGGGAAGACGCCGATCGGCTCGCCCTCGAGCGGTAGCAGCACATAGGCGTAGCGGTGCACGATGCGGAAGCCCGACAGGTAGCGGACCGCTCCCTCGAACCCCGTGTATTCGGTCGCGCAGACGATCAGCGAGTCGGCACCGGCATCGGCGAGGGCGGCCCGGACGTTCGCGTAGCGACGCTCGACATCGGCCTGTGAGGTGTTCACTGCGGTTGAGTCCACGAATGCTCCAGTCCCTTGATCAATGCGGCGATCGCTTCGTTAAGCGGCGTCGGGATGCCCTGCTGCGCGCCGAAGGCCGCGATCCCGCCGTTCATCGCGTCAACTTCGGTGATGCGTCCGGCGAGCACGTCCTGCAGCATGCTCGCGCGGTGCTCATAGGCGACCTGGGCGGCGTGATCAACCAGCTCGTCGGGATCTGAGTCGAGCGTGATTCCCAGCGAGTCGGCGACGGCGACGCCCTCGGCCACCAGCCCGCTTACCAGCTTTCGCGTGCCTGGCAGCTCGCAGACGCGCCCGTGGGTGAGGCGTGTTAGCGCCCCCACCGGATTGGTGGCGGCGTTGAAGATCAGCTTCGTCCACTGCGCGCCGCGGGCATCCCTCAGTGCCTTGGTGTTCATCCCGCCGGCGGTGATCGCCTCCGCGAGCCGCGTGACCGCGTCCATCGCGGCGGGCCGGGGCTCGAACGGCCCGAGCCAGGTATCCCCGCCGGTGTCCATGTTGACTACGCCGGGCTCAACAACGTGCCCGGCCGGGAACGTCGTGCCGCGGATCACGCGCGCGACGTACTCGGCGATCACCTCCTCGTTGCCGACCCCGTTCTGGACCGACGCGACGGCGCCGTCCTGAAACAGATGCGCGGTCGCCTCGATCGCCGCACGGGTGTAGAGGCTCTTGGTCGCGACGATGCCGAACTCGCAGGGCGGAATCTCCGCGCTGTCGGTGCGGGCGCTGACCTTGCCAAGCAGGTCGGCGTTGCCGGTCAGCCGCAGGCCGTCGCGGTTGATCGCTGCGACCTGTCGCTCGACGACGTCGTAGGCCCACACCTCGACGTTGTCGACCTGGGCCAGATGCGCCGCGAAAAGACTCCCGATCGCGCCGCAGCCAACAATGCAGACCCTCATGTTCTCATCTCCCGGGGGCGTGACGGACTCGAAGACCACGAGGTCTCCTTGCCCTTGATCATCCGGTACATCGCGTCGGTGAACGGAACCTCGATCGAGCGTCGGTGGGCTTCTCTGACCAGCGCGCCGGCGATGAAGTCGACCTCGGTGCGCCGGTGCGCCAACACGTCCTCCAGCATCGAGGGGAGATGGGCGTACTCGCTGGCGTTGGTCTCGCCGCGGGCCACCGCCAGCCGGTTCATCTCCCAGGGGTCCTCGTAGAGCTCAACCCCCGCGCCGGCGGCGACGCTCTTGCCCTCGTCGATCAGCGCTCTGACCAGCGGCCCGAGTGCGACCGGGCTGTCGAGCTGCGCGTACGAGGACACGTGCGGAAGCTCGGTGAGCGCGGCCACGCCGTTGATCGCCGAGTTGAAGATCAGCTTCGACCACTGGGCGGGGAGCAGGTCGGGCATCGTCTCGGCCTTCAGCCCGGAGGCGTTGATCAGCGCGCCCACCGCCTCGACGGTCGCCATCGAGGTGGCGGTGGCCGCCCAAGGCCCCAGCCAGGTCGCCGTGTCGAGCTCGTACTCGACGTGGCGGTCGGAGTGCCGGTTGCCACTCATGAACGTCACCGCCGAGATCAGCGGCCAGTCGCCGTGGCGGGCGACCACCTCCTCGGCGCCGAGCCCATTCTGGATCGTCATCATCGACGCGCCCGGCGAGACGCCGCGCAGCCGTTCGCAGACGAGCTCGAGGTCGGTCGCCTTGACGGCCAGGATCCCGAGTTCGAACGGCAGCAGCGCGCCTGGATCGGTACTCGCACGCACGCGGGTCACAAGCTCGCTCTTGCCCGACACCCGAAGGCCCTCGCGCTCGAGCGCTTCCGCGTGCTCATGCCGCCTGACCAGTAGCGACACCTCGCAGACCCGCCCCAGGTGTCCGGCGAGCAGACTGCCGATCGTGCCGGCGCCGATCACGCAGACTCGCCCCGGCATGCCGAGGGGCTCCTCAGCGGGCACCGAGTCCAAGGCCTCTGAAGTCGTCGGGGTAGGTGCCCAGCTTCTGGCACCCGGACGCCGTGATGAGAAAGTTATCCTCCACGCGTAGTCCGCCGCCACCTTCCCAGTACACCCCGGGCTCGATCGCAAGCACCATCCCCTCGCTGAGCTCGCCGGGGGCCGCCTGGTGAGCGTAGGGCGGCTCGTGCGCGCGGGCCCCGATGCCGTGGGCGATCGGGTGAGACGGCTGACCAGGGAAGCCGATCTCCCCGATCCCGGCGCGGACGCTGCGGTCAAGCTCGGCAAGGCTCGCTCCGGGTCGCAGGTGATCGACCGCGCGGTCGTAGACACCGAGCAGCTGATCGGTCAGCTCGTCGTAGGCGGGAGTGAGCCCTCCGGGGCAGGCGTTCTTGGTCAGGTCGCACCAGTAGCCGTCGGCGCAGACCCAGATCTCGAACAGGGTCGGCTCGTGCTCGCAGACAGGCGTGTCGCTGGTCGCGGTGAAGGTCCGGATCGACGGACCGGACCAGACGAGCGTGAACGCGCGGGCGAGATCGACCTGACCCTTGTACCCGGTTCCGTTGATGTGCACGTGCCCCTCGTAGATCGCTCCGATCTCGGCGCAGCTCATGCCCGGCCGGATCGCCTCGGCCGTGTGCTCCATCGCCGCCGCCGCCAGCTCGGCGGCGAGGCGCATCCGCTCGATCTCCTGCTCGGTCTTGATCGCCCGCGACCGGGCCAGCACGCCCGAGCAGTCGACGACATCGCGCGCCGCGCCGTCGAAGCCGCTGAACCAGTCCTGGGAGAAGACCGTCGGCTCGGCCACCATCCGGTCGGCGGCCTGCGTTCCCTGCGTCAGCTCGAGCCCGATCCGGCCGGTGATGCCGCGTTCTGAGAGGACGTCGATGCAGAGGTCGCGGGCGCGGAACCACGGCGGCCTTGGATCGGTTGGGTGATACCCCTTGAACACCCGCAGGTCGTTCGCCCAGGCACTGCGCTGCGCCTCCTCGAGCTGGGGCTCGAGCACGACCAGCACTGGCTCTCCCTGCGCCGGGAACACGAGCGCGTCATAACCCTTCATGCACCAGTAGCTGGTCAGATAGACGATGTTGTCCGGCGCGCGGACGACGACCGCGTCGAGCTCCTGCTCGATCATCAGCCGGCGGAACCGCTCGAGCTTGGCGTGGTCCTGCGGCCAGGGCACGGTTACCAGCGTCGCAGCGGAGGGGCAGGCGCTCCGTGCGCCTCCTCCCACGAGATCACCGGATTGCGCAGCACACCGATGCCCTCGATCTCACACTCGATCACGTCGCCCGGCTGCAGGTACCACTTCTGGGCGTCCTCGCGGAATCCCGCAACCCCCGAGACGGTGCCGAGCGACAGCACGTCGCCGGGGCTGTAGTCGAGCGCCGAGTAGTGGGCGATCACCTCCGGGATCGTCTGGGACATGTTGCCCGAGATCGACTCCTGGCGCTGCTCGCCGTTGACCCGCAGCTCCATGTGCAGGCGATAGGGGTCCGGAATCTCGTCGGGGGTGACGATGCACGGCCCGAGCGGGCAGAAGGTGTCGATCGCCTTGCAGTAGGAGAACACGCCCGAGCGCATCTCCCGCCGCTGGATGTCGCGCGCCGTGATGTCGTTGAAGATCATGTAGCCGCCGATGTAGTCCTCGGCCTCCTCAACGTCGAAATGCTTGCCGCCGTGGCGCATCACCAGCGCCAGCTCGAGCTCGTAGTCGAGCTCGTTGGTGAGATGCGAGGGATAGACGATCGGTGACTCGGGGCCGATGATCGCGTCGATGTTCTGGAAGAACACGATCCACGGCGCGATCTCGTGCGACCAATTGACGACCTTGGACTCCACCTCGTGCTCGCGGTAGTTGCCCGAGGTGTGGAAGAACTTCTTCGGGATGATCGGGGCCTGGAGGTGGACATCGGCGAGTGGCAGCCGCTCGCCGTTGGCTCCGGCGCCGACGGTCGCGGCGTCCTCGCCGGATTCGAACAGCTCCCGCATCGTCGCGACGCCGTCGATCGTGCGGACGTGACCACCGTCGATCGCGCCGCAGCGCTGATTGCCGTCTGGGTCGCCGAACGTGACGAGCTTCATGAGACCGGCTCACAGATTCGCGTCATGGTCAGCGCGTACACCGTTGCGATCTTAACCAGCCCCTCGATGTCCAGGTTCTCGCCGTCGGGGCCAGGCAGGCCGCTCGACGTGCCGTAGTTGACCGTCTCGATCCCGTATCGCGTCAGCGCTGACGCGTCGGAGAACCAGCGCACGGTGTCGCGCGCCGGCGGCTCTCCGAAGACACGTTCGTGCCCGGCGTCGATCGCCGCGATCATCGGATGGCGCTCACTGATCTCGGCCCCGGGCGCCGTCACGAACACCTCGTACTCGAGCCCGTAATCGGGGTACTTGGCGCGCAGGTCGCGCACCAGGTCTGAGAGCGCGCGCTTGGCATCCTGCATCCGCATCGTCGGAGGGACACGGATGTCGAGGAACAGGTCGGTGCGGTCGGGCGTTCGGCTGACCCGCCACGGATGTCCGCCGCGCAGCGCCCCGATGTTGACGACTCCACTCAGCCCGTGGTATTCGGCACGTTGCTCCCAGATCGGGATCCACGCCATCACGTCGTCCATCACCTCGCGCATCCGCACGATCGAGTTCTCGTGCAGCCGACCGCTCGAGAACGCGGTATGGACGAACGGACCGCGCGTAGAGAGCCGGGCCCACATCGTGCCGTAGTGGCCGAGGACGATCCGCTGCTCGGTCGGCTCACCGAGGATGCACATGTCAGCGATCCCGCCGTGGGTGGGCAGGTAACGGCTGCCGGCGGCGTAGCCGCGGTACTCGCGGCCGCGGAACTCCTCGCCCCACTGGGTCTTCTCGATTTCGCCCACCACGCAGGCGATCAGCACGTCGCCCCGCAGCGTCAGGCCGGCGTCACGGACCGCGCGGACTGCCTCGAGATAGCAGGCGAGCGCGCCCTTCATGTTGGAGATCCCGAGGCCATAGATCCGTCCGTCTCTGACAACGGCTTCGGGCTGAAAGCCAAAGATGTCTCGCAGGTGCGGCTCGCGTCCGGAGTACGACGTGTCCATGTGGCCGTTGAACATCAGGCTGGGCGCGCCGCCGGCACCCTCCCAGGTCCCGATCACGTTCGGTCTTCCCTCCTCGACCTCCTGCCACGTCACGGCCAGACCGGTCTCCTCGAAGGCGGCGCGAACCATCTCCGCCATCGCCTGCTCGCTTCCGGTCGGGCTCGGCGTGCTGACGTAGGCACAGGCGGTCTGCACCAGGCGATCTTCGTCGACGTGCTCGATCACCAACTCGGCGAGCTTCTCGGATGTGGTTGCGGTCATCAGCGAAAGTGCGGGAGGACCTGGTCGGCGAACAGCTCGATCTGCCGGCCACGGTCGTCGCCCCACAGCTCGAGCATGATGTGGGTGGCCCCGGCGTCCCGATATTCCTCGATCGCCGCAATGCAGTCGCCGGGTGTGCCGGCAATCGGCCGGGTCTTGTCGAGGATCGCGTCGCTCACGGCGGCCGCGGCGGCCAGCCGGCCTCCGGACTCCATCGCCTGCGCAATCGGTTTGATCTCGTCCTGAGTGAGACCCGCCTCACCGAGCAGCACGTCAGCGGAAGCCTGAATGTTCTGCACCTTGTTGGCCAGGTACATCCCGGCGATCTCTCTCGCGCCCTCCCGCCCCCGGGCGCGGTCCTCGTCGATGCTGGCGACGATCGTGCAGCCCAGGTCGATCTCATCGGGATCGCGTCCGGCGGCCTGCGCACCCTTGACGAGGTTCTCGCGCGAGTAGCGGACGAACCCGGGGGTGGTGATGCTCGGCGTCAGTAGACCGTCGGCCACTTCGCCCGCCATCAGCTGCATCTTCGGTCCGGTGCCCGCGACGTACAACGGCGGCGCGGTGCGCGGAGTCTCGGCGTCGTCGCGCAGCGGCGGGACCCTGGCCGTGTACTCCCGGCCCTCGAAATCGATCCCCTCGCCGTTGAGGATCGCCCGCACGATCTCGATGCTCTCCCGGATCGCCGTCAGCGGCCGGGCGGGCTTGCGCTCGCCCTCCCCGATCTCACGCATGAAGATCTTCGAGGCCCCGAAGCCGAGCCGGAAGCGGCCCTCACCGCCGATCGCCTCCTGGGTCACGCGAGCCTCCATCGCGACCTGGATCGGGTGGCGGGTGTAGGGCGAGATGATTCCCCACCCCACCGTCAGCCGTTCGGTCTCTTTCGCGATCAGCGCCGACAGCGCGGTCGAGGAGCGCGCCTCCATCGAGTGCTTGCGCCACCACGGGTAGGCTTCGGCGAGCCAGATCGTGTCAAAACCACGGCGGTCCAGTTCCCGCGCGTGGGCCAGGATCGCGTGCAACGGCTCCATCGTCAGCTGCATCACGCCGATCCTGAGCGGGAGCTTCATGGCGAAATCAGCGCTCCCGAGGTCGACGCGTGGCCCCGTTCATCCCCGCTACCGAACCGGCAGCCGCTGCCATCCGCCAAATCCGCACAGCGTATATTTGATCAGAACTGCTGGGTTGATGCAAGCACCGTCGACGGGCGCTCGTCTCGGCTCGGCGGCCAGACCGGACAGGAATCTGACATTTCGTTTGTCCTACGCGGCCAGATTTGATCAGAACATCATATCCGCGGGTGGCGATCGGGCTCCGGCGGCGGCTCGGCGAACGCATCCCCGCGCTCGACTCGGCGGCGTCGAGACCGGCGTCAGTGATCGCGTCGGCCGCCGCACGCGCCAATACCTGAGGCGTGGTGGCCGATACGGATGGGTGTCGCGCGTAGGGCGCCTGACCGGAAACCTGCGATCTGGACCGAGGCGGTCACCGGGTGCTGCCCATCTCAGCGGCCCAGATAGGCGCGCTTGAGGTCCTCGCTCTCCAGAAGCTCGGCCGCCGCTCCCGAGAGGACGATCTCACCGGTCGAGAGCACGTAGGCGCGATCAGCGATCGACAGTGCCATGGCGGCGTTCTGCTCGACCATCAGCACCGCCACTCCTGACTCGTGGATCTCCTTGATGATTCTGAAGTTCTGCTGCACGAGCGCGGGCGAGAGCCCCATCGAGGGCTCGTCCATCAACAGCAGTCGCGGGCGCGACATCAGCGCGCGGCCGACCGCGACCATCTGCTGCTCTCCTCCCGAGAGCGTCCCGGCGAGCTGCTCGCGCCGCTCGTGCAGGCGCGGGAACAGCGTGTGGACCCGCTCGAGGTCCTGCGCCAGCGTCGAACCATCCTGGAGGACCGCGCCGAGTTCGAGGTTCTCGCGTACCGTCATTTGGCCAAACAGCCGTCGGTTCTCTGGCACGATCGCCATGCCGCGAGCGATCCGGTCAGGCACGGTGCGCCGGGTGACATCCTCGCCGTCCAGCATGATCCGCCCGCTACGGGGACGGACGATCCCGAGCACGGTCTTCAGCGTCGTCGATTTACCCGAGGCGTTTCCGCCCAGCAGGCAGACGAGCTCGCCCGCGCCGACCTCGAGCGAGATGCCTTCGAGGATCCGCATCTGCGCGTAATAGGTGGTCACGTCCTCGAGGCTCAGCAGCATCGTCAGTCGCTCTCCGCGAGCGCCGCGGGGTCGCGACCGAGGTAGGCCTCGACGACCGCCGGATGGCCCGCAACGGTGTCGAAGCTGCCTTCGGCGATCTTGACGCCGTGGTCGAGCGCGACGACGCGAGCCGAGCACCCCGCGAAGACATGCATGTCGTTTTCGATCCCCAGGATCGCGACGTCGCGCCCGGCCCGCAGCTCGCCGATCAGCTCGGTGATCTCGTGCGTCTCCGAGGGGTTCATCCCCGCGGCCGGCTCGTCGAGCAACAGCAGCCGCGGTCTGGTTGCGAGCGCGCGCGCGATCTCAAGCCGTCGGCGGTTGGCGTAGGACAGCGAGTAGGCGGGCTGATCCCAGCGGTAGCCGGCGAGCCGCTCGCCGAAGAACGACAGCACCTCCTCGGCCAGCTCTGACACCTCGCGCTCCTCGCGCCGGGCGCGCGGCAGGCGCAGGATCGACTCTGCCGGCGTGGCTTTGGT
Source organism: Solirubrobacteraceae bacterium (assembly GCA_050999585.1). Classification (GTDB taxonomy): domain Bacteria; phylum Actinomycetota; class Thermoleophilia; order Solirubrobacterales; family Solirubrobacteraceae; genus Palsa-465. The sequence goes on along the minus strand of JBPCPC010000004.1, from coordinate 13,160 downwards.
GTGGCCGTAGGTGGCAGCCATCACGTTCTCCTTGACCGACATATTCAAGAACAGCCGCAGGCTCTGGAACGTGCGCGCGATCCCCAGGCGGGTGATCTTGTGCGGCGGGCGCCCGGCGATGCTCTCGCCAGCGAACCGGACCTCGCCGCCGGTCGGCTCGTAGATGCCGGTGATGACGTTGAACACGGTCGTCTTGCCGGCGCCGTTAGGGCCGATCACGCTGACGATCTCCCCCTCGGCGACGGTCAGCTCGAGCTCGTTCAGCGCCTTTAGCCCGCCGAACGCGAGCGACACCGTGTCGAGTTCGAGCAGCGGGGCCATCAGACCACCTCGACGCGGCGCGAGCCCAGCAGCCCCTGCGGGCGCGCGTTCATCATCACGATCAGGACCGCCCCGAGCAGGATCTGGCGCGTGATCGACGGCTCGGCGACAAGCCGGCCCTCCCAAACGCAGGCGGCCAGGTACAGCGTCGGCACGAGCAGGATCGTGCGCGCGCGGCCGCGTAGCTGCACGAGCGCGATCAGCAGGCAGACGAGCACGACGAAGCCGATGTTGCCTGGCGTGGTCGCGTTCCGGGGCACGATCACCCAGTCGTGCAGCGCCGAAGCGATCCACCCGGTCGACTGCGGACCCCCGGCGACCGCGGAAGCGCTGATCGCCGCGACGATCGCGTGCACGACGAAGCCGAGTACCACTGTGACGCCGAGCACCGCGGCGAGCCGGCGCCAGGGCCGCAGCTTGACGACCAGGGTCAGCAGAATCAGCCCGTAGAAGATATAGCCCGCCTCAGTCGAGCTGCGCAGGAACCCGTCGAGCGTGACCCCGACGATCAGCCCGCCGAGCACCGCCCCCGCCATGCTGCCGGCCCCGCCCAGGATCAAGCCGGCGTAGATCAGGATCAGGAACGGGGTGTCGAAGTCGGTCGGGAAGACGCTCGCCTGCTGGGCGGCGAACACCGCTCCCGCCATCGCCGCCACGACCGCGCCGAAGCTGAACGCCATCAGCTTCACGCGGTTGACCGGGATCGTCATCATCGTGGCCGCGAGCGGGTCCTCGCGCACTGCGCGCCAGGCCCGGCCGGTGCGCGAGGTATCGAGCAAGTGCAGTACCACGAGCGTCGCCGCCAGCATGATCAGCAGCAGGTAGAAGTAGCCCTTGTTGGTCGTGATCTGACCGCCGAAGCCCTGGATCGGATCAAGTGCGAAGATCCCGTTCGGGCCGCCCAGCTTGGTTGGCGCAACGTTGTTGGTGAACTCGACGAACGCTTCGCCGAAGAACAGGGTCACGATCGCCAGGTAGTCGCCGAGCAGGCGTCGCGAAGGCAGCCCCACCAGCAGCCCGAGCACCGCCGCGAGCACCATCACAATCGGGATCGAGAGCTCGGCCGGAAGGTGGATGCCCGCGGTGCTCAGCTGGCTCGAAGACAGGAGCGCGAAGCCATAGGCGACAAAGCCGTAGAACGCGATGTAGCCGAGGTCGAGCAGTCCGGCCCAGCCCACCGCGACGTTCAGCCCGACCGCCAGCAGCGCCAGCAGCAGCGCGTTGATTCCCACCTGGAGCTGGAAGTCGTTGCCGAACGCGAACGGCACCAGGGCGCCCACGAGCGTCGCCAGACCGAGTCGTGGCCACCAGCCGACCAGCTCGGTCCGGCGCTGAACCTGGCCGCGCCAGCCGGGGGCGTACTCTCGCCGCGCGCCCGAGCGCGCCACCCACTCGTCGCGACCGACGGACGGCGCCGCGCCGGGCTGGGGAGGCTGCTCGGGTTGGGGGGTCATCTCAGACCTTCTGCAGCGGCGCGCGCCCAAGCAGGCCGCTGGGTCGCAGCACCATCACCGCGATCAGGATCCCGAACACGATCAGGTTGGTCAGCGTCGAGGACACGTAGCCGGTAATGAACGATTCGGCGATCCCGAGCAGCATCCCACCGAGCATCGCGCCGGCGATCGATCCGATGCCGCCGACCACGGCCGCCGTGAACGCCTTCAGCCCGGCGACGAAGCCGATCAGGTTGTACACCTGGTTGAACACCAGCCCGGCCATGACCCCGGAGATCCCCGCCAGCGCAGAGCCGAGGAAGAAGGTCGCCGCGATCGTGTAGTCGACGTTGATCCCGAGCATCTCGGCCGCCTCACGATCAGCCGCCACGGCGCGCATCTGCTTGCCCAGCTTGGTGCGATCCACGAGCAGCCGCAGCGCGACCATCAACACGACGCTGAGCACGATCACCATGATCCGGACGATGTCGATCTGCAGCACACCGATGTGGATCCCGATTCCGAACGAGATGAACTCAGGCGTGTTGTACACGCGGGTCTGGGCCCCGAACAGCAGAAGGACGGTGTTTTCGAGGAAGAACGACACGCCGAGGGCGGTGATCAGCGGCGCGATCCGCGGCGCGTCGCGCAGCGGTCGGTAGGCGAAGCGCTCAATGGCCACGCCCAGCACGCCGGTGGTGCCGCCGGCGACCACGAACATGATCACCAGCAGCAGTGGTACCGGGATCGCGAGCGCCATCGGCCCGCCAAACCATTGGATCACGAAGTAGCCGATGAATGCGCCGACCATGTATAGGTCGCCGTGCGCGAAGTTCAGCAACTTGAGCACGCCGTAGACCATCGAGTAGCCGAGCGCGAGCAGCGCGTAGAGGCTTCCGGTGGTCAGTCCGTTCACCAGTTCCTGGACGAAGAAGTGCATTGTCGGGGGATCTCTAGCACGGCGCCGCCATCGGCTGCGCGCGCCCGTGTGGGCGCGCGCAGACGGCGGGCACGTCAGACGATCATGCTCCGGTCAGCAGCTTGTACTGACCCTTGGCGTTGATCTTGAACAGGAAGAACTTCCCGTTCACCAGATCCCCGTGCGAGTCGAACTTGATCGCCTGCCCGAGGATCGAGGTCGGTTCATCGGTCTTCTTGATCGCCGCGAGCACGTTGGCGCGGCTCGGCGTCTGACCGGCCTTGCAGACCGATGAGATCGCATCGTCGATCACATGGGTGGCCGCAAACACCGGGGGTCCGAAGGTGCCGAAGCTGCCGTACTTGGCCTTGGCCGCGGCCGCGATCGACTTGTCGGTGGGGAGTGCCGTGATGTCGGGCCCGAACGAGGACACGTAGGAGCCGTTGATCGTGAACGTTCCCGGCGAGAACAGGCCGTCGGTGCCGAAGATGACCGCCTTCTTCTTCTGCTCGGCGAGGTTGCGCCCGAGCTGCTGAGCGTTCGCGGCGACCTGCCACGGCAGCACCACGACGCTCGTCTGCGGCGTCACCTTGCTCACGATCGAGGAGAAGTCGGTCACCTTCTGGCTGACCGACTCGTGGTCGACGGCGATCCCGGCTGCCTTGAACACCGGCGTCATCGCCGCCACCAGACCGGTGGAGTAGGCCTCCTGGTCATCGACGATCAGCAGCGACTTCGGATGCAGGTTGCTGATGATGTAATGAGCATCCTGCGGGCCCTGGACGGTGTCCTTGGAGACGACGCGGAAGAACGTCGGGTTCTTACCGGTCGTCAGCGAGGCGCTGGTGGCCGAGCCGGTTATGAAGGGAAGTCCGGCGCGCCCGAATAGCGGCCCAACGGCTTCGACTTCCTGGCTGCCCGCCGGACCGACGACGGCGAGGATTTTCGAGTTGGAGATGAACTGCTGGGTTACCGTCGTCGCCTGAGCGGGCATCAGCTGCGTGTCGCCCTGGACCAGTGAGATGTTGGTGTGGTTGGTCTGGTTGTCCATCGAAATCGCCAGCTCGGCGAAATGCAACTGCTCGGTGCCGAGCATCGCCACCTGGCCGGTGATCGGCGCCTCAATCCCGATCGACGCCGTGCATTTACCGCCCGCGCCGCCGGCCGCGGCCGACGAGCTGGCACTCGTGCTGGCGCTGCTGCTACTGCTGCTACTACTGCTGCCGCAGCCCGCCGCGATCAGCGCCGTCAGCGCCAACACTGCTAAGGACAAGCGTCCCTTCATGGTCCTCACTCTCCTCTGGAGTTCGCTTTAGTTTTGGCGTGAGCCCTCAGATGGCGAATCACTCGTCGCCGCCCGGGTATGCCGGTGTTCCGTCCGGGTAGTAGGCGGCCGCCGGCGACCCGGCGGGACGGAAGACCGCGACCACGCGCATCGGCCCGGATCCGGTGTTCTCCAGGCAATGCACGGTGCGCGCGGGAAGCTGTACGCACGATCCCGGTCCCAATCCCTGCGCGAACTCTCCGGCGTGCATCACCCCCTCTCCGTCAAGCACATAGATCACCTCGTCGTAGGTGTGGAAGTGGTCGGGCGCACGCGCCGGCGGGATGTAGCCGACGAAGTGGGTCGCCGAGCGCAGGCCGCAGCCTGGGTCGGCAACGATTCGGAACTCGCGCTGGGCGGTCGCCGTCGCGAGCTCCTGGTCAGCCACACGCCGCACCGTCGTACGCGGGGTGCTTTCCCCTCCCGACGGCTCCGGGTCGGGAACTCGGACGGCGATCAAGACCAGGGTTTCGGGCCCCGGATTCTCGAGCTCAAACTCAGAACCGGGAGCGAAGGAGAGCCCGACCTCCGGCTCGAGTTCGTACGCTTCACCGGCCACGTGCACCGTTCCCCGCCCCGCGAGCACGAACAGCGTCTCCTCGACTGGCCCGACCGAGATCGGATCGGTCCGGCCGGGCGCGCATTCCAGCACCGCCTGCTCGAGCGGCGCGAAGCCGGTCTGCGTGCCCAGGGTCGGGCGCACGTTGAGCCCGGCGACCGAGCCGGCCCGCGGCGCCACCGAACCGGCGTCGACGACAGTCACGGTCGGCATCAGGGGACCTCGATGACGGTTGGGAGCTCAATTGGATCGGAGTGTCGGATCGAGCTCGCCCGGCTCGGCCGCCGCCACCCTCGCAGATTCGACTTCAACGGGTCAACCCCCTGCTTGAGAGCGGTAGGTCAGCTTTCGGTCTTCGTCGCCTGAACCGTGATCTCGGTCCCCGCCAACGCCAGCGAAACCGGGCACGTCGCCTTGGCCTGCTCGGCCAGGACGGCGAACTGCTCGGCATCGACGCCCTCCACCTCGCCCTGCGTGCGCAGCTCGATCCCCGTGATCCGAAAGCCCTCGTCGGTCTGCTCGAGCCGAATCCGAGCCTGCGTCTGCAGATCGGTCGGCGGATGGCCCTGACCGCTGAGCAGGTCGGCCAGCGACATCGTGTAGCAGGCCGCCGACGCCGCGGCGATCAGCTCCTCGGGATTGGTCGAGCGCTCCACGTCCTCAACGCGCGCGCGCAGCGTGAACGGACCCTCGAAGGCGCCGCTTCCGACCGCGATCCTGCCGCCCCCCTCTGGCACCGTACCCTGCCAGCTGGCCTCTGCGCTCCGGGTTACGCGAATACTCACTGGTGGCTCCTGTCTCGGTGACCGTCGACCGGTCCCGCGCTGACGCCGACTCGCCTTGGACCAATTCTGATTTTGTAGTCTTGATCAAATCATTGTCTCCGGGGAGGTGCAAGTGCAAAACCAGACCATCGACCTGAGCACCGTCAGGGAGCGCTTTTCGTCGCTGCAGGAGGGGTTCGCGTTCTTCGACGCTCCGGGGGGCTCCCAAGTTCCCGACGAGGTCGGCGACGCGATCGCTCGCGCGTTGCGCGAGGCCAGCGCGAATCTCGGCGCCGGCTACGCCACCAGCCTGCGCGCGAAGGAGATTCTCGAGACGGCGGAGGCGGGCGCGGCTCGATTTCTCGGCTGCGAGCCGCACGAGGTGATCTTCGGCCCGAACATGACCTCACTTAACTTCATGCTCTCGCGGACCGCAGGCCGGGAGTTCGCGCCCGGCGACGAGATCCTCGTCTCCTCGCTGGACCACGACGGCGGCGTCGCCCCCTGGTTGGAGCTGGCCCACGACCGGGACCTGGTGGTCAAGCACGTCGAGCTGACCGCTGACACGCGACTTGACTACGCCGACCTGCGCGCCAAGCTCGGCCCCCGCACGCGGGTGGTCGCGTTCGCGTGGGCCTCGAACGCGATCGGCACGATCGTCGACGCCCAGCGCGTCTGCGAGCTCGCGCACGAGGTCGGAGCCCTGGCCTGGATCGACGCGGTCCACTACGCCGCGCACGAGCCGATCGACGTGCGAGCGATCGACGCCGATCTCCTGTTGTGCTCGCCCTACAAGTTCTGCGGCCCCCATCTCGGCATCGCCTACGGTCGCGCCGAGCTGCTCGAGACGTGGCGGCCGTACAAGGCCCGCCCGGCGCCGATGTCGCCGCTCAGCCGCCGCTTCGAGACGGGCACGCTCCCGTTTGAGCTGCTTGCCGGCTTGGGCGCCACCTTTGCCTACCTCGACTCGGTCGGTGGCTTTGACGCGATCAGGCCGTACGAGCGTGAGCTCGGCGAGCGCTTCCTGGCGGGGATCTCAGACGCCGTGACGGTCTACGGTCTGCCCGGGATGGAGGGACGGGTACCCACGTTCCTGATCAACGTCGCCGGGGTCCCGGCGGCCAGCGTTGCCGCCCAGCTGGCTGAGCAGCAGATGGGCGTGTGGGCGCACGACTCGTGGTATTCGCTGGACCTGTATCGGCGGCTCGGCTATGAGCAGGACGCGATCCGGCTCGGCTTCATTCACTACAACACCCCCGATGAGGTGGATCGGCTGATCGCGGCGCTGGACGCCTGCGCGCGCGGCTGACACCCCACGGCGACTGGGCCCCCGCGGCGGTTGGTCCCTACGCCGGCTGGGTGCTACGTAGGACTTGGTGCCTACCGCGGCTGGGTCCCTACGGCGCCTGGGTGCCTGCGGGGGTGCCGCCCGCTGCCTCCGGGTCCGAGGCGGCCGCGCGTTCGGCGTCGAACAACTCCACCAGCCGGCTACGCACCTCCCACAGCTTTGGCAGCTGGCGCTGGGCCACGAGCTTGCCGAGCACCTGCACCGGTGTGCCCTGCGTGCCTACGCTGCGCTCGCCGATCGCGCGAGCGACGACGCTGTAGTGACGGAAGCGCCAGATCCAGATCCGCTCGTCCCAGTCGGTGAGAACCTCCGCCAACCGACGGAGCTGCTCGTGCTCGGAGCCGGCGCGATAGAGCTGCACCAGATCCAGCCCGGCACGCACGAGCGCGCGATCGAACGCGCCTGAGATCCGTCCCGTCACTTTCGAGACCCGGCGGAACCCGGGCGAGTCAAAGCCACTTCCGTGTCCCAGCACGACCCGGACGTGTTGGTAATCCCACGGTTCCATCTCACCGAGCATGTCGAGCTGGGTGGTGATGTACTGGATGCACAGAACGGCTCGCCGCAGTAGCGCGAGCGCCGGCACGAGCTTGTCGCCGTCGATCAGCGCCGCCGCCTGCTCGACCTCGCTGGTCGCGAGCTTGAGCCACAGCTCCGAGGCTTGGTGCACGGTCTGAAACAGCAGCTCGTCGCGGTGGACGCGTTCCTCGGGCTCCTTCTGCAACGCCAGCAGCTCATCGGTGCGCAGGTAGCGCTCGTAGTCGCTGGCTCCGGCGCCGGGCAGCACCGGCCCTTTCTCGTCGCTCACGGCTCACCTCCGTCTGGTCGCCCTCCCGGGTCGCGAGGGCTCAGTATGTCCGCCAGCGTGGCCAGGTCGATATTGCCGCCGGAGACGATGCACACAACCTTGCCCGTCCCGGCCTGCCCGGCGAGTGCGGCGGCGGTGGCCAGCGCGCCCGCCCCCTCGGCGATCACTCGGACACGCTCGGCCAGCGTGCGCACCCCGGCGCGGGCGTCGGCCAGCGGCACCGCGAGCGCGCCGTCGACGAGCGGTGCAAGTAGCGGCCACATCGCGTCGAGCACGCGGCGGCTCCCGGACCCGTCGACAAACGACGCCTGGTAGTCCACGTCGGTCGGACCGCCGGCGGCGAACGCCGCGTGCAGGGCGGCGCCGGTCTCAGGCTCGGCGGTATAGATCTTCGTCTGAGGCCGCAGGCCCTTGATCGCACTGGCGATCCCGACGGTCAGCCCGCCGCCCCCGAACGGGATCACGACGGCGTCGGGATCGGGCAGGTCCTCCAGGATCTCGAGCCCGATCGTCCCGTTGCCGGCCATGACGGCGCGGTTCTGCACGGGATGGACGAACAGACCTTCGACACCATCGATCTGACTGGTGAGGATCGCCTGCCACCACTCCTCGTACGGCACCCGCAGCACGCGTCCGGAGAGCCGCTCGATCGCGGCCAGCTTGGCCTGCGGGGCGTGCTCGGGCACGACGATCGTCGCCGGCAGGCCGAGCTCCCGGGCGATCCATGCGACGCCCTGGGCCATGTTGCCCGCGCTCGCGGTCAGCAGTCCGCGCTCGCGCTCGGCGGCGGGGGCGCTGCGGATCGCGTTCGCGGCACCGCGGAGCTTGAACGAGTTGATCGGCGGAAGCGTCTCGAGCTTCAGATAGATCTCGGCCGGTGCGTCCTCCACGCGGAGGCGCACCAGGGGCGTGCGGACGGCCACGTCAGCGATGCGTCCACGCGCCTGGCGGATCGCGGCCAGCTCGATCATGGCCAGATCTTGGATCGCAACTCGATCACAGCTGCACCTCGGTTCCCAGCCCGAGCCGCTGCGCGGCGGCGACGGCGATCTCGGCCGCCGCGAGGTCCTCGACCGCGATCCCCAGCGAGCGGAACACGGTCAGCTCGAGCGCATCGCGGCGGCCGGGGCGCAGTCCGGCGAGCACCTCCCCGAGCTCACCACGCACGTGCGTCTCGGCGTCGATCGCTCCCTCCTCGATCGCGAGCCGGTATTCGCCGGCCTCGTTGCGCAGCGACTCGCGGCTGTCGCAGAACAGTCCGCCGGCGGCGACCGTGGCCACGTCGAGCTCACGCGCCATTGGGGTGCTGGCGCCAACGGCGTTGACGTGCGCGCCGGCGGCTAGCCAGTCGCACTCCAGGACTGGCGTGCGGGAGCTGGTGGCGGTGACCACCACGTCCGCGCCCTCGATCGCCGCCCTCGCGCTGACGGCCACTGCCAGCGTCGGGCCGCCGGATGGCAGCGTGTCCGCCAGGGCCTGGGCGTGGCCGGTGGTTGGAGCGTGGACGCGCACCTGCTCGAACGCCCGCACGGCGGCAAGCGCTTCCAGGTGGGCGCGGGCCTGGACTCCGGCGCCGAGGATCGCGAGCACCCGCGCATCATCGCGGGCGAGCAGCCGCGTCGCCACGGCGGTGACGGCGGCGGTCCGGATCTCGGTCACCGCTGACGCATTGAGGATCGCCGTCGGGACGCCGGTCTCGCCGTCAAACAGGGTCACGATCCCCTGATGGGTGTCCAGACCGCGCCCGGGGTTGGCCGGCATCAGGCAGATCGCCTTGAGCGCGAAGGCGCCGGGGGCGGCCCACTCGCGGTCGGTCCCGGCGGCGGGCTCGCCAAATGCTCCGGCTCGGCCGCCGTCGGTGTGCTCGCCGCGGCTCGCGCGGTACGCCGGCATCAGGCCCATCGCCCCGGGAGCTCCGGGCGCCATCATCACCGAGCGCAGCGGCATGTACGCCTCGCCTCTGGCGCGGGCGGCTAGCACTTCCGCCATCGCGTCCGCACAGTCGCCGGGCGCGAGCGCGGCGCGCACGTCCTGATAGCTGAGGATCAGCGTCCGCATCGGCGAAATGTCTCCCGAAGCCCCTCGCGCTCCTCCGGCGCCAGCGGATGCTCGAGTGCCTCACGCACCGGCTCGAGGTGCTCGGGACGGCCCGGACCCACGACGATCTGACCGACGCGCGGGTCGGCCAGCAGCCACGCCAGCGCCGCCCCGGCCATCGAGATCTCGCGCGGGCGGGCGAATCCCTCAAGCGCCGCGAGCGCGTCGAACGTGCCGTCGCTGGCAAGCGCAGCGTAGGGCTCAGGGCGCTGGGTCATGCGCGAGCCGTCGGGATAGGGTTCACGGCGGCGGTACTTGCCGGTCAGCCAGCCCCCCGCCAGCGGGCTGAACGCCAGATAGGTGATCTGGCGCTCGTCGCACAACGGGAGGACCTCGGCCTCGTCAGCGCGATCCAGCAGCGAGTAGGAGTTCTGCACGGCCGCCGGCGCGCCCGCGGCGAGCGCGAGATCAAGCTGACTCGCGTCGAAGTTGCTCACCCCATAAGCGTGGACGCCGCTGCCGGCGCGCAGCGACTCGAACGTTGCCAAGGTGTCGGTCAGCGGCACGTCGGGGTCGAACTCGTGGGCGAGGAACAGCTCCACGCAATCGACGCCCAGCCGGTCGAGGCTGGCGTTGAGCGCGCGCTTCACCCGCTCGGGAGCGAGGCCTGAGTCGGCTCCGGACTGCATCGGGTTAAACGTCTTGGTCGTCAGCGTCGGGTTGACCCGGCGCGAAGCGATCCATCGTCCAACCGCCCGCTCGCTGCGTCCCCCGCCGTAGGCGTCAGCCGTGTCGAAGTGCGAGATCCCCATCTCCCACGCGGCGTCCATCAGCGCCGAGGCTTCGTCTTCGTTCAACCCCCGGCCGAAGAACTCCGGCGCGGAGCCGACACCGCCGAAGTTGCCGCAGCCGAGCGCGATCCGGGGAATCGTCTGTCCCGATTGGCCGAGCGGCACGCGCTCAATCGCGAGCGTCCCGGTCACAAGTCGCGCAAGGCGTGGAGCTGGAAGGCCATGGGTCAGCATTTGATCAAACTCGGGCGGCTGCGCGCAAACTGCCTGCCGATGTTCGCCAGGAGGTGCATTACGCGCATCGTCGATTCGCCGTCATGTTCCTCGATGGTTGATCGGATACCTCCCCGTGACGGAGCACACGCGTCTCCCGGCGTGAGATCCTGCGCGCCGGCGCGCTCGGCGGCGTGGCGCCGGCGCTCGACGCCGCGGGCCGCCGGCTCTCTGCGAGCGCGAGGCAGCCGACCATAGGCCTGCCGGTCACGCCAACCACCTTTGACTTCAACCAGGGCTAGCGGTTCGGCGGCGGCTACGTCCAGGGCTCACAGAACGTCTCCTTCTCCGACGAGCGCTACGCACAGGTCACGCTGCCGCACACGGTGCACACCGTGGAGGTGACCACCGGATTCCGGCAGGCGACGTTCACCGCGGATGGGTTGGTCCTGAACGGCGAGCGGCTGCTGATCTTCGGTCTCAACTGTTCCCCTACACCGGAATGGCGGCACCCCAACGACTACAGGCCCGCGACGCCGAGCTGATCAAGAACGAACTCAAGTGCAACATGGTTGAAGGATGTAGGGAGGCGACGACCACAGCGTCGGCCGTGGTGACGTGGCGATCGCCCCCCTGAGCTTCCACGAACGCGAACGAGGTGCTCCCTGCGCAGCTCGGCCCAACGCTCCACATCCAGCACGCGCTTCTCCCGACCTCGATGGAGATGACCGGGCCAGGGTCACCATCGCCCCGGACGCCTCCGCCCCACATCCAGGGGGGTCAAATCTCAACCGGCCAAGGCGGGTCAGTTTCTCACCGGCGCCGACAGGAGCTTGGTCACAAGCTCGTCAAGCGCGTCCGGCGGGTTGTGCGAGTTGCGGTAATGGCTCATGAGAACCAGACCCCTGAGCGCACAGTTTTCGCCCCGTACCCCACCGCAGACTGCTCACGCGGCGACGACACTGCGAGGACCGAGCCTGGGTAAATCAAATCCAACGCAGCGAGCCAGAAACGACGAGACCTCCGATCTCTCGGAGGCAACGATTTCCAGTGATTCCTCATAGCGGGAGTCGGGTTCGAACCTGCGACCGTTCGGGTTATGAGTTGCGAAAAGCGCCTGCAATTCGCGCAAATTGGGCGAAGTTTAAGCGGGAAAGTACCAGCTTTTATGGGTGTTTTTGGCCAGTTTGGTACCCAAAGTGGTACCCACGAGAAAGTTGGTACCCACGTGGTACCCATGAAATACCCTTCCTCTTGCGATGCCTCCGCGGGATCCCCTCCCCATCCCCTTCTTGCTCCTCCGTGAGCACAAGGGCGAGCCGTTCTACGAGGCCAAGTTCCGTTACCGGCCAGCAGATCAAGCGCCGCGTCGCGCGGGCGTGGCTGACCCAGGACGGCTCGGGCGGCTGGGTGCCGCGCCGCGGCCGCGTGGCCGACGGGTACTTCGACGAGCGGCGCGCGCACGTCGCGGCCGCTGAGCTCGTCAAGAGCTTCGTCAAGGACTTCAACGAGTCAGAGCGCGTCGAGCGCGAGCGCCGCACCCGAGGAGTCACGTTCCGCGAGCTCGCGCACGGGTACCTGGAGTGGCTGGAGAAGGTCCGCGGCGCCAAGCCCTCGACGATCCGCTCCCATGAATCCGACCTCGCCGAGCCGGGACACCACACAAGCGGGGCACGGGCACCACGGCGGGGCTCGTCATGGTCGCGCTCGGTGATAAGCCGGCGGCGCAGATCACCCCCGCCGAGGTCGAGACGCTCCTGCGGACGGTCCCCGCCACCGGCGTGTCGGCCCGCAGCGTGAACCGGGCGCGGGAGATCGTCTGTGCCGCATTCAACTACGGGATGAAGCCGACGACGTACTCGCTGCCGAGCAATCCCGCCCTCGGCACCGACCGCCGGCGCGTGCCCGAGCCGGGGGTCCTGCTGTTCTACTCACCCGAGGAGATCGAGGCCATCGCCCGCTCGCTCGAGGCCGGCTTTCACCGTCCTACCGTCGCGGCGCGCGGCGAGCTCGAGCTCTTCGAGGACCGGCGCGACAGCGAGGCGATCCGCGCCGCCGCCTACTCCGGGCTTCGCCTCGGAGAACTCTTGGCGCTGCGCTGGCGGGACGTCGACTGGAGCGGCTCTGCGCTGACGATCAGCCGGTCGCTGTCCTCCGGCGTCGAGGGCACGACCAAGACCGGACACGTCCGACGGGTGCCGATGGCCGACCAGGCCGCGGCCGCACTCGATCGGCTCTCGCACCGCCAGGATTTCGTTTCCCCCGACGACTACGTCTTCTGCAACGCCCTCGGCCGCCCGCTGGACGGCTCGGCGCTGCGCCGTCGCTACAAGCGTGCCCGTGACGCCGCCGGACTGCGCCCGCTCCGCTGGCACGACCTGCGCCACACGTTCGGGTCGCTGCTCGTCGCCGGCGGCGTGGACCTGGTGAGTATCAAGGACGCGATGGGCCATTCCCAGCTGACGACCACAAGCCGGCATCTCCACGCCCGCCCGGCGACCGAACGCGCGGCCGCATTCACCGCCGCGTTTCAAGGTGGTGCTGCCACGGCTCCGTCGTTCCGAGGCCGAGACAGCCTCGAGCAGCCCGACGCGCCATAGCGAGAGACGAGGCCCGCGTGCGTGACGCCGGCCGCTGCGATCC
>JBPCPC010000256.1:0-24588 GCA_050999585.1 Solirubrobacteraceae bacterium | reverse complement strand
CCCACACCACGTCGGCCAGCAGCCGGCGGCGGCGCCGCGCGCGCCAGCTGGAGTCCAGCAGCTCGGCGACGTCGGCGATGAACGGCGACGGGAGCGCCAGGTTGCCCTCCTCGTCGGAGCTGCGATAGGACAGAAAAACGCGCTCTGTGGCCCGCGTGACGGCGGCGTAGAACAGATACCGCTCGCCGGCCGAGGCATCCTCGCGTTCGCCCAGGCGGAGTCCCGAGGCGATCGCGAGCTCGTGCCGGCGCTCGTCGGACAGGAACGGCTCGCCGCGGCCGGGGCGCGGGAACTCCCCCTCCTGCAGCCCGCACACGAACACGGCCCGGAAGCGCCGGGCGCGGATCTCCGCCGGCTGGGCCAGCAGCACCGCGCCGCCCGCCGTCGCCGCGCCGCCCGGCTCGGAGTGCGCGACCGGCACCGCGGCCAGCAGCTCGATCAGCTGGGCCGCCGCCGGAGCCCGCTGCTCGATTTCGGCCAGCTCGTCCAGCGCCTGGACCAGCGCGGCGAGGGCGCGGGCGTCGAGTGCCTGCTCGGAGGTCAGCTGGGGGGCCGTGGCCCGGTAGGGCGCCGCCAACAGCCGCCGCGCCAGCCGGCACAGCTCCGCGACGGGATCGGCGGCGGTCGCCAGGCGGTCGAGCTCGTCCAGCTCCCAGTCCCATCGTTCACGGGCCTCGGCAGCGGTGCGCAGACCCCGGCGACCGACCTCGGCCTCGAGCCCATCGACCAGCTCGGACTCGCGCACCAGGCCCGGCGCCCGCAGGAATGCGAGCAGGTCCTGCGCCCGCGCCTCGCCCGGCTCCAGCAGCGCGCACCGGGCCGCGCCGAGCAGCGCGCGACCCAGCGGAGTGTGCCCGAAGCCGATCTCCTGCACGCCGGCCAGCGTGATCCCATACTGCGCGAACACCCGGCCCAGCAGCGGACCCGCGGCCGCCGGCGAGCGATACACGACGACGATCTCAGCGGCGGCCACCCCCTCGCGTTTGAGCTCCAGCACCTGCGCAGCGACCAGCTCGGCCTCGGCCCGCTCGCCGCCGGACTCCAGCAACATCACGGCGCGACCGGCGTCGACCCGCTCCGGATCGGGCTCAAACAGCGACCGCTCCAGATGGTGCAGCGCCGCCCGCGACACCGGCGCGTAGTGCGCGTCGGAAGCGGGCAGCTCCCGCACCCGCTCGGCCAGCGGCCGCAGCTCCTCGACGGCCTCCGCGCGGGCGGTCAGCGCGGCCCGTCCGGGCTCGTAGGTCAGCGACACGGTGACCGGCACGCCGACGACCCGGGCGAGCGTCTCGATCGCGTCGCGCTCGAGCGTCGTCAGATCGTCAAAGCCGTAGAAGAACACCTCGTCGCGGCCCCACCGAGCCGGAGACCCCCGCAGCGCATCCAGCGCCCGCCAGGCGAACAGCTCGTGGTCGACGTAGCCGAGGCGGTCCAGCTCGCGGATGTAGTCGGCGTAGATCCGGCCGAGATCGCGCGCATACGGCGCGCGACGCACGTCCTGCGCCGACCAGGCGCGCAGGGCCGCGGTGAACCGCTGGGGGGAGACGAGCGAGCGCTGCAGCTCGGCGATCAACTCCCCGGCGGCGCCGGCGAATCCGGCCGCACCGGCCGAGCGGCGCAGGACGTCGAGCGAGAGCCGCGCCACCACCCGCTCCAGGATCCGCGCCCGCTGCAGCCCCGACAGCCGGTGCTCGCCGTACTCGGCGCGCCGCGCGATCTCTGACGCCAGGCCGCCGAACGTCACCACCGATCCCTGCACGATCCCGTCCGCGGCCAGCTCGGAGGCGTAGTGGCGCACGTCCGCGACCGTCGGCACAACCAGCCGGGCGCCGCGCCGCGCCGCCGCGCCATACGCGCCCAGGACCTCCCCCGCCTTCGCGGAGTTCGCCGGTCCGATCACGAGCGTCAGCGCCATGCGCCTATGTTGGCGGTCGGCGATGACGGCACGGCGGACGTGATGCCATAGCATCAGATGTGTGCGCACCACGGTTCGATTGGACGATGACGTGCTGTTCGCCGTGCAGGAGCGCGCACGGCGCGAGAAGCGCACGGCCGGTGAGGTGCTGTCCGACCTGGCCCGGCAGGCCCTGACCGAGCAGAGCGGGCAAATCGAGGATCGCTCGGCCGCCGGACACCTCGGCTTTGCCCCGCTGCCGCGCCGGGGCGCCGCCATCTCCAACGCGCTGATCGACCGGCTCAGAGAAGACGAGCCGGAGTGACCGTGCGCGCGCTGCTCGACATCAACGTGCTCCTGGCACTGCTCGACAGCGACCACGTCGATCACAGCAGCGCCCACGAATGGCTCGAGGACGGGATCGCGAACGGGTGGGCGTCGTGCGCGATCACCGAGAACGGCTTTGTCCGCATCATCAGCCAGCCTCGCTATCCGAGTCCGATCTCGCCCGCGCGGGCCATTGACCTCCTGAGGCGCGCGTGCGACGGCGGTCCGCACGAGTTTTGGACGTGCGACGTGAGCGTGCTGGACGCGCGCATCGTGGACGGGTCGCGCCTGCACAGCCCCCGTCAGGTCACCGATACCTACCTGCTTGCGCTCGCCGTGTCGCGCGAGGGATGCTTCGTGACCTTCGACCGCGCGCTGTCCATCTCATCGGTCATGGGCGCCAGCACCGAGCACCTGACGGTCCTTTAGATTTAGCCCCTCCAGCTATCGAGGCGCGCTTTCTGGACGGCCCACTGGTCTCACGGTTGACGCAGAGCTGCGCGTCGGCATCGGCCGCCGGCGACCCTCACGGACCGATGCGACGCTCACTCCACAGCAGCAGAGAATCGTCGCGCTCGCCGCCGAAGGACTATCCAATAAGGAAATCGCCAGCCGCCTGAACATCACCGCCAAGACGATCAGCAACCACCTCGAGCACATCTACCAAAAGCTCGATATCCACACCCGAAGAGAGCTCATCAAAGCGGCTCGCGATCCGGCCGCGCCGGTCGTCGTCGAGACGCCGTCCCGGGACCACCCCGGGGAGCGGGGCATCACCTGACCCAGCGAGCGCGGGTTACGCGGCCGCAGGCTGCTCAGCGGGCCGGGTAGCGTCCGCGGCATCCCCGGAGGAGGCGGCGGCGTCCTCGGCCTCGGGCGGCTTGGCCCCCTCGCGCGCCCACGGCTCGTCGAACTCGACGCGCCACTTGCCCTCCTCGTTCTGCTGCAGCGCCAAGCGGGCCCGGAAGCTCTTGCCCGAGCGGCCCTTGAAGCCCGTCACCGGGCGCTCGGTGCGCCCGGTCTTGATCAGCTCGCGTCCGACGGTGAGCGGCAGTTGCTTGCCGGCCTTGGACTTCCAGATCACGAAGCCGCACCCGGGGTCCTCGCGTGACCAGCACGAGTAGCCCTTGCGGTTCTCGACGATGTCGCGGCCGCACACCGGACACGGGCCCAGGTTGGCGCGCGGGATGCGCACGTCCTTGAGCTTGGCGTCCAGCTCGCCGACGGTGCTCTCGGCGAACTTGACGATGTCGCCCATGAACGCCTCGCGGGTGTCGGCGCCGGTCTCGATCTTGCCCAGCCGGCTCTCCCAGTCGCCGGTCAACCCGGGACTGGTCAGCGGATGCTCGCCAAGCAGCCGGATCACGTTCAGGCCCTTCTCGGTGACGACCAGGGCGCGGGCGTCGCGCTCGATGTAGCCGACCTGCAGCAGGCGCTCGATGATCGCTGCACGCGTAGCCGGGGTGCCGATCCCCGAGTCCTTCATCGCCTCGCGCATCTCCTCGTCATCGACCAGCTTGCCGGCGGTCTCCATCGCGCCCAGCAGCCGGCCCTCGGAGTAGCGCTGCGGCGGCTTGGTCTCCTTCTCCTCGGAGCCGACCTCGCGCACCGTCGCCGCCTCGCCCTGCTCGAGCTTGGGCAGTCGCTGCTCGCGGCCCTCGTCCTCGTCCTGGCCCGCGCTCTCGTCCAGGTCGGCGGTCTCCCCCCAGGCCCCGCGCCAGCCGGGGACCAGCAGCAGCTTGCCACGGGTGCGGAACACGTGCGTGGCAACGGTCGTCTCGACGCGCGTGTTCTCAAACACCGCCTCGGGATGAAAGACGGCGAGGAACGTGCGCACCACGAGGTCATAGATGCGCCGGTCGTCGTCGTTGAACTTGTCGACCGGGTGGCTCTCGGCGTTGGTGGGGATGATCGCGTGGTGGTCGGTGACCTTCGCATCGTTGACGACGCGGCCGAGCGGCAGCACGTCGAGCCCGCGCACGTAGGCCGACGCGGCGGCGTACTGCTTCTGCTTGCCCACCAGCCCGGCGATCGGCTTGATCTCATTGACCATGTCGCTGGTGATGTAGCGCGAGTTGGTCCGCGGGTAGGTGAGCGCCTTGTGCTCCTCATAGAGCCGTTGGGCGGCGCCCAGCGTGCGCCGGGCTGAGAACCCGAAGCGCCGGTTGGCGTCGCGCTGCAGCGAGGTCAGGTCATAGAGCAGCGGCGCCCGTTCCTTGCGCTCGGTCTTGTCGAGCTTGGTGATCTCGCCGGTCTGGCCCACGCACGCGGCGACGATCGCCGCGGCCTCCTGCGCGCTCTTGATCCGGGCCTGGGCGCCGGCGTGAAAGCGCCCCTCGTAGGACCGCCCGGCCGGCTCGGGCACCGCGTCAAACGCCCCGTCCACGACCCAGTAGGGCTCGGGCTTGAACGCGCGGATCTCCTCCTCGCGGCGGGCGAGAATGGCCAGCGTCGGGGTCTGCACGCGGCCGAGTGAGACGGCGCCGTCAAACGAGGAGCGCAGGCGAATCGTCGCCACGCGGGTGGCGTTCATGCCGACGATCCAGTCGGCCTCCGAGCGCGAACGGGCGGCCGCCTCCAGCGTGGCCAGGTCGGCGCCCGGCCGCAGGTCGGCGAGCGCAGACCGGATCGCCTGCTTGGTCATCGAGTTCAGCCACAGCCGCTGGACCGGCTTGCGCGAGCCCGACTTCTCATACAGATAGGCGAAGATCAGCTCGCCCTCGCGCCCGGCGTCACAGGCGTTGACGACGTTCTCGACGTCGTCGCGCCCCAGTTGGCGCTTGACCACGTTCATCTGCTTCTTGGAGCGCTCGTCGCGCACGACCAGCTTGAAGTGCTCGGGGACGATCGGCAGGTCGGCCATTCGCCACTTCTTGAACTTCTCGTCGTACTCGTCGGGGTCGGCGAGCTGCACGAGGTGGCCGACCGCCCAGGTGACGACGTGATCGGGTCCTTCGAGGTAGCCCTCACCCTTGGTGAACGCGCCCGGAAGCTCGCGCACCAGATCGCGACCCACGGACGGCTTCTCGGCGATGACCAGTGTCTTGGACATAGGCCGCCGAGGGTAGCGCTCGTGGCAAGCAGCTCTGTATACGCCCCGTCCACCCTGCTCACGTCTGGCTGCGAATGGTGAGGGCGTCGGCACGGCGCGCCACCAGCGGCCATTCAAGCTCGGACGCGGCGGCGGCGGCCTGCTCGATCAGCCGCCGCGCCTCGTTTCCGCCTCCCAGCGCGATCGCGTAGTCCAGGCGGGCGTGGGCCAGCTGCAACGGCGCGCGCAGCCCGGCGCTGGACGTAATCGCCCGGCCCAGGTGCACCAGTGCGTCGTCGCGCCGCCCGGTGGTCAGGGCCAGGCGTCCGAGGTAACGCTCCACCGCACCGAAGCAGACCGCGGCGTGTCCGATCACCACGTTGGCGTCCGCGTAGGGCACGAGCAGCTCGTACAGCGTCTCGGCGGTCGGCTCGTCGTCCAGCTCGGCCGCCACGTCGGCCAGCAGCGTGACCGCGATCATCCAGTCCCCGTCGGACGGAATCTCGCGCAGGCCGTCGGCCAGCCGGTTCAGCTCGTCGCGCGCCTCGTCCCGGCGCCCGGTGTCTGACAGCAGCGTCGCCAGCGCCGCGCGCCACGCCGGACGATTCGGGTTGGTCGCCACCAGCTCCCGGACGTTGGTCTCCAGCTCGCCCATCCGAGCCTGCTCGCGCCGGATGCCGAGCAGCTGGATCGCGTGGTACTGCGACGCCGTCACCCCGTCGGGGAGGATTCCCGACGACAGCGCCTCCGTGGACAGCCGGTCGGCCTCGTCCAGGCGACCGTCGAGCAGCGCGAGCATCGCGCGCCAGACGGCCACGTTCCAGAGGAACAGGGGCTGGCGCAGCTGCCCGGCACCGGCTGCGAAGGCCGTCACCTGGGCCTCCACCGCGGTCCGATCGCCGGTCTCCAACAGGTCGATCACCAGCCAGGCGTGCCCCTGCAGCGTCAGCTCCAGGTCGCCCGCCTCCCGGGCGCTGCGCAGCAGCTGGGTGGCGTCGGCGAGGCGGCGTTCCAGGTGCCCCGGACCCCAGTACGCGCGCCGTCGGGCCGAGGCGGCCAGCGCGGCCACCTCGGGATCGCGCAGCCGCGCGGCGATTGTGGTCGCCTCCGCGCTCAGACGGCGCATCTGCTCGCGGCGCTCGGCGGAGTAGTACAGCGCCGCGCACAGGCGCGTGATCAGCGTCACGCGCGTCCGCGAGAGGTCCGCGGGGGTCATCTCAAGCGCCTGCTGCAGCAGCGCGATCAGCTCCTCGTCGATCACCCCGGGCGGCTGGATGAAGCGCCGTGAGGCGCCGATCGCGGCGCGGGCCATCAGCTCGCCGTCGCCCAGGCTGCCCGCCAGCCCCGCGGCTTCGCGGAACACACCCCACGCCGCCGGCCGCTCACCACTGCGCACCCTCGCCTCGCCGAGCTGCAGCAGCAGCTGACAGCGGCGCTCCAGCGCAGCGGGAGCACAGCGTTCCAGCACCTCCAGCGCGCGGGCATAGTGCTCGGCCGCCTCCTCGTGGGCGAGCATCGCCGTGGCCTGCTCACCGGCCTGCAGCGCGTAGCGGATCGCCCGCTCGGCGTCGGCCGGCCCCGCCGCGCGGGTGAAGTGCAGCGCCAGGGCGCCGAGCGACGCATCCTCCTGCTCCTCGAGCGCGATCCCGACCCGGCGGTGCAGGCGCGTGCGGCGATCAGACGACATCCCCGCATACAGCGTCTCTCGCACCAGCGCGTGCGCGAACGTACAGCGGCCGTGTTCGCCCGGCGAATCGGCGATCAGGCCGGCATCAAGCGCGCCTTCGAGCGCCCGCAGGAAGCGCTCTTCGTGAAAGCCCGTCAATCGCTCCAGCAGCGCGCTGTCAAAGTCGCGTCCAATCACGGCGGCGATGCGCAGGCATTCCCGGCCGTCGTCGTCGAGCCGCTCCAGCCGTCGCGAGATCACACCGCGGACCCCCTCCGGCAGCCCGAAGCGCTGCAGCTCGCCCGCGCCCGCCTCCTGGAAGCGGACGCCCGAGTCGGCGAGATGGCGGACGAGCTCCTCGATGAAGTACGGGTTGCCCTCGGTGCCCGCGTACAGGGCATGCGCGAACGCCCGGGAGGGCGTGCCGTGCGTCAGCCGGCGCACCAGTTCGGTCGCATCGGCCTCGGGCAGGCCGCCGACCTCCAGGTCCCGCATCAGGCGCTCGTGGCGCAGCCCCGCCAGCGCGGCCTGGAAGCCGTCGCCGGTCTGCTCCCCCGCCCGGTAGGCGCCCAGGATCCGCAGACCCGAGGCCTGCGGGGAGCGCGCCAGGTGGCGCAGCAGCAGCAGCGTCGGGCGGTCGGCCCAGTGCAGGTCGTCGAGCACCAGCAGCAGCGAGCCGCGTGCGGAGATCTCGCCGAGCAGCCCGGCCACGGCCTCGAACAGACGGTAGCGGTCGGTTTCCGAGCCGTCTGACCCGCCGGGCTCGGGCGGCCGTCCGGGCGGATAGCGCTCCGGCAGCCGGCGCCGGAGCTCCGGGATCAACTGGCCGAGTTCGGGCCCGGCGGGGCGCGTGGCCGCCCGCAGTTGCTCCAGTGGGGCGCCGAACGCGTACTGGCCGATCGCCTCCAGGAACGGCTGATAGGGCACGAGCGTGTCCTGCGGTGAGCGCCCGCCGAGCACGGTGCTCCCGGCGTCGTTGGCCCACAGCGCCGCCTGTGCCAGCAGCCGGGTCTTTCCGATCCCGGCGTCGCCGCCGAGCAACAGCACGCGCGCCTCCGAGGCCGTCTCCCACCACAACTTCAGCTCGCGCAGCTCGGCACACCGGCCGATCAGCGGCGAGTTGCCGGCGGCGCTCAGCTCCGCCGGCAGCGCGAGCTTGGCCGCCGCCGCGGGGGCTGCCCCGCCCGCCGCCGCGGTCGCCACCGGGTCCGGTGCACGGCCTCCCGGATGCAGCAGTCGATCGTGCGCGGCGATAGCCTCGTGCGACGGGCTCGTGCCCAGCTCCTCGCGCAGCAGGCCCCGCAGCCGTTCGAACGCGCGCAGGCCCTCGGCGACGTTGCCCTGCGCCCCCAGGGCTCCCATCAGCAGCACGTACCCCGACTCGCGGTAGGGCTCGGTCTCGATCAGCGCGCGGGCCGCGCGCTCCACCGACGCCAGGGCCCCACCGAGGCGCAGGCCGGCGCGGCCGATCACCTCCAGCGCCTCCAGCCGGACGTCGGCCAGCTCGCGGCGCCGGGGCTCCAGCCACCCGGCCTGCACGCCCGGCAGCAACCCCCGGCTGGCGATGTTGAGCGGGACCTGGGCCAGTGCCCAGGCCGCCCGTGGGTCGTCGCGCTCCAGCGCCTCGGCGGCGCGGCGGACCTCGGCCGTGGCAGCCTCGTAGTCGACCCAGGCCGGCTCGGGCAGTTCGAGGACCAGCTCGTCGCGACCGACGAGGATCTCGCTGCCCAGGCCCGAGCGCAGCCTCGACAGCAGCGTGCGCAGGGCACCATCCTGCGAGTGCGGGGCGCTGCTGGGCCAGATCGCGCCGATCAGCTCATCGCGGCCCACCGTGCGGTCGCGGCTGAGCACCAGGTAGGCCAACAGCAGCGGCACCTGGCGTCCGCGCAGAGACCGCACCAACTCGATGCCGTCCAGCTCGACCGACAGACGGCCGCA
The DNA here is from genome assembly GCA_050999585.1 of Solirubrobacteraceae bacterium. Classification (GTDB taxonomy): domain Bacteria; phylum Actinomycetota; class Thermoleophilia; order Solirubrobacterales; family Solirubrobacteraceae; genus Palsa-465. The sequence goes on along the minus strand of JBPCPC010000256.1, from coordinate 15,732 downwards.
CAGCTGGATCCGCGTTCTCTCATTCACCTGGCGTGGCTCTGGCAACGTTGTGGAAACGTATCGCCAACGAGGGTTTGAAACTGTGCCGATCGTGGTCACCGGGGACCACACCCAGCAGCAAGCCAGCCGTTAGGACCGAGGACCGATGACCCCGATCAACGAACAGCACATTCGGATCGCCTTTTGCGAGTGCGGGGCGCAACTCGCGGGCAACTCCGAGGACGAGCTGTTCGAGGCGGCTCAGGCCCACCTCGCGCATCATCACCCGCAGCTCCTAGGGGCGGTAGGGCTCGATGTGGTGCATCAGATGACCGAGGAGCGTCCGGGGGCACTGAACGCCTGAGGCGGGCGGCGCGACCTGCGCCGTCCGCCCACGGCGCCCCGCGCGAAACCCGCCGCCGGAGGCCGGGCGCGGCGTCAGCTGGCGCAGTGGCCGGTGGGCACCGACCCCCGCACCAACCGTGCGCGAGTGAGCTGTGCGCGTATGAGCGCGTTGGGGACGGCGAAGCCGCCGGCGTGTCCGGTGCCGGTGATCGCCGCGAACACGGTGGCCAGCACCCGTCCGCGCGCGTCGACCATCGGTCCGCCCGAGTTACCCGGCCGCACCCGTCCCCGCAGCGCGGTGATGCTGCGCTCGATGTGTCCCTGTCCGTAGGCGTCCTGGGTCTGCACGGTCTCGGTCTGGCCAATCCGGCCGGGCTCGGCGTCGAACCCGCCGTCCAGCGGATAGCCGAGGATCGCCGCCGCCGTCCCGGACTCCGAGCGGCCGGCCAGGGCCAACGCCGGCAGGCTCAGGCCGGGAACACGCAGGATCGCAATGTCGTCGTGGGGATCGAACCGCACGACGGCGACGGCGCGGCCTGGACCGGTCCCGCCGACCTGGATCTCGGTGTCGCTCTCGCCGGCGACGACGTGGGCGTTGGTCACGACCACGCCGGGAGCGGCCACCCAGCCGCTGCCCTCCACGCCGAGACCGCAGGCGGTGCCGTCCACGCGCACGACGCTGGGTGCGGCCGCGCGCACGCCGCGGCTGTGCAGGACGCGTCGCGTTGGGGTGGCGACGTCCGCCGCGGGCCCGTTGACCGACGGCAGCGGATCGAAGCGCGCCAGCGCGTTGAGGATCGGGCTCGACGGAGGTAGCAGCTGATCGAGTACCCGCAGGATCTGAGAGCCGCGGATGTCTGAACGCAGCGGCGTCGACCCCGGCGAGTCCAGGGCGACGGCGCCGACGATCCAGACGATGCCGAGCGCGACGCAGGCGGTGAGCGCCGCACCGAGCAGTCCGTCGAGGGCGTGAAAGCCCGGGATCCGCAGCATCGAGCGCACGCGGGAGCCGAAGCGCTCCAGGCCGCTGGCGAACACGCCGCCGACGAGCAGTGCGCCCACCAGGCCGAGCAGTGGCGCGTACGGGGAGCGGGAGCCCTGGTCCAGCAGCAGCGGCGCCAGACGGGTCCCCAGGAACGCCCCGAGCACGAAGCCGATCAGCGACAGCGCCCCGACGACGAACCCCTGCCGGTAGCCGTAGAACGCCAGCAGGACGGTGAAACCGACGATGATCCAGTCGAGGCCCGTCACGCGGCCAGCGTAGTGCGACGTCGGGTTAATGGCGCCATCTTCTACCGTGTGCGAGCAAGGTGGTAGAGAGCGCGATTACGGTGGCCCGAGGACCCCGGCCCGCCCGACGCCGTCGAGGACGCCGGCGAAGGTTGCTGACCCGCACGGCGCCGGTGATCGCGCTGGCCGCCGGAGCGTTCGCCGCCGGAGCCGTGCTGGCCACCCAGCCGGGACGCGACGAGCACCAGTTGGTGACGCGCTACGTCCGCGCGTGGGAGCACAGCGACATCGTGCAGATGTACTCGATGCTCGATTCCCGGTCGCGCGCCCGAACCTCAGAGCCGGCGTTCGCGCACGCGCTGGAGGCAACCGCCGACACCGCCACCGTGACCGCGCTGGAACCGTTGCACGTCGCCTCGCTCCAGGGCAACTCGATCAGCGTGCGGATGATCGTCACCACCAAGCTCTGGGGAGTGCTGCACGAGACCCTAGCCGTGCCGTTGCGGGGCAGCGGATCCTCGGCGCGCGTGCGCCTGACCCCCCAGATGCTGTTCCCCGGCCTGCGCCCGGGGGAGCGAATCGGGCGCCGGATCACGCTCCCGCCGCGCGCCACGATCCTGGCCAGCGACGGCGAGACGCTCGCCCAGGGTTCGGCCCGCAGCTCGCCGATCTCCGACGTGGCGATCCAGATCGTGGGCACGGTCGGTCCGATCCCACCGGCGCTGGCGTCGCATTACGCGGCGCTCGGCTACCCAACGGGAGCCCAGGTGGGGCTCGACGGGCTGGAGAGCATCTTCCAGGACCGCCTGGCCGGCGCGCTCGGTGGCACGCTGCTGGCGGGGCACCGCGTGCTGGCCCGCACCCGGCCGATGCAGGCCAAGCCGGTGCGAACGACGATCGTGCCGGCGCTGGAGCGGGCGGCGGTGGCCTCGCTCGGCGGCCAGTACGCCGGGATGTCGGTGATGGACCCGCGCACGGGCGCGCTGGAGGCGCTGGCCGGAATCGCCTTCTCGGCCGTGCAGCCGCCCGGCTCGACGATGAAGATCATCACCGCCACCGGAGCGCTGCAGGCCGGCATCGCGACGCTGGGCACGACGTTCCCGATCATGACCGGCGCGACGATCGACGGCTTCACGATGCAGAACGCCAGCGGGGAGGCGTGCGGAGGCACGCTGCTCAACGCGTTCGCGGTGTCCTGCAACTCGGTGTTCGCGCCGCTCGGGGTCAAGCTCGGCGCCGCCCGGCTGGTGGCGACCGCGCAGCGCTTCGGCTTCAACCAGCCGCCCTCGATCCCGGGCGCCGCCGAGAGCACAATCCCGTCGGCGCACACGATCGGTGACGCGCTGTCGGTCGGCTCCTCGGCGATCGGCCAGGGAATGGTGCAGACCACGCCGCTGGAGATGGCCGACGTCGCCGCCACGATCGCGATGGGCGGCCGGCGGCCGATCCCCACCCTGCTGGCCGGCCAGACGCCGCGCTTCACGCGCGTGACGCCGGCCAAGATCGCACACGAGGTCCAGCAGACGATGGTCGCGGTGGTCCAGTTCGGCACCGGAGTCTCGGCCCAGATCCCCGGCGTCGAGGTCGCCGGCAAGACCGGCACCGCCGAGCTCAAGGACACCTCGACCACCAATCCCAACAACCCCAACGCCAACAACCCGAAGAACACCGACGCCTGGTTCGTCGGTTACGCGCCCGTCGGCGATCCGAAGGTCGTCGTCGGCGCGCTGTTCCCCAACCAGGGGGCGGGTGGGGCGGTGGCGGCACCGCCGGTGCGCGACGTGATCGCCGCCGCGCTGCAGCACTGAGGGCCCGTCACCGGGCGTGGTAGGACGCGGCCACCACGCTGGGATTCAACGTCCCCTGCGTCCACGCCGCCAGCGCCTGGTGCGTGGGGCCGTAGGCGACGGTGGTGGCGGTAGCGTAGGTTGTCGCCGACAGCACCGAGGGCGATCCGAAGCCCGCCGAGGCGACCGGGTGCCCGCCGCGAACCCAGCCGATGATCACCTGCCCCTGGGGGCTGATCGTCAGCGCGGGCGTCTGGGAGGAATCGATCGCGCCCAGCGTCCGGGCACCGCGGAACGAACGCTTGGCGGGGCGGCCGGCCGCCTGCACGGCACACGTGCCATCGACCGTGCATGACTCCCAGGCGAGGCCCTGGTCCCCCCCGGCGTCGCCGGCGAAGGTCAGGCCGGAGGCCAGCCGGTTGTCGGGCGAGAGCGCACGGGGCGGGGCCTTTGACCCCAGGTCGGCCGCCTCCACGCGCGAGTGATACGCGCCCTTGCGGTCATACCAGCTCTCGATCCAGGCCAGCGTGGATCCGCTGCCGCGCCGGACGACCGCCAGCTCGTCGATGCGGTGCCCCGAGGCGACCGTGAGCGCGACCTGCGCGCGATGGGGGGCCTGCTTGCGCGAGCCGGTGGCGTAGTAGATCGACCGTGGGGCGGTGGCGCCGATGATCCCGGTGCCGGCCGTCCAGGCGACGATCGTGCTCTCCCCCCCCAGCCAGGCCGCCGACATGTTGATCGGCTCCTGGCCCTTGTCGGACACGAGGTGCTGTCCCCCGAAGCGGTTGCCCTGGCTCGACTGCACGACCCACACGCCGCGCTCGGTGGCCACCGCGGCGGTCATCTGGCCGTCGGCCAGCGTCAGCAGCTGCCCCTGGGCGGCGCCGGTGAGACCGCCGACGAGCGTGCGCGCTCTCTGCACCGCTCCCGACGGACTGACCTGCACCGCCGCCGCTGTGCTGCAACAGTCCTGGTTACGCGGGCTGGTGCCGACCAACAGCTCCAACTGGCGCCCGTCGTAGGCCAGCGAGAGGATCTGCTGGGCGCCGGCGATCGAGCGCGGGCGACCGACGCCACCCGCGGCTGTGCGGGCCACCAGGTAGGCCGCCGACGTGCCCGGCCGGTCGACGTCCCCGACCGCGAACGTCGCCGCGGCCGCGCCGGCGTCTGAGAACGCCAGCTGCGGCCCGAGATAGTCCAGCGATCCCGGCGTGCTGAGCTGAAACGGCTTGCCCCAGGCCGCGCGCGCCGACGCCGTGCCCGTCAGGCCCAGCACGGCCAGCACCAGGCCGAGCGCCGCGGCCGCGCGCCGGCTCAAAGGTTGAGCGAGATCGAGCCCAACCGCTTGTCGTCAGGCCCGAGGACGTACAGCGTCAGCGGCCGGTTGGAGTAGGCGGAGGTGCTGAGCTTGAACAGCAGCAGCCCGCCCTGGGTCGGACCGTTGCTGGCGACCGTGTCGGGGCCGGGCTCGACCTGGTTGGGCGCCAGAGTCTGTGCGGTCCAGACGAACGAGTTGACGTCTGGATCGAGCTTCACCGGGTAATACGTGACGCCCTGCGTGTCGACGATCTCGAAGTTGTCGACCGTTGTCTGGTCGTGGTGGGTCTGGTTCTTGGCCCACAGAAAGACGCCGTACCAGAGCTGATCGGCGGTCGGCCCGGTCGTCCCGGGCGGCAGGCCCTTGACGTACTGGGAGTCCTCGGTGCTGTACGGGTTGAGCTCGCGCGAGATCTGCATCTGGTAGGTGACCGGCCCTGCGTCGATGTAGCCGCCGTCGTTGTTCTGGTCGGCCACCGTCGGGTGCGCCTGCTTGTGGCCGCACGCAGCCAGGCCGACGATCAGCGTCAGCGCGCACAGGACGGTCCAGAGGCGACGGACTTTCACGGCGCGAAAGTGTAGCTACGCGGGCTCGACCGAAGCGCGCTTAGGCGGACTCGACCGATGCGCGCTGGCCACGCCCGCGGCCGTCCTCGAGGATCGACCGCAGCCGGCGCATCGCCTTGGCCGCCTTACGACGGCTCCAGGAGCGGCCGCCGAGCGTCTCGAACAGCTTGTCTGACAGCTGCGAGGGCTCCGTCTCATACGTGTAGTCCACCTTGGTCGTGCCTCCTGCCGCTGGCGACAGCGTGTAGGTACCGATCATCCGGATCCGGTTGTACTTGCCGCCCCGGCCGCGCTCGAGGATCCGGAACGGCGGCTGCATGTCGGCGAACGTCATGTCAGCCCAGGAGAACCGGTTCATCGGCGCGGTGATCCGGAACCGCGCTCCGGCCCCGCGTCCGTAGGAGTCGACCCGAGTCAGATGCCAGTCAACCATGTAGTGGTCGGTGAACTCGGCATGGTTGGCGATGTCGGCCAGGTACTCATAGACCTGCTGGCGCGGCCTGGCGATCGTCGTTGAGACCGTGTAGGGATCCACGGCCGAGATCTTACGTTGCCCCGGGCGCCGTGCGACGCCGGGCCGCGCCAACCCGGCGCCTCGGCGTGACTAGGCAGCCGCGCGCTGGTCGGTGATCCGCATCGTGTGGCCGAACTCGGGGCCATGCACGACACGGGTCTCCTCGGGCGCCTCGCGTTGGCGCTGGCGGCAAAGTTCGCAGGCGATCGTGCCCGATGCGTAGACGTAGACGCGCTCGCCCACGAGCGGAGTGCGGTGGCAGCAGGTGCAGCGCTCAGAGCCGGCCAGTCGCTCGTCCAGCCCCCGGCGCAGCAGGGCGAGCTCGAGTTCGAGCATGTCGCGAGCTGACGTCGCCATGCGAGAGAGGTTCGATCCTGGCGGCGCCGTTCCTGCCCCCGGGCGGCGGCTTGCGCCAGCGGGCCGCGGCATCGATCATCCGTCCGCGTTTCATCGCGCTGGCGACGTTCGGGGAACACTAGGAATGCGTTAAGCTCTGTTGAGTATCGGCAGGCCCTGAGACCCCTGCGGACTGCCTGCAAGACCCCCACGAGGAGACAGCCGATGAAAGCTTGGACGTCGGGCAGTGTCGCGGGGACCGGCACATTTCGCTGTACCGAATGTGACGCCTCGGTGTCGGTTGACGCCGCCGATGAGCTCCCCAGCTGTCCCAGCTGCGGCGGGACCGAGTTCGTGCGGGCGTCGCTGTTCACAACGTCGCAGCAGCCGCTGGTGGATCTCGTCATTGACGTCGAGGATCGCTCGTGGCTGGATGAGCTGCGCACCGGCCTGGATGAGCCGGGCCAGTACATCGCCTACCGCACCGGCGATGACATCATCGCCTACGCGCTGACGCGCGAGTGGACCCGGATCGGGCGCAGCCTGGCGGCCGACATCCGCTTTGACGACGCCACCGTCTCGCGCCGGCACGCGCTGATCGTGCGCCAGCCCGACGGTCTGCGGGTGCTTGACGACCGCAGCCTCAACGGTGTGTTCGTCAACGGCGAGCGGGTCGAGTGGAGCACGCTGGCCAGCGGCGACGAGGTCGTCATCGGCCGTCACCACCTGCACTTCGTCGAGGTGCCGGTGGTCTCCGGGATGCGGCTCGAGGGCTCCGCCGAGTCCTCCTCTGGCTGACCGGTCCAGCGCTCTCGATGACTGGCCGCGGGGCCATCGCTCCGCGGGCAGCGGCTCGCCTATAGTGCGCCGCGGATGCACGCGACGATCGCGGTTCTCTCCCAAAAGGGCGGTACGGGCAAGACCACGGCGACCCGTACGCTGACCGACGTATTCCGCCGGATCGGCCTGTCGGTGCTGGTGGTCGACCTCGATCCCCAGGGCAACCTGTCGGACTACCTCGACGTCGATCCCGACGCCTCGCCCACGATCGGCGACGTGCTCGCCGGCCGCGCCAAGGCCAAGGACGCCGTGCACGACGGGATCATCCCCGCCAACCTGGGGCTGGCCGAGGCCGAGCTGGCCCTGGGCGGAAAGATGGGCCGCGAGCTGACGCTGAAGAAGGCCCTCAGCGAAGTCGACGGCGATTATGACCTGGTGCTGATCGACTGCCCGCCGGCGCTGGGCCTGCTGACCGTCAATGCGCTCGTCGCCTCGGACTACGCGCTGCTCTCGGCCGAGGCCCAGTACTTCGCGCTGCAGGGCGTCGAGCAGGCGCTCGAGGTGATCGAGCTCGCGCGCGACAGCCTCAATCCCGGGCTGCAGTGGCTCGGGGTCGTGCTGAACATCGCGGACATGCGTACCCGGCATTCCCGGGAGGCCTATGACTCGCTCAAACAGCATTTCGGCGACAAGCTGGTGCCGAGCACGATCCGCGCCTCGATCGCCTACGCCGAGTCCGCCGAGCGCGCGCTATCGATCCTCGACTACCGCCCCGACCTCGGCGCGGACTACCTCGAGGTCGCCGACGAACTGCTCAAGCGGCTCGGGCTGACCAAGCAGCGCAAGCCGCTGCGCGAGCTGCGCGCTTCGCTCGCCCCCGCACAGGCCAGCGCCTGACACCGTTGCAGGCCACCCAGACCTCCACGCTGCCACGCCGGCCCTCACTGCCCCAGGCCGAGTAGATCCTTGCCGTCCTGGGCGTGCTGACGTTCTTCCTGATCCCGTTCCGCATCAACACGATCTACAGCGGGCTGCCGGCGCATCCGCTGTTCCTGCACGTGCCGGTGATGCTGATCCCGGCGGCGGTGATTGGCGCGGTGGTGCTCGCTGTCTGGCCGCGGTTGTTCGGCCGCCACGGCTTCTGGCTGGGCCTGGTGGCGATCGTCGCCCTCGGCACGCTGAACCTGACGATGAGCGCCGGCCAGCAGCTGCGCCACGATCTGCACCTCGACGGCGGCGGGCCCGGGGTGGCGGGGCTGGTCGCGCGCCACTCCGCCGCGGCGGGCAAGCTGCGGATCCTGACGATCGTGTTCACGGCGCTGCTGCTGACCGCCGTGGCGGTGTACCGCACCGCGGGTCCACGGGTGACGGGCCTGGGGCCGGTCGATCGCGGACTGCGGGCAATCCGCTCCGGCGCCGCGCTCGGCGGGGTGCTGCGGGGGCTGTTGGTGATCGTCGCGCTGGCCAGCCTGTACTTCGTGTTTCACACCGGCGACCTCGGCGCCAAAGCGGTCTGGCAGGGCCGCCTGGGCGGTGGCCACGCTGCGCGGGAGCCCGGCGGTGGCGGCGGAGCGCCGAACGGTAGCCCGTCCGGCGGCGTCGCACCCTCGGGCGGCTGACCCTAGAGCTCGCGCACGTCGGCGCCCTGGGTCTCAAACGGCGCCCGCAAGACCGTCGCCCAGCCGCTGACCTCGCGATTCAGTCGCGCGACCACGGCCGCCGTCTGTTCGTACTGGCACCACACCAGCACCGTCGGGCCGGCGCCAGAGATCGTCGCCCCCAGCGCGCCGAATGACCCGGCCCGCTCGACGAGCTGCGCCGAACGGGGATACAGGTGCGCGCGCCGGGGCTGGTGCAGCCGGTCGCGCAGCCCGGCGGCGATCAGGTCCCAATCCCCGCGGGCCAGCCCCAGCGTGAGCGTGGCGGCGGAGGCGACGTTGGCGACCGCGTCGCCGAGCGGGACCTCCTGCGCCAGCGCGGCCCGGGCCGCGGCGGTGCCAACCGGCTCCGCTGGGATCACGAGCACCGCCTCCAGCCCCATCGGCGGGCGCAAGCCGTGCACCCGAGGGCCGTCGCAGATCACGAACCCGCCGCGCAGCGAGGCCGCGACGTTGTCGGGATGGCCCTCCAGCTCGGTGGCCAGCGCATAAACGTCGGCGTCGAGCTCAAACAGGTGGTCGACGGCCATCACGCCGGCGAGGATCGCCGCGCCGCTGGAACCCAGCCCGCCGGTCAGCGGAATCTGCGAGGCGATCCGGAACTCGAAGTCATCGGCCGGGTGCAGGCGTTCGAAGGCCCGCACGACGAGATTGGTGCGGTCGCGCGGGACGGCGAGCTCGGAGACGACCGCGAACTGGCCCGTCTCCACCACCTCGAGCTCCAGGTACAGCGCCAGCGCCGCGGCCATCACATCGAAGCCGGGGCCGAGGTTCGCGGTCGACGCGGGCACGCGGACCAGCCGCCGCCGGCCAAGGCTCACGCCAGGCCTCCGCTCGCCCGCGTGAGTCATCCGCCTTGGAGCACGGCATGCTCGATCGCGGCCAGCTCGGGATCGCAGGACAGCACCGCACCGGCCTCGCCCAGAGCGGTCTGGGGATCCTTGAGTCCGTGGCCGGTGAGCACGCACACGATCCGGCGCGCGTCGGCCGCGCCGTGCACCAGCATCCCGGCGACGCTGGCCGCCGACGCCGGTTCGCAGAAGATCCCCTCGGTGCTGGCCAGCAGCCGGTAGGCAGACAGGATCTGCTCGTCGGTCACCGCCTGGACCGCACCGCCCGAGGCGGTCATCGCGTTCATCGCGTCCTCCCAGCGGGCCGGGTTCCCGATCCGGATCGCGCTGGCGACCGTCTCAGGATGCTCGACGGGCGCGCCTAGGACCAGCGGTGCCGCCCCGGCCGCCTGGAATCCCAGCATCCGGGGGCGCATTCCGAGCTCGTCGAAGCCGCGCCAGTAGGCAGTGATGTTGCCGGCGTTGCCGACCGGTATGCAGAGCGCGTCGAGCTCGGCGTCGAGCATCTCGGCGACCTCGAAGGCGGCCGTTTTCTGACCCTCGATGCGGAACTCATTAACCGAGTTGACCAGCGCGATTGGGTGCGCGGCGGACAGCTCGCGGACCAGCCTCAGGGCGACGTCGAAGTTCCCGCGCAGCGCGATCACGCGCGCACCGTGCATCAGCGCCTGGGCGAGCTTGCCGGTGGCGATCTTGCCCTCGGGGACGATCACTGCGCAGCGGATCCCGGCCCGCGCGGCGTACGCGGCCGCCGACGCGGCGGTGTTGCCGGTGGAGGCGCAGACGATCGCCTCCGCTCCCTCTCTGACCGCGGCCGAGACGGCGCAGGTCATGCCGCGGTCCTTGAACGAACCGGTTGGGTTCAGCCCCTCGAGCTTGCACCACACCTCCGCGCCGACGCGCTCTGACAGGGCCGGGGCGTGGACCAGCGGGGTGCTCCCCTCCCCCAGCGACACGACCGGATCCTCGGCGGCGAACGGAAGCCGTTCGCGGTAGCGCTCGATCAGTCCCGGCATCAACTATCCGAACTCCTCTTCGATCACGCGGATCGCCCGCGGCGGCGCGCGCATCACATCCAGGCCGGCGATCAGCTCCATCGCGGCGGCGAAGCGCGACTCCAACACCGGATGCACGACCATTACCAGCCGCGCCTGGTCGAGCATGCCCTTCTGCAGCACCGATTTCACCGACACGTCCTGCAGCGCGAGCACCTGCGCGACCTGCGCCAGCACCCCGGGCTCGTCGGCGACCTCCAGGTGCAGGTAGAACGAGGAGACCACGTCGGAGACGATCGTCAGTGACTCGGTCGCCGGGGGCGTCGAGGCGGGAGGGATCATCGCCGAGATCACATCGCCCAGCACCGCCGAGGCCGTCTGCGGACCGCCGGCGCCCGGCCCCGACATCGTGATCTCGGTGATCGCCTCGGACTCGATCGTGACCGCGTTGAACGGACCGCTGACCGATGCCAGCGGGTGGCCGGGGTACAGGAACGCCGGATAGACGCTCACCGCCAGCCCGCCGGGGCCGATCCGCTCGGCGGTCCCGATCAGCTTCAGCCCCAGGTTCAGATCGCGCGCGTACTCCAGATCGTCGGGCTGGATCCGCTCGATCCCCTCATAGCGCACCTGGTCGATGTGCACCGGCGTCTCGAACGCCAGCCGTGCGATGATCGCCATCTTTGCCGCCGCGTCGCGCCCGTCGACGTCGTCGGACGGGTCGGCCTCGGCATATCCGAGTCGCTGGGCCTCGGCCAGCGCCGGCGCAAACGCGCATCCGGTACGCGCCATCTCGGTGAGAATGAAGTTCGTAGTGCCGTTGACGATCCCGTGCACGCGGTCGATCGTCGCCCCCGCCAGCGACTCCTGAAGCACCCGGATCACCGGTACGACGCCGGCCACGGCACCCTCGAAGCGCAGCTGCACCCCCTGGACCCGGGCCGCCTCCCACAGCTCCTCGCCGTGATGGGACAGCAGCTGCTTGTTGGCGGTGACGATGTGCCGGCCCGCCCGCATCGCGGTCAGGAGGTACTCGCGCGCGGGCTCGAGCCCGCCCATCAGCTCCACGATCAGGTCAGAGCGCTCGAGTAGCTCAGCGAACGAACCGCCGCGGCTGCGCGTGAGGACGCCCGAAAGTTCGGGGCGCAGCCCGGTGATCCGCGCGATCCGGTCGGCGTGCTGGGGCAGCAGCTCCGCGAACGCCGACCCGACCGTCCCGTGGCCGAGCAGACCGACTCGGAACGGCGTGGCAGGTTGCCCCGGGTTCATTCCGCGACGTCCCGGCTGGTCAGATCGGCATAGGTCTCGCGCCGCACCACGACCCGGGCGGCGCCGTCGCGCACGAACACCACCGGCGGCCGGGGCACGCCGTTGTAGTTGTTGGCCAGCGCGTAGCCGTAGGCGCCCGTGACGGGGGTGACCACGATGTCGCCGGCCGCCGGCTGCGCCAGCAGCGCGTCGCGCACGATCACGTCGCCGGACTCGCAATGCTTGCCGGTCACATGGCAGCGGGTCAGCGCCGGGGCCAGCGGGCGGTTGGCGACCAGCGCCTCGTAGCGCGCGCCGTACATCATCGGGCGCAGGTTGTCAGACATGCCTCCGTCGACCGCCACCCACGTGGAGACGTTGCGCTTGACCGTCTCGACGGTGTACAGCGTGACCGTCGAGTTGGCCACCAGCGCGCGGCCGGGCTCCAGCAGCAGGCGCTTGTCGGACCCCAGCTCGGTGTGCAGCGCATCGACGATCGTGTTCACGTAGCGCTCGATGTCTGGGGGGTGCTGGGCGGCCAGGTAGGCGGCGCCCAGGCCGCCACCGAGGTTATAGACCGGGAAGTCGCCGAGCGTGGCGATCGCCTTGACGGCCGCACGGAACGGCTCGAGCTCAAACAGCTGGGAACCGATGTGGAAGTGCAGCCCGACCAGCCGCAACGACGGCACGCCGGAGAGGCGCTCGATCGCCTCCCGCGCGGCCTCCATCGAGAAGCAGAACTTGGAGTCTGCCTGGCCGGTAGAGATCGCGGCGTGGGTATCGCCCGCCACGCCGGGGGTGACGCGGATCAGCACGTCCTGGCGGCAGTTGCGTTCGGCGGCGATCTGCGCCAAGCGGCTGAGCTCGTCGAAGGAGTCGATGACCACGTGCCCGACGCCGGCGTGCAGCGCCTCGTGCAGCTCGGTGACCGACTTGGCTTTGCCGTGCAGGTAGAGCCGCGCCGGGTCGATTCCGGCCGCTCGCGCCACCGCCAGCTCTCCGCCGGAGGCGACGTCGCAGGCCAATCCCTCCTGTGCCAGCAACCGATAGACGGCGGTGCAGGGGAATGCCTTGGACGCGAACAAAACGTCAAAGTCGCGGTGGCGCGCCGCCAAAGCGTCGACGAACGACCGCGCGCGGTTGCGCAGGTCGTCCTCGGCGACGACGTAGACCGGCGTGCCGAACTCCCGGGCCAGCTCGACCGCGTCACAGCCGCCCAGCTCGAGGCGCCCGCGTTCGTTGACGCGGGTCCCCTTGGGGTAGACGTGGGACAGCGCGGAGGCGGTGGCGGTCGGCGGGGTCGGGGCGGGCACGGATGCACACGATATGGTCTGCGCGACGCGCACCGTCGACCCGTTGCTTCCTGCGCAGACCGGCACGCTGAACGGCCTGGCCTTCACCGTGTGGCTTCCTCCGAACCCACGGCCACCCGCGCGCGGGGGAATCGTGATCCTGCACGGGGCCGGCTCGACCAAGGAGAGCCACTATGACTACGCTCGGGCAGCCGTCGAGCTCGGCTTGGGATCGATCTGCTTTGACCAGCGCGGGCACGGCGAGAGCGACGGTCCGATGGACGGGCGGGTGCTCGACGACGTGCTGATGATCGCCGCCCACCTACGCGGGGTGCTCGGGGACCGCGGCGCCCCGCTGGCGCTTCGCGGCTCGAGCATGGGCGGCTACCTGGCGATCCTCGCCGCCGAGCCGGCCGCTGCGCAGGCGGTCGTCGCGATCTGTCCGGCCAGCGCGTCGGGCCTACGCCGTGGGCTGGCGGCACAGCGGTTCTCGTTCGCCGCCGACCAAACGTCGCTGGACGCGTTCCTGGCTGACCATGAGCTCGAGCCGGCGGCGGGATCGCTGAGGGCTCCGCTGCTGCTGATGCATGCCGAGGGCGACGAGCAGGTCCCGATCCAGCAGTCGCGCGAGCTCGCGGCGATCGCGTCCGGCGACGGTAGCCGGCTGGTCGCCGTGCCTGGTGGCCATCACCGTTCAATCCAGCATGACGCCGAGCTGCAGGCGGTCAGCCTGCGCTTTCTGGAACGCGCGCTCAACCTTCGCCCCGGGCCCGCCCGCTGACGGCCGCTGACCACGCCGACCCGGTACCCGGGAGCGCCGGCACTTGCTTGGCGCGGCTGGATCGTGGCGACCCCCCCACTCCTTAACACGGCGACGCGAATAGTGCCAAAGTCATCGGTGCGCTTCAAGCGCCGCTAAGCCTGTCTGCGAATATTCCTAGCCCGATGCCAGCCTCCAAGTCATTCGGTCGCGATCCCGGACTTCAGTCGCGAATGTTGCTGACGATGTTCCTGCTCGGGCTCGTCTACGTGGTGCTGATCGCGGTTCTGATCGCCGCCGGCATCGGAGCGATCGCGGTGGCGGTGATCGCCGGCGCACTGTTTCTGGTGCAGTACTTCACCTCGGACAAGCTGGCGCTCGCGTCGATGGGCGCCCACGAGGTCAGCGCGGCGGACGCCCCGGTGCTGCACACGATCGTCGAACGGCTGTGCATCCAGGCCAACCTGCCAATGCCACGCTTGGCAGTGGCCGACACGCCGATGCCCAACGCGTTCGCGGTCGGCCGGTCGCCGAGCACCGCGACCGTGTGTGCGACCACCGGCCTGCTGGAGCTGCTCAACGAGCCAGAACTCGAGGGCGTGCTCGCCCACGAGCTGACCCATATCCAGAACCGCGACGTGATGCTGATGACGATCGCCAGCTTCTTCGCCTCGATCGCCTCGTTCATCGTCCAGATGGGGCTCTTCTTTGGCGGCGGCTTCGGCGGTGGGGGCTCCAACAACAACAACAACGACAACGGCCCGAGCATGATCGTCGTGGTGCTCGTCGCGGGCGTCGTCTACGTCGTCTCGTTCGTCCTGCTGCAGGCGCTCTCGCGTTACCGCGAGTTCGCCGCCGATCGCGGCTCGGCGATCATCACCGGGCACCCGAGCGCGCTCAGCTCGGCACTGATGAAGATCAGCGGGCAGATGGACCAGATCCCCCAGCGCGACCTCCGCGCCGCGTCCGGCGAGCTGGCCGCGTTCTACATCTTCCCGCCCAAGGCCAAGCAGAGCATCGCCTCGCTGTTCTCCACCCATCCGACGCTGGAACAGCGCCTGGACGCCCTGTCGCGGCTGGAGTCCCAGCTGCAGGGCGCCGCTTAGCATGGGACTGCTGGACGTCATCACCGGCAAGCGCAAGCTCGCCAAGCCGGCGCCGGACCGGCTGTTTGCGATCAGCACGGCGTACGTCACGCTAGAGACCTCGCTGGAGATCAAGACCCGCGGAGGGGCAGCGATCGTGTTTCAGTCGCTGGCCACCGCCGACTTCACCTCGATCGTGCGTGAGATGGAGGAGGTCGTCCGGGCCACCGCGTCCGACAGCGCCACCCAGGTGCAGACCTCGCAGGACAGCTACGGCTTCAGCTGGCTGGTGCTGCGCGGCGAGAGCTTCGATGACCTCGTCGTCGGTATCAACGCCGTCTCCAGCGCGCTGGAGGGGGGCGGCTACGGCGAGCGCGTGCTGTGCGCGGTGTTCGCCTTCCAGGACGCCCGGCGGCGGCCGCTCTACTGGATCTACAACTACAAGCGCGGTGCCTTCTACCCGTTCGTTCCGGTGGACGGCGCTCAGCAGCGCGATAACGAGCGTGAGCTCGTGCTCAAGGCCCAGCTGGGCGCAGAGCTGCCGGTCGAGCAGGAGCTCTCCCGGTGGTTTCCGCTGTGGGGCATCCCGATCTGAGCGACGGACCCCGCCTGCCCCGCCCGGTCCTGCTCAACGCCCGCGCTGCGACGCGGCCCACGATCACCGGCGTCGAGCGCTGGACCGCCGAAGTGGTCACGCGCCTGCGGGCGCTCGATCCCGGGCGCTACCGGATCGTGGTCCCGCGGGCGCGCGTGCGCTCGCGCGCGCTCGGACAGTCCTGGGAACAGGTCGGGCTGCCGCTCGCGGCCTGGCGGGCCGGCGCGGCGCTGGTCCTCTCCCCCGCCAACCTGGCGCCCCTGGCCTGGCCCCGCAACGTGCTGGTGATGCACGACGCCGCGGTGCTGGGCGGGCCGGCGGCCTACTCTCGTCGCTCCCCGGTTTGGTACCGCGGGGTTTGGCTGGTGTACGCGGACCACGTCCTGGCGGTGG
>JBPCPC010000241.1:0-7671 GCA_050999585.1 Solirubrobacteraceae bacterium | reverse complement strand
CTCCTGGAGCTTCTCACGGTCGAAGTCGGAATCGGTGGTCTCGATCTCGGCCTTGATCTGGTTGATCCGGCCCTTGATCGCGTTGCTGTCGCCCGAGCCGTCCACGATCGTGGTCGTGTCCTTGGTGACCACGACGCGACGCGCGCGACCCAGCTGTGAGAGCTGGGTGTTCTCCAGCTTGAGACCCATCTCCTCGGTGATCACCTCAGCACCGGCCAGGATCGCAATGTCCTCGAGCATGCGCTTGCGGCGATCGCCGAAGCCGGGAGCCTTGACCGCAACGCCGGTGAAGGTGCCGCGGAGCTTGTTGACGACCAGCGTCGCCAGTGACTCGCCCTCGACATCCTCGGCGATGATCAGCAGCGGGCGACCCGACTGGATGACCTGCTCGAGCACGGGGAGAACGTCGCGGACGGAGCCGATCTTGGAGTTGGCGATCAGCACGTAGGGGTCCTCGAGGACGGCCTCCATGCGCTCCTGGTCGGTGACCATGTAGGGCGAGATGTAGCCCTTGTCGAACTGCATGCCCTCGGTGAACTCGAGGTCCATGCCAAACGTCTGGCCTTCCTCGACGTTGACCACGCCGTCCTTGCCGACCTTGTCGATCGCATCGGCAATCACGTCACCGATGTCGTCGTCGCCCGCAGAAATCGTTGCCACACGAGCAATTTGATCCTTGCCCGAGATTTCCTTGGACTGCAGCTCGATGTTCTTGACGACCTGATCGACGGCGCGTTCGATCCCGCGCTTGAGCGCCAGCGGGTTGGCGCCGGCAGCGACGTTCTTCAGACCCTGGCGAACGATCGCCTGGGCGAGCACGGTCGCCGTGGTGGTGCCGTCACCGGCCACGTCGTTGGTCGCGGTGGCGACCTCGCGGACCAGCTGGGCGCCTTGATTCTGGAAAACGTCTTCGACTTCGATTTCCCTCGCGATGGTGACACCGTCGTTGGTGATCGTCGGGGCGCCGAACTTCTTGTCGAGGACCACGTAGCGACCGCGCGGGCCGAGCGTGACCTTGACTGCATTGGCTACCGCGTCGACGCCCTGCTCGAGCGCCTTGCGGGCCTCCGCTTCGTACTTCAGTTCCTTATGTGCCATAAGTGCTTGGTTCTCCTAGCGCTAGCGAAAGCTTTGAACTACTGGACCTTGGCGAGCACGTCGGACTCACGGAGGACGAGCAGTTCTTCGCCGTCCACCTTGATCTCCGTGCCGCCGTACTTGCTGTAGAGGACTTCGTCGCCCTCGGACACGTCAAGCGGCGTACGCTTGCCGGTGTCCTCATTGACCTTGCCGTCGCCGACGGCGAGGACCTTGCCCTTTTGGGGCTTTTCCTTGGCGGTATCGGGCAGGACGATCCCACTCGCGGTGGTCTCCTCCTCCTCGATAGCCCGAACGATCAGGCGATCGCCGAGGGGCTTGAGCTTCATGGACCTAACCTCCGTTAGAAGTGTGCTGAGTCGGCTTGGCACTCGAAAGCAGAGTGCCAACGCATCGGGCACTATAGCTCGTCGCCGGGGCTAATCAAGGCTGATTTGGCACTCTCGTGTGAAGAGTGCCAGAGAATTTCGCAGGCGCGGGGCCCTCGAGTGGGCGCTGAGGTACGCGTGCAGCAACGGGTCGCCAAGCACCGCGCCCAGCACCCCGCCGGCGGCCAGATACCGACCGAACGGCAGGCCCGTCTTGCGCGCGACCTTGACGCCTCGCCGGCTCGCGATCACGAGTCCGGTCACAACGCTGGCGACGAGCGCCACCACCACCGGGCGCCCCAAGAACAGGCCCATCACCGCCAGCAGCTTGACGTCGCCCATCCCCATGCCGGCCGGGTTGACCAGCGCCGCCAGCAGCAAAAAGCCGCCGGCGATCGCCGCCCACGGCAGCCGCCGGGGCTTATGACCGGCATCGAGGGCCAGGCCGAGCGCCAGCGCCACGATCGCGGCCGGGCCGGTGATGCGGTTGGGGATGATCCGCCGCCGTTCGAGGTCGATCACCGCCTCGGGTGAGGCACGGGTCGCCGCAGGCGGGACACGTGTAGGGCATCACCCCATCTTCACCAGCCGTGAGGCTGTCGACAAGAGCCGTAAGACCTAAGTTCGTGCTGGGCCGGCCCGGCGGGGTCTGCGCTCAGTCCTCGGACTGGTCCGCGGCCGGTGCGACGTTGCCTCGGCCGGCGCCGACAGGCCGCGTCCGTTTGCGCCTGACGCTCGCCTCTCCACAGAAGGGACAGGGCGGCGAGAAAATCGGCTCGCCACACCATGCGCAGGGCATTGCCGGCCCCGAGAGCGTCACCCCGGCCGGCTACTGCAGGCTGCTGGGCACACCGACGGCCTCCACCGGACCGGAGGTTCCCCACCACTGCTCGCCGTACAGGGTGGCGGGAACCTCGCGTATGGGCGCCCCACCGAGCGCCGACCCGGGCATCAGCGACCGGGCGTGGTGACGCAGCGACACCGACGGGTGTGCCAGCCCGGCGACGCTCCCGGCCCACGCGAACACGTGCAGCTGGGACCCGATCGCGTCGAGGGCGCTCGCCAGCACTCCCGGCGCCAGCGCCCACGTCTGGCCGACCAGCAAGACCACGGGCACCACACACGGGCCAGCAGACTGAAGTTCAGCACGGGCCGCGAACGCGGCGTGGTCCCGGTTAGGCGCACGGCACCATCGATCGACACGGGAAGCACGACCAGCGGCGCCAGGGCAAACCAGACGACGTTGCGAACGGCGAGAATCGAGGACCCAGGACTTTCGCCCACACGGGGCCCAGGCGATGGGGCGCTCCGGACCCACGCTCGCGGTGGTGATCAGCACCGTGAGCGGCGGCCGGACACCCGCGGGCGCTCCCTGGAGCTGATCTGCACGCGGCTCCTAGCCGCGGTCGCCACCGTCAAAGCCTCTCGTCCGATGCGCGGCGAGCGGACGCGTGGGCGCGTCGCCCGGTCTGAGACCAGCGCCCCCCCGCGCACTCAGAGCGCCGCGGGGACGAGGCGCTCACGCGCCAGCCGCGCTGAATCGGCCGTGCCAAAGCTGATTGGTAGTCCATCGGGAGCTACCGTCAGCCCGGTGGACAAGTTGTTCGGCAAGCATTCCGTACGAGCGCTGCTGCTGGCTCGTCCCGAGTCGGTGCGGCGGCTCCTGATCGCCGGGCGCGAGTCCTACCATCGCGACCTGATCGAGCTGGCGCACGGCGCCGGGATCGAGCCCGAGCTGCTGGCCTGGCCCGAGTTCCGGCGTACCGGCGCGGTCGGGGACGAGGACAAGCACCAGGGGGTCGTGGCTTTCGCCGAGCCCCGCCCGACCCTGACCGAGGCCGACCTGGAACGGCTGGCCGGCGCTCACGTGGTGCTGGCGCTCGACCAGGTCTCCGATCCGCAGAACCTGGGCACGATCCTGCGGTCGGCGGCGTACTTCGGGGTCGACGCGGTGCTGATCCTCAAGAACCGCTCGGCGACGATCACCCCGCTGGTGGCGCGGATCGCCGTCGGAGGCGCGGAGCTGGTCCAGACGTTTCGCATCACCAACCTGGCCCGCGGCCTGGAGATCCTCAAGGGGATGGGCTTCTGGATCTACGGCCTGGATGAGCGCGGGGAGCGCACGATCGCCGAGACCAGCTTCGACGCTCAGATCGTGCTGGTCGTCGGTGCGGAGGGCGAGGGGCTGCGGCAGCGGACCCGGGTCACCTGCGACGCGCTGGTGCGGATCCCGGGCGGCCGGGTCGGGCTCGAATCGCTCAACGCGGGCGTCGCGGCCACGGTTGCGCTGGCCGAGGTCTTCCGTCAACGCCCACCACAGCCGCCGCGCTCCGCTCCACGCTGATCCGCATCTCATGCGCTGAGGCCGCCTCAGTCGCGACGACCGCATCCGACCGTTCCTCAGCGCACCCCGCAGGAGCTGGCCGAGACGCTCCGGGAGTTGGCGGCCCAGACCGAGGATCCGATTCCGCGCGCCCGGCGTCGCATCGCCGCGACGCCGGAGCCGGCCACGAGCTATGAGCCGAGGGGCCGGATCGCGAGCCACGACGAGGCGGCGGCCGCAACGCTGCACCGCTTGTAGAACCTGAGCCGCCCGTCGCGGACGAGCCCCTCACGCCAGACGTCGACTACGCCCCGGCGAAGGAGGACCCCGCCGCCCCCGAGGCCGGCGGGGACCCCCACGGGGTCGGCCGGGCGCTCGACGGCTCCGCGAGCACGGAACCGCCGACGTGGTCCGATACGGCCGACGCCGACATCGCGTGGCAACGGCCACCGGCGGCGGCCCCGCGGTTTCAGAGTCGCGCCGATCCGAATGGTGCTTGGTGGCCTGATCGTGATCCTGATCCTGGCGGCGATCGGTGGGTCGGGAAAGTCCCCGCGTTCTCATCGCGTCTCCAAACCGCCAGCCGGGGGCGACGACGACGATCGCGGCGCCCTCGACGACAAGCTCAGCACCCTCCTCGACCACCCCCACGCACCGCACCCGTTCTCACCGGACAGCTTCCGCTCGCGAGACGCACTCGGGGCGCGGCCGCGACCAGGCACCGCCGCGGGCACTGAGCCCGGGCGACGCCGCCGGCGGGCCCTGATCAGGCGCGCGACATGTACTTGCCGCTGCGAGTGTCGACCCGCACGCGGTCACCGACCGAGACGAACAGGGGCACATGGACGGTGGCGCCGGTCTCGAGCGTGGCGGGCTTGCTGCCCCCGCCCGACGCGGTGTCGCCGCGCAGGCCAGGCTCGGTGTCGGTGACCTCCAGGTCGACGGCGCTGGGCAGCTGCAGCCCGCTCGGCTGACCATCGATGACCAGCAGCTCGACCTCGTCGTTGGGCTTGGTCCAGCGCAGCTCCTGCTCGAGCTGATCCTGGGGCACGGCGAGCTGTTCGTAGGACTCGTTGTCCATGAAGTGCGCGTCCTCCCCATCGGCGTAGAGGTACTGCATGCGTCGCACCTCGGTGCGGATCGAGCGGAACTTCTCGCCCGCCCGGAAGGTCCGGTCAATCACGTTGCCGTCCGACGAGCGCCGCAGCTTGGTGCGAACGAACGCGGCTCCCTTACCGGGGTTGACGTGCTGGAACTCCAGCACTTTGAAGACGGTGCCGTCGACCTCGATGTGGTTCCCGTTCTTGAGCTGGTTGGTGGAGATCATCGCCGCGCTCTAGTTACGCGCGCCACCGAGCCCGTGAATGCGGTCGCGCATCTGATCGGGGGGGTTCTCGATGATCTGCGAGAAGCGCACGACGGTCACGGTGTCCTCCATCGAGACCTTGCGCCCGTAGATCTGCTCCAGGAAGTGGACCATCTCGTCGACGCGACGGAACTCCGGATTGTCGTGCTCGATCTCACGCGGGCTCAGATCGCGGACGCGCTTGACCTCCACCTGGTCGATCACGGCGCTGAAGATCTTCTCGCGGGGCGAGTGCTGGTAGCCGATCGTCACCAGGACGCACTCGTTCTTGTGGTACTTGTGCGACTTGTCGCCCAGCCGGATCGTGGCCGTCTTGCGACCGCGCCGCAGCTGGTCGGCGAACACCGAGGAGTAGAAGTTGAGCACGCGCACGGCTCGGCAGCCTACCGATCCGGTGCGCTGCGCGACAGCGCGCGCCTGACCATCTCGCGCTCGCCCGCGTGACTGAGCTCGTGCGCCGCCTGCTCGAGCGGCATCCAGCGAGCCTCCTCGATCTCGTGGTCGTGATCCGCAAGGTCCCCTGAGCGGTAGGCGAACAGGTAGAAGCGCACGACCTTCTCGATTGAGCGGCCGTTGCGTTCATAGCTGTAGCGGACGTCGCCAAGCAGCCCCAGCAGCTCCGTGTCGACCCCGGTCTCCTCCGCGACCTCTCGCGTCGCCGCCTGCTCGGGCGATTCGTCGCCGTCGAGGTGGCCCTTGGGCAGACCGAGCACGCGACCGCCGTCGGCGGATCGCTTGACCGGCACGATCGTGATCACGTTGCCCTCGTGCACGACGACCCCACCGGCGGAGAACTCGGCGGCGGGCGGCGGGGCATCAGTAGACATAGCCGTCCAATCGAGTCGGGTCGTGCACGGTCAGCTTGCCCCGCCCCTGCGTGATTACCCCGGCGCGCTCCAGTACCGCCAGAAAGCGGCTCGCCGACTCGCGCGAGGAGCCGGCCAGCTGAGCCAGATCGGCCTGCGTGGCGGTGATCAGCACGTCGGCGTCGACCGCACCCTCCGCACGCGCCCCCGCCACCAGCTCGACGAGCACCGAAGCGACGCGGCTCTGCACCGTCTGAAATGACTGCCGCGCGAGCCGCTCGTTGGTTTCGCGCAGCCGCAGGCTGAGCGCACGCAGCAGTTTGGCCGCGATGTCGGGATGAGAGCGCAGCAGGCGTCGCATGTCCGTACCGAGCAGCGCCGCGGCGTCGGTGTCCTGCAGGGCCTCGACGGTCGCCGAGCGATGCTCCTCGTCGAACATCGCCAGCTCGCCGAAGATGTCCCCCGGTCCGAATGTGGCCAGCGTGATTGAGCGTCCGTCGGTGTGCTCGCGGACGGCTCTCGCCTGACCGGTGCGCACCACGTAGCAGGTGTCGCCGGGGTCACCCTCACGGAACACCACCTCTCCCGCGCCGAAGCTCCGGGGCACGATCACGTCGGCGACCTGCAGCAGGTCCTCGGCCAGCAGCGTCGAGAACGCCGGTACGCGGTGAAGGAGGGCGATCGTCTCCTCGGTGCTCGCCGCCATGGCCTGAGAGGGATACCACACGCCTCACCGCCGGGGGCGACGCCCGCGTGAGCCGGGGCTACACGAGGTCCAGCGCCGCCTCGCGCCGGCGGCGGCGCACCCGCAGCACCACCCACGCCGCGAGACCGACCACCAGGCCCACGGGCACCAGCACCGCGAGCGCGATCAGCAAGCCGCCGGCCACCACCACCAGTACCCGGCCGGCGTCGTGCAGGGCCCGGTGCAGGGTGAACCCCCCGCCGTGGAAGCTCGGCGCCACCGGCACACTCGAGGCCTGGATCGTCACCGTCACCTTGCTGTACTGCACCTGCTGGTGCAGGCCGCCCAGCGCAGTCTGATCACGGCCGATCGCGGCATCGGCGTCACGCAGCTGGGCCTTGAGGCTGTCGATCGCCTGCGTCGTCGCCGCGGCGGCCAGCTGGCGCAGCAGCGAGCGTCGCAGCGCCCGCGCTTCGGCCAGCCGCCGGCCCGCGCCGCCCACCTGGCCGGTGATGTCGGTGGTGTTGTCGGTGCGCGAGACGACGCGGGCCCCGCGCAGCGCAGAGAGCGCGGACATCGTCTGCTGGAGGTTGCCCTCGGGCACGCTGAGCTGGAAGTTGGCGCTGCCGTCCGCCCGCCCGGTGGCGGTCACGTGCGAGCTTGAGACGATCCCCTTCTCGGAATCGATCACGTCGAACACCTCCTGGGCGACGGCGTCGATCCGGGTCGGTGCGGTCGAGAGCGCCACCTGCGCGGACTGGACAACCTGGCGCTGCCCGGACGAAGTCGGCGCCGGTACCTGGCCCGGAGGAGACGACCCGCTCTGCGGGACGGCGGAGCGGTGTCGCGAGGGACCTGATGCGCGTCCGCCAGCCCCGGCCGAGGCGGCCTTCCCTCCGCCGCTCGCGGCCCCATTGGCGCCGGTCGTCGCGGCCGCCGAGGAGCTGGAGGACGCCGAAGCCGCCGACGATGACACCCCCGAAACGGACCCTCCACCGGACCCCACGGACGCGATCACCACGACC
>JBPCPC010000226.1:0-3659 GCA_050999585.1 Solirubrobacteraceae bacterium | reverse complement strand
CTCGAGCCGACGGCGGGAACGGTGCACGTCGCCGGTCGCGACCTCTCCCAGATCAGCGACAAGAAGGTCCCGTACTTCCGCCGCAACATCGGGATGGTCTTCCAGGACTTCAAGCTGCTGCCCAACCGCACCGTGCACGACAACGTCGCCTACGCCCTCCAGGTCACGGGCGGGACGCGCCGCGAGATCCGCGACAAGGTGCCCGACATCCTGCGCCTGACGGGGCTCTCGCTGAAGCTCCACAGCCTGCCCGACCAGCTCTCGGGCGGCGAGCAGCAGCGTGTCTCGGTCGCGCGTGCGTTCGTCAATCACCCGCCGCTGTTGCTCGCCGACGAGCCGACGGGCAACCTCGATCCCGAGACGAGCATCGACATCATGCGGCTGCTGTACCGGATCAACCGCACCGGCACGACCGTGATGGTTGCCACCCACGACCAGGCGATGGTCGACAAGATGCGCCGCCGCGTCCTTGAACTATCCCGTGGCCGAGTCGTCCGCGACGAGGCCGCCGGTCTGTACACGCGTGATGAGACCACCCGCGATCTGGCGAAGCGGTTGCGCGCCCCCTCCACCCGTCCGCCGGGGGTATAGGCCGTGAAGCTCGGCTTCTTCCTGCGCGAGGCGATCCGCGCGGCGCGTCGCAGCGCCGCCCCCAGCTTCGCGGCCCTGGCCACAGTGCTGGTGACGATGCTGATGCTGGGCGTGTTCATCCCGATCGTGCAGGCCACCAACGGTGCGGCCAACACGGTGCGCAGCCGGGTCGAGGTCGACGTCTACATGAAGACCAGTGCCACCGCCGCCGACGAAGCCCGGGTGCGCAAGGAGCTGCTGGCCGTTCCGCATGTCCGCTCGGTGCAATTCGTGTCCAAGCAGAGCGCCTACGCGCAGCAGTCCAAGGCCGATCCACAGGCCTACAAGCTGCTGGGCTCAAACCCACTGCCCGACACCTTCCACGTGATCCCCGATAACCCGGCGAACGTGCTGTCGGTGCGCAACGTCCTGACCCCGCCGGGCGCCGGCGGCAGCTCAGGCACGATCGATTCGGCGATCCAGAGCGTCTCCAACCGGCGCAACGACACCAAGAAGATCCTCGAGGTGACCAATCTGGTGACGATCACCGCGGCGGCGCTGACCGTGCTGCTGATCCTCGCCTCGATTCTGCTGATCGCCAATACGATCCGCCTGTCGCTGTACTCGCGCCGCCGGGAAGTTGAAGTCATGAAGCTCGTAGGGGCGACGGATTGGTTCATCCGCTGGCCGTTCGTGATCGAGGGCGTGGTCGTCGGCGCCGCCGGCGCGCTGCTGGCGATCGTCGTCCTCGGCGTCACCAAGGTCGCGCTGCTGGATCCGCTGGCCAACAACTGGACCCTGATCGCAGCGCCGCGCACGATCTCGTTCACCGCGCTGATCGCGGTGCTGATGGTCGCGGGCGTGATGGTTTCGGCGCTGGGCTCGGGCCTGTCGCTGCGGCGCTTCCTGCGGGTTTAGCCGCCGCGGCCGGGGATCGATCCCGGCGGGCGGTCCGGCTACCCTAAACGTTCGATGTTCGCGCCCCGTTCTCGCACCCCGCGCGTTGCGGCGGCGATCCTCGCCGCGGTGATCATGCTCGTGATCGGGCTGTGGTTCGGCGGCCATCCCAGCTGGCTGCCGGGCCCGCTGCGCAGTGCGTTCGTCTCCCAGAGCTCCAGCGACAAGCTCGTCAATCAGGTGCTGGGCCTGCTCTCGAACGATTACTACCGCAAGGTCGACCGCACCCAGCTGGTCAACCAGGGACTGACGGCGGCGGTGGCCTCGCTGGGCGATCCGTATTCGCACTACTACGACCCGTCGGACTACAGCTCGTTCCAGGACGAGACCAATCCGCACCTGAGCGGGATCGGGATCGACATCAAGAAGGAGCGACCGGGGCTGCTGGTCCTCGATGTGTTCCAGGGCTCCCCGGCCGCCAGGGCCGGCCTGGCCACCGGCGATCTGATCACGCATGCCGGCTCGACCTCGCTGGCCAACCGCTCAGAGGCGTTCTCATCGGCGCTGATCAAGGGACGGGCCGGCACCCCGGTGCTGCTCACCGTCCGGCGCGGCACCCGCACCCGCAGCGTGCGGGTGGTGCGCGCCGACGTCACCGTGCCGGTCGTCTCCGGCCGGATCCTGAATGACCACGGCATCAAGCTGGGCTATGTGGCCCTGACCAGCTTCACCCAGGGCTCGGGTGCCGAGGTCCGCGCCGAGGTCGACCGAGTGCGCCGCGAGGGCGGGCGCGCCCTGATCCTCGACCTGCGCGAGAACGGCGGCGGCCTGCTCGAGGAGGGGGTCAACGTGGCCAGCATCTTCATCCCCGACGGCACGATCGTCTCCACCGACGGTCGCACCCAGCCGCGCCAGGTGTACATGGCCAAGGGCGGTGCGATCCCCACCACCGTTCCGCTGGTGGTGCTCGTCGACCGCAACACGGCATCGGCTGCTGAGATCGTCACCGGCGCCCTGCAGGACCGCGGTCGGGCCAAGGTCGTGGGTACCCGCACCTACGGCAAGGGCGTGTTCCAGGAGATCCAACCGCTGCAGAACGGCGGCGCCCTGGACTTCACCGTCGGCGAGTACTTCACGCCCAACGGGCACAACCTCGGCGGGGGCGGCGTCAACCGCGGCGCGGGGATCCAGCCCAACGTGTACGCCTACACCAACTTCGACAAGCCGCACGCCCACCGCGATCCGGCGCTCCAGGTGGCTGAGCGCACGGTCGCCGCCGAGCTGCATTGAGCCCGGCGCCGGCGCGCCACGGCGGGGTCAGCCGGGGCGGGTCCCGACCGGATTCCGCCGGCGGTGAGAGCGTGTCCCGGGTCGGGGTCCTCGCGCGACAGGGCAAGTTTCTCGTCGTCGAGCCGTTCTTCGGGCCCGGCCCGCGCACCGTTGTCAGCCGGGACCAGCGCTATGACCTCGGGGATCTGGTGCTCCTCGGTGAGCCGGGCGCAGGTGGCCGCAGCAAGGGCGGGGGCGGCCGCCGGGCCAGGATCGCGCGCAAGCTCGGTCGACCGGACGTTGCCCGCGACGTGATCGAGGCGCTGATGCTCGACCGTGGCTTGCGCCGTCGGTTTGACCCGGCGGTCGACCGCGAGGCCCGTGCGGCGTCCGAGACCCCGCTGCAGCTCTCAGGACGCCGCGATCTGTGCGAGCTGGCGACGTTCACGATCGACCCGACGAGCGCGCGCGACTTCGACGACGCGATCTCCGCCGAGACGGTCGACGGCGGGGGCTGGCGGGTGTGGGTGCACATCGCCGACGTCGCCGCCTACGTGCCGTCGCGCTCGCTGGTCGACCGCGAGGCCTACCGCCGCGGGACCAGCGTGTACGTCCCGGGCGCCGTCGAGCCGATGCTCCCGGGGCCGCTGTCCAATGCGGCCTGCTCGCTGGTGGAGGGCGCCGAGCGTGCGGCCGTGACGGTCGAGATGACGATCGGCCCGCGAGGAGTGCGCAGCTCCGCGATGTACCGCTCGGTGATCCGCTCCGACGCGCGGCTGGACTATGACCGCGTCGATCGGCTGTTCGGCGGGATCGAGTCCCCGGCGGAGCCGTGGGGGGTGCCGTTGGCTGCCGCCCGCGCGGGGGCCGACGCGCTGGGGGCGCGCCGGGAGAGACGGGGGCCAGAGCTGGTGGTGGGCTTG
>JBPCPC010000247.1:0-21399 GCA_050999585.1 Solirubrobacteraceae bacterium | reverse complement strand
GCCGGCGCGGGTGCCACCGGTGGCTCAGCGGGGGCCGACGCGGCCGGCGCGGGTGCCGCCGGTGGTTCAGGGGGGGCCGCCGCGGCCGGCGCCGGTGGCTCAGGTGCGGCGGGGGCCGGGGTCGCCTGCACAGGCGGCGCCTGCGCAGCCGGGGCCGGGGTCGCCTGAGCAGCTGCGGCTGCCGCCGCCTCCTCCTCGGCCCGGGCCCTCTCCTCGGTCTCCAGGCGCGCCTTCTCCTCGGCGTCGCGGCGGGCCTGCTCCTCGGCCTCACGGCGGGCGCGCTCCTCGGCCTCCTGACGCTCTCGCTCCAGGCGGGCGCGTTCCTCCTCGGCGCGGAACATGTTGTGCCCCTGGGCCACGACGTCACCGATCGCGCCGGAGATCGCGGCGCATGAGCGGATCGCATCATCGTTGCCGGGGATCACGAAGTCGATCCCCTCCGGATCGCAGTTGGTGTCCACCAACCCGATGATCGGGATCCGCAGCCGCTGCGCCTCGCGGACCGCGATCGCCTCGGTCTTGAGGTCGATCACGAACATCGCGTCGGGAACCCGCTGCATGTTCTTGACCCCACCCAGGTTGGCGCGAAGCTTTGCCAGGTCGGCCTGGGCCGCCATCCGCTCGCGAGTCGGCAGCAGCGACAACTGACCCTCGGTCTCATAGCGCTCGAGGTCGTGCAGACGCCTGATTCGCAACGAGATCGTCTGGAAGTTGGTCAGTAGACCGCCGAGCCAGCGATGGTTGACGTACGGCATGTCGGACGCCTCGGCGGTGTCCTTGATCGCGTCGCGGGCCTGCTTCTTGGTGCCCACGAATAGGACCGTGCCGCCGCCTCGCGAGACGCCGGAGACAAACTCTCGCGCGGCGTCCAGCAGCGCATCAGTCTGCAACAGGTCGATTATGTAGATGCCATCGCGCTCTCCGAAGATGAAGCGCCGCATCTTGGGGTTCCAGCGGCGTGTCTGGTGACCGAAATGAACACCGGCCTCCAGCAGCTCTTTGATGCCGATCTGAGCCACGGTTACTGCTCCCTTGCGATTCTGATGTGAAGGCTGATATCCGCCGGGCCGGTGCCCGCGCACCCCGGTCAATCCGGGGCAGGGTCGCGGTCCTCGCTCACAGCGGGATAGAAAACAGGACTTCGGGTCAGTCTACGCAAGTTTCGGGCATGCTTCTCGTTACAGGACAATGCGAGTCTCCGCCACCTATCACGGGCGGCGATTCGCAGCGCGAGCCGGACCTCCCTTCCCCTACCTCCGGTGGATCGGTTCGCAAGCGGGACGGCGGGGCGGCTTTGGACGGGCCGCCTCGCCTTTTTTGTAACCGGGACCGCGTGCTCACAGTGAACCAGGGGCGCGATCAGTGAGCCTCGGCCGCCGCCAGCGCCCGGCGTAGCTCCTCGGGAAGGGGCGAGCAGACGTCGACGGGCTCGCCGGTGACCGGATGCAGGAACGCGAGCCGTGCAGCGTGCAGGAACTGCCGCGAGAGTCCGTACTCTCCGGCCTTGCCGTATTGGGGGTCGCCCGACACGGGATGCCCGATCGCCGCCATGTGGACGCGGATCTGATGCGTGCGACCGGTCTCCAGGGTGACCCGCAGCAGCGCCGAACTCGGAAGCTGTTGCTGCAGCTCGAAGTGCGTGCGCGCTTCGCGCGGCGCATCGGTGTCGATCGAGATCCGCAACCGATCCCGGCGGTCGCGGCCGATCGGCGCGTCAATCGTCCCGGTCCGAGCCGACGGGTGGCCGTCGACCAGCGCCAGATACTCGCGACGGAGTTCACGCCCGGCCAGCACCGCCTTGAGCGCACGGTGCACCTCGTCTGACTTCGCGATCACCAGCAGGCCAGAAGTGTCGCGGTCCAGGCGATGCACGATTCCGGCCCGCCACGGTTCCTCACCCCCGGCCGCCCGTCCGGCCAGCGCCTGCGCGAGCGTCCCGGTCCGGTGGCCGCGCGCCGGGTGCACGACCACGCCGGCCGGCTTGTCGACGATCAGCAGATGGTGGTCCTCGTGGGCGATCGCGTAGGCGGCGGGCTGCTCCTCGCCCGCCGGCGCCGGCGCGCTCTCCGGCGCGTGCACGATGATCACCTCGCCGACGCGGAGGGCGTGGCCCTTGGCGCGCAGGCGCCCGTCGATGCTCACCTGACCGGCGTCGATCGCCGCCTGGGCGCGCGCCCGGGAGCCCATCGGCTCAGACAGGAAGCGGTCGAGCCGCATACCGGCCGCGTCGCCGGGCACCGACAGCTCGAGGCGGCCGTCAGCCACGGTCGGTCACGACCGGCGTGGGCGCGCCGACGGACCCTCGAGCACGTACAGCAGCGCCAGGACCCCGACCGTGATCGCGATGTCGGAGACGTTGAACGCGGGCCACAGCGGCAGCTTGATGAAGTCGGTGACCGACCCACTGATCAAGCGGTCGAGCAGGTTGCCGAGCGCACCGCCGACGAGCAGGCCGGTCGGCACCCACAGCCCGCGGCGGTTGGGGCGCAGGAAGAAGTAGACGAGCAGGCCGGCCAGCGCCGCCAGGGTCAGGATCACGACGATCGCCCCGCCGCCGGAGAGGAAGTTGAAGGCGACGCCGGTGTTGCGGTAGTGCACCAGTTGGATGCCCGGCAGGAATTTGTGCACGTCGCCGACGGCGATCCCCGACTTGACCGCATGCTTGGTCAGGCGATCGACGAGCACCACCACGCCGGCGAGCGCCAGCGCACGGGCCAGCGCGGGCGCCCGCCGCGCCGAAGGCGCCCGCGTCGCCGACGTCGCCGACGTCTGCGTCATCGTCACCGCGGGCTCAGCCGGCGATCGCGTTGGACAGCAGCGTCCGCGCGATGTACAGGACGATGATCCCGATCATCGGCGACAGGTCCAACGCGCCCAACGGCGGAATGAACTTGCGAAACACCCGGAGGTAGGGCTCGCACACGTCACGCAGGAAGTTCAACGCCGCGTCAGTCCAACGCGAGTACGGCGTGTGCATCCCGAACGAGAACAGCAGATTGAGCAGGATGTAAATGAAGATCAGCGCGATGTAGACCTCGAACAGCGCGCTGACGTAGTTGGCGACGTCCGTGCGCGTCGTGGCCAGGACCAGCATCAGCGCCCGCCGGCCGGAACCGGGCCCTGCGTCACGCGGTCCGTCGCTTCGGAGAACGCCGCGCGCAGCCCACCGCGCTCGAGCGCATCCAGACCCCGGGCGGTCGAGCCCCCGGGCGAGGTGACCTCCCGGCGAACGGTCAATGTGTCGTGGCCGCGCCGCTTGAGCAGCTCCGCTGTGCCGGCCATCGTCTCGGCGGCCAGCGCGCCAGCCAGATCGGGCTTGAGCCCGTGGCGGACGGCTGCGTCGACCTGCGCCTCGGCGACCAGCGCCAGATAGGCCGGCCCGACTCCCATCACCGACGTCGCTGCGTCCATCAGTCGCTCCTCGATCGTCGCCACCCAGCCGAGCCGCTCGAACTGAGCAACGACCTCGCGCTCGAGCGCGGGGTCGACGTCGGGGGCCGGCGAATAGCAAATGATCCCGCGCCTGACCTCGACCGGGGTGTTGGTCATCAAACGGAACACGGGCACGCCGGGAAAGTGGTCCTGCAGGGTGCCGATCGGCGTCGCCGCCAGGACGGACGCCACTGCCTTGACCTGACCGGTCAGCTCCTCGGCGACGGCACGCAACTGGTAGGGCTTGTGACAGAGCACCACCAGATCGGCCTGCTGGGCCACCTCCAGGCTGCTGGCCGCCGTGCCCCCCAGTTCGGCGGCCAGCGCCGCGGCCCGCCCAGAGCCCGAATCCGAGGCCAGCACCGGGTCGCCCCAGCCCCGCGCCATCGCGCGGGCCATGTTCCCTGCGCCGATCAGACCGACTTTCATCTCACCAAATCTACCTGCGTCGGCGGGCGGCGCAGGATCGGCGTCCTGGAGGACCATCGGATCCGGTCAGGACTGGTTGTAGAAGCCCTTCTCGACGAGCCGGGCTCGCTCCTCGGCGGACACCTCGACGTTGCGCGGAGTGAGCAGGAAGACCTTGTCGGCGATCCGTTGCATCCCCCCGTCCAGCGCGTAGGTGAGCCCGCTGGAGAAGTCGATCAGGCGCTTGGACAGATCGGCGTCGGTGCCCTGCAGGTTGAGGATCACCGGGATCGTTTCCTTGAACTTGTCGGCGACGTCCTGCACGTCGTTGAAGCTGCGCGGAGCGACTACGTGCACGCGCACGTCGCCGCCCGCGCGCCCGTTGCCGGGGCGATTCGCGCCTCCGCCTCCGCCGACCGGCCGCAGCGAGGTGGTCCGGCGCTCGCTGACCGCATCGTCGGCGAAGATGTCGTCGATCTCGTCGCGGCGACGGCGGGAGCTGAGCTTGCGCACGTTGGGACGTTCGCGGTAGCTGTCCTGGAGGTCGACCTCGGGCTCGCTGTAGGGCTCGAGGTCATCGTCGTCATAGACCTCGTCTTCGGCGAGTCCGAAGTAGACGAGGGTGCGGTGCCAGCTGTCTCTAAAGGCCATGTGCGAAGGGGTCTTTCGCTACGGGGGGAGGATTTCCCTGCTTGTGATTATGACGCGGCGGCGTACAGGGTTGTACCGAGGCGCACGATCGTGGCCCCCTCCTGCAGTGCCACACCGTAGTCCTGACTGGTGCCCATCGACAGCTGAGCCAGGCCGTGGCGCTCGGCGAGCTTGCGCAGAGCGGCGAAATGCGGGCGGTTGTCCTCGGGGCGCCGAGCCAGCGGCGGCATCGTCATCAGGCCGACGACCGCCACCGGGCAGCGTTGAATAAACCCCTCCAGCTCAGCCGGCGCGATCCCGCTCTTGCCCGCCTCGCCGGCGACGTTGACCTCGATCATCACCCGCGTCTGCGGCGTACCGTGGCGGGCCAGCTGGGCCAGCACGGAATCGGATGCCACCGAGTGGATGTAGCGCACGCGGGGCAGGATGTCGCGCAGCTTGCGGCTCTGCAGGTGGCCGATGAAGTCCCAGGTGAACGCGCCGGCCATCGCCTCGGTCTTGCTGACCAGATCCTGGGCGCGGTTCTCGCCGACGACTCTGACCCCCGCCTCGGCCAGCGCGCCGAGCTCTGAGACGGGCACGTACTTGACGGCAGCGAGCACCTCGACGCCCGCCCGGTCGCGCCCGGCGGCCTCGATCTGCTCGCCCACGCGCTCGAGGTTGGCGCGCACCGTCTCGGCCTGCAGGCCGTGAACTAGATCAACCATGCGACGCCCGCCTGGCGGCCGGTGATCCCGTGATCACGCCGGTGCGAAAACAGGAGCCCCGACGGGGCGCACAGCGTGCACAGCCCGATGTCGTGCACCTCGGCGACCCCGGCCTCGACCAGCTGGTGGCGGGCGATCGCCTTGAGATCGAGCTTGCGCCCGTGATGGACGTCCTCGTACTCGGCGAACTGCGCGTGGACCTCGTTGCCGACCTCGTAGCAGCACCGACCGGCCCCCGGCCCGATCGCGCCG
Organism: Solirubrobacteraceae bacterium; assembly: GCA_050999585.1. GTDB lineage: Bacteria > Actinomycetota > Thermoleophilia > Solirubrobacterales > Solirubrobacteraceae > Palsa-465. The sequence goes on along the minus strand of JBPCPC010000247.1, from coordinate 15,949 downwards.
GCCAGCAGGCCGTCGGCGGGCGGGTGCGGAGCGAGCTCACGGAGCGCGCGTACCCCAGCCGCGAGCACTCCGGCCCGTAGTCCGCGCCAGCCCGCGTGCAGCATCGCGACGGCACCCTGACCGGCGATCGCGACCGGCAGGCAGTCGGCGACCAGCGCCGCGATCGCCACGCCGGCCACGTTCGTGGCCTGGCCGTCGACCCGCGGACGATCCGTGGGGGCCGGCGCGGCGATGATGCGGCGCACCTCGGCGCCGTGCACTTGGTAGACGAAGCTCGGTGGCGGGGACCCGATCGCCGCCGGCAGACTCGCGCGGTTGCGCTCCATCGCGTCCGGGTCGTCGTCGGTCGCGAAGCCGAGGTTGAGGCTCTCGTACAGACCGCCGGAGTGCCCGCCGCGGCGCGTGGTGAACACCACCCGGGCGCCCGGCAGGTCAATCGCAAAGTGTTCGCCCAGCGGGCGAAACGCGCGTGCCGAGTCAGACGTCGGACCGACCGCCCATTACGGAGTGGACGCCGGCTTTTGGATCAGGAAGCAACCGAGCTGGTGGGGTTCGTCGGCCGAGGCCGCGGTCGGCACCGCGATCCGCTCACCCTCGGTCCAGAACGAGCCCGTGAAAAAGCGCCAGCGCTCGATCTCGATCAGTTCTCCCCCGGTGTCCTGGAGCCAGGCGTCGAGCTCCCGTCGCGAGTACTGCCGCGCGATGAACCGGTAGTCGGACCCGTAGGAGGCCGTTGGCCGCGAGTAGACGTTGTCATAGAAGTCGTGTTCGTTGTACGGGCAGGTCAGGACCAGGACGCCGCCCGGGCGCAGCGAGTCGATCATCCCGCGCACCGCGGCTCGGTGGTCGGGGATGTGCTCCAGCGTGCTGATGCACGAGACCATGTCGAAGGTGGGCCCGCGCTCGGGGCGCGTGATGTCGCCGCGAGTGATCTCGTAATGGCGGTTGAAGACCATTTGACCCCAGTAGGAGTCGATCTGGTCCAGCGCGGTGACGCGGATCCCCGCGGCCCCGAGCAGATGCGGCCAGGAGCTGACCCCGGGCCCCACGTCGAGCAGCGTGCGCGGATAGCGCTCCGAGATCCAGCGCAGCGCCGTTGCGTACTCGACCAACGCTCGGACAGGACGTCAGGTGGATGGCGCCGCTCATGGCGCAGCAGCGGCAGGAGCATGGTGGCGCTGACGAGGCTGTGGGCGCGGCGCAGTACCTCCTTGACCGTCATCGGCGGCGATTCTAGGCGACTACGCCGCCGCCCCCTGCGGACGGACTAATGGACGCTTGCTGGACGTGCGGTGGACGCCTGGGGGCCGCGCGTCGACCGTTCGTCCACTACGGCCGGCCATCGTTGGGAGACGGATGGCCACGCCCGACACCTAGGACATGCGCCCGATCAACCTCCTCCGCGTGCTTGCCGCGGTCATCATCTCGCTGTTGCTCCCGGCCGCCGCATTCGCCCACGCCCCTGCGAAGTCGTCATCCAAGTCTGTCCACCACCGGCACCACCGCGTCCATCGCACGCGGCGCGCCGGCACAACGCGCCGGCACCGTGGACGCCACGTACAGATCCGGCGTCCTGGACAGACGAACGCCCCGGGTGCCACCACGGTCCAGGCGCCCACGCACATCACGGTCCCAGCGCCGACCGGGCAAACGTACTACGTCTCCCCCACCGGCTCTGACTCCAACTCGGGCACCAGCCCCGCCAACGCTTGGCGGACCGTCGAGCAGGCCGACCGGGCAAATCTGAAGCCCGGTGACGCGATTCTCTTCCAGGGCGGCGCCTCGTTCGGCGACGACGCCCTGATGCCCGGCTGGGGCGTGTCCGCATCCGGCACGAGCACAGCTCCGATCACGTTCGGCTCCTACGGTCAGGGCCAGGCCACGATCACCCAGGGCGTCTGGTTCAAGAGCGACAACAACCTGGTGTTTCAGAATTTGGCCCTCGGTGGCGGCAGCGGGGACTCCGGCAATGGCTTCCAGGGCGACGGCAACGGCATCACGCTCCTGAACATGACGATCGAACACGCTGACCTCGGGGTCAACGCCGAGGGCGACAACTGGACGATCGCCGATAGCACGATTGCCTACACCGGCGACTCGGGCATGCTGCTGGGCTACAGCGCCGGCGCGCCAGGAGACCCGGCCGGTGGCAACGACTACCTCGTGACGGGCAACACGATCTCCAGCACCGGTCTGAATCCCGCGTATGACTACGGGACCCACGGGATCTACGTCAAGGTGACCGACGCCACGATCACCGACAACACGATCAGTCACTTCAACAATGACGGCGTCTCGGTCCGCTACAGCGACAACACGATCTCGGGCAACCGCATCTCCGACGGCGGCATCGGCCTGGCCTGGTTTCAGTACGACGCGAGCGCCGGTACCAGCAAGTGGACCGACAACTCGATCTCCAACATGACCGCGGCCGGGATCTTCGTCGCCGGAACTCGCGAGGGCAGCCGCCAGGCTCTGGAGAGCTTCCAGATCTCGGGCAACGTGATCGGCAGCGACGGTGGCACCGGGATGAACTTGCAGCCGACGACCGGTACCTACTCGGTCAACCAGAACTCGACCCCGGCCAGCAGCGTGAACGAGTTCCCGCAGGCCAGCACCCGCCGCGGGGCGTAGCTCGCGCCGCGGTCAGCCGCCCTCGCCGGTCAACCGCTCTCGCCGGTCAACCGCCCTCGCCGGCCACGCGCAGCGCTTCGGACAACTCCGCGTCACGCCCCTGGACGCGACCGTCGAGCTTGGCGGCCAGGGCAGCGCGCAGCCCCGCCCCAACCGACGGTCCGGGCCTGATCCCGGCGGCGACCAGGTCGTCGCCGCCGATCTCCAGCCCGACGTCGCGCAGCTGCTGCAGCCAGCGCCGAGCGGCTTCCTCTGGGCCGAGCGCCCCGGTCAATGCCACGAGTTCGACCGGAGCACCAGCGGCCGCGGCGGCGATCGCCGACGGCTCGCGCGCCCGATCGAGCTCCTGAGCCAGAATCGGAGCTCGCCGTGCGGCGACGAGGATCACGTCGCGCTGGCCGGCTTCGAAGGCCAGCTCTCCGAGCCGGCGCTCCAGTACGGATGGGGCGACGTCCCGCGCGGCCGTTGCCAGCACCAGCGCCGCCCGATTCCCGTCGGGGGGCAGCAGCGCCAGCGCCCGGGACGCCAGCGCGGGATCGCGCAGCCCGAACCCGGGAATCAGCGCGCTGTCCAGCGTCAGTGTGCGCAGCTGCCACAGCGCCGCCACCGGATCGGGCTCGCCGGCCGTGAGGCGCAGCTCAGCCCCGAGCCGGGCACCGCTAACCGTCGCCAGCGCTCCGGCGGCGATCGCCTCGCCGGCGAGTGCCGCCGTGTGCGGGTCGGGCGTGAAACCTAGCCGTGCCATGTAGCGCGCCAGGCGCAGCAACCGCGTCGGGTCGTCGTGAAAGCTGTCGTCGTGAAGCACCCGCAGGAGCCCGCCGTCCAGGTCCTCGAGCCCTCCGGAAACGGCCAGCAGCTGGCCCCGGCGTGCGCCGCCCAGCGCCAGCGCCAGCGCGTTGACAGTGAAATCGCGCCGCTGCAGGTCCTCCCCGAGCGGTGCCGGTTGAACCTCGGGCAGTGCGCCCGGATGGGGATAGCGCTCCCGCCGCGCGCGGGCGAGATCGAAGCGCGTCCCGCCGAGGCTGACCGTGGCCGTCCCGAAGCGATCGTGCGCCCGCGCGGGGACCCCGAGTTGTCCGATCAGCGCAGCGATGTCGCGGTCGGCGACGAGATCCAGGTCGGCCGGTGCAGCGCCGCGCAGCAGGTCACGCACGGCCCCGCCGACCAGGTAGACGCCGTCGGCCTCGCCGAGGGCACCGAGCAGGGTGCGCCCCACGGGCAGCTCGGCCAGGCGGTCGATCAGCTCCGCTGCGGATGGAGTGCGCACACCGGCATGATCGCGCGCTGACGCGGCGTCGGGGGCCAAACCGATCTGCTTAGCTTCGCCGCCATGCCAAGCCCTGTTCCGCGGCGGTGGCTGCGGCGCGGACTCGTCGCGGCTGCGGTTGTGCTGGTGGCGTTGGGTGTGGCCGCGGCGGTCGTGCTGCTGCACAAGCCCGGCAACGTCTCGCACCCCAACCTCCAGTTCACCCGTCCCTCGACGACGACGCCGGCGGCCCCCAAACACACGCGGCGGGTCGTCGATAATTTCTCGTGGCCGTGGTACGGGTTCACCCCCGGGCGGACGCGCTTCTTCGCCGCGCCGGCGAACCTGCGACCGCCGCTGCGCGTCGGCTGGCGGCTCAACGACCGCGCGCTGCTCGAGTTCCCGCCGTCGATCTACCGCGAGAGCCTGTTCCTGCTCGATGACAACGGTTCGGCGGCCGCGGTCAGCCTGAGCAGCGGCCGGGTGCAGTTGCGCCGCCAGGTGGGCTCGCTCGCGGCGGCCACGCCGGCGGTCGCGGCCGAGGCCGGAGAGGTGCTGATGCCGGTGCTGTCCATGCATGGACGCTCGCCGGGCAACGGCCGCTTCGTCGCGCTGTCGATCAAGACCGGACGCGTGTTGTGGTCCCGGCCGCTCGGCGCCGGCAGCGAGTCCTCGGCGATCGTCAGCGGCCAGACGGTCTACTTCGGCGATCAGGCCGGCAACCTCTACGCGCGCAATGTTCGCAACGGCCACCTGTACTGGACATATCACGCCAGCGGCGCGATCAAGGGTGGGCCGGCGCTGGTCAATGGCGTGCTCTACTTCGGCGATTACGCCGGCCGGGCGTATGCGGTGCGCGCCGTCGACGGCCGCCAGGTGTGGGCGGTTGGCACCGACGGCGCTCATTTCGGCTTCGGCTCGGGCCAGTTCTACTCGACGCCCGCGGTCGCGTTCGGCCGCGTCTACCTGGGCAACACCGACGGACGGGTGTACTCATTCGGAGCCCGCACCGGAGCGCTCGCGTGGGCGACCGCGACGGGCGCCTACGTGTACGCCTCACCGGCGGTCGCCAGTCCCGCCGGCCTCGGACCGACGGTCTACATCGGGTCCTATGACGGCAACTTCTACGCCTTTAACGCCCAGTCCGGTGCGGTCCGGTGGCGCCATGCCGCCGGGGGCAAGATCTCGGGCTCGGCGACAGTGCTGGGAAACGTCGTCTACTACTCAGACCTGGGCACCAAGACCACCGCGGGCCTGAACGCCGGCACCGGACGTCAAGTGTTCTCGTTCCCAGACGGTGCGTTTAACCCGATCATCGCCGACTACCAGGCGATCTACCTGGTCGGCTACTCACGGATCTACCAGTTGCTGCCCCAACAGCGTCGCGCGGCAGCCCACCACGCGCTGCGCGCGAGGCACCCACGCAAGCGAGGCAAACCGCGCCGCCGCCCAGCGTCACCGTTCCACAGGCGCCGCGAGCCGGCGCGCAACGGGCACGCGCCGAAAGCACACGCGCGCGTCACAACGCCATCATCCGACGGCACGCCGCCGCGTGAAGCACCCGGCCAGGCGCCGCGGGACAGGCCGCAAGTAACCGATCGGCGCCCGGCGCCGCCCTGCCGCTGCTATAGTACACCGTCTATGCGTTGTCGTAGTGGAAGCCACTGCCAGCAAGCGGCCGAGAAGGGCCGTCGGTTCTGCGCGGAGCACGCGGCAGAGCTCGATCGCATGCGCGAAGAGCTCAAGGATGCCGCTGCTGCCCGCATCGGTCGGGGCCGGCCCAAGCGGTCGTCTACCTGCTGCCGTCCCGGCTGCTACGAGCCGCGCGTTCCGCCCGCCGCGTACTGCGATACGTGCGCCGCGGCCGGCTACGTGGAAGAGGCCGCGTAACCGCGGCCCGCTCGCAGTCGCGACTCAACAGTTCAATTGTCACTCCGGACGGCAATCCCGTCTGCCGCGAGGCGATCCTTGATCTCTTGCACCGTGTGCTGCCCGTAATGCAGGATCGATGCGCACAGCACCGCGTCGGCTCCCGCCCACACGGCCTGTGAAAGGTGCTCCAGGCGCCCCGCGCCGCCGGAGGCGATCACCGGCACGCTGACGGCCTGTGCGACCGCGTGCGTGAGCGCCAGGTCATAGCCGGCGTTGGTGCCATCCCGGTCCATGCTGGTGAGCAGGATCTCCCCCGCCCCGCGCTCCACGCCTTCCTGGGCCCACTGCACCGCCTCGCGACCGGTGGGCGTCCGCCCGCCGGCCAGGTAGGCCTCCCAGGTGGGGTGCGCGGGATCGGCGTCGCGCCGCTTGGCATCGATCGCCAGCACCACGCACTGCGCGCCGAAGCGCCCGGAGAGCTCGTGGACCAGCTCAGGTCGCCGCAGCGCGGCCGAGTTGACCGACACCTTGTCGGCGCCGGCGTCGAGCACTGCCTGGGCGTCGAGCACCGAGCGGATGCCGCCTCCGATCGTGAACGGGATGAACAGCTCGTCGGCGGCGCGCCGGGCCAGGTCTACGACTGTCGCTCGCTTGTCGGAGGTCGCGGTGATGTCCAGGAACACGAGCTCGTCGGCCCCGGCGCCGTCATAGCGCGCGGCCAGCGCCACCGGGTCGCCGGCGTCGCGCAGATCGAGGAAGCCGACGCCCTTGACCACGCGGCCGCCGCTGACATCCAGGCAGGGGATCACGCGCTTGTAGTGCATCTAGTGCCCAGTTTTGGAACGCGACATTACCGGGGGCCGCTCATCCAGCGCGGCCTGCCCGTCCGCGACCCCGAAGCGCCGCTCGTACAGCGCCGTGCCGACGATCACGCCGGAGAGATTGACCTGGCGAAGGCTCGCCAGCGCCCGGAGATCGGCCAACGATGACACCCCGCCGGAGTAGATGAAAGTGCCCCGCACGACGCCCGCGATGCGCGAGACCTCCTCGAGATCGGGGCCGGAGAGCATCCCGTCACGCTCGATGCTCGAGTACACGAACCGCGAGACCCCGCGGCGACCCAGGGCCTCGATCACCGATTCAGCGGGGATCTCGGTCTGCTCGGTCCAGCCCGACGTCGCCAGCAGCCCGCGCCGGGCATCGACGGAGACTACGATCTGATCGCGGTGCTTGGCCACCGCCTGGTCGAGGAAGTCGACGTCGCGCAGCGCGGCCGTCCCCAGGACCGCCCGGGTGGCGCCGGCCTCCAGCACGGCGCGCACCGCATCGAGGGTGCGCAGTCCGCCGCCGACCTGAACCGGCACCCCGACGCCGGCGGCGATCCGGCGGACATGCTCGAGGTTGGCTGGGGTACCGCTGCGCGCGCCGTCGAGGTCGACCACATGCAGTCGGCGGGCGCCGTCGCTCGCCCAGCGCTGGGCGGCATCCAGCGGGTCGGCGTCGTACTCGGTCCGTTGGTGAAAGTTCCCGCGAGCCAGCCGCACAGCCTTGCCCTCGAGGATGTCGATCGCCGGCAGCAGGATCATGCGCGCACGGCCGCGGCTCCACGGCCACTGCACTGCGACCCAGCGGATCGGCCATGCCCGCACAGCTCGACAAAGCTGCGCAGCATCCGCAGCCCGTGCGCCGATGACTTCTCCGGATGGAACTGGACCCCGAACACGCGCTCGTGGGCCACGATCGTGGCGAACCGCTCGCCGTAGGTGGTGCTGCCAACGACGTCGGCCTCGTCAGCCGGTCGCGCCGCCAGCGAATGCACGTGGTAGAAGGCCGTTCCGCTCGCCGGCAGCCCGTCGGTCAGCGGCGAGGGGCGCTCGAAGGCGACCTCGTTCCAGCCGATGTGGGGTACCCGCAGTCCGCCGGTCTGCAACTGGGTCACCTCCCCGGCGATCATCCCCAGCCCCTCGCTCGGCTCGAGCTCGCTGGAGCGGTCAAACAGCAGCTGCATACCCAGGCAGATGCCCAGCACGGGGGTGCCGTCGGCGCCACGGGAGCGGATCAGTTCGACCAGCCCGAGCTGGGTGAGGCTGCGCATCGCCGCCGGGAAGGCGCCGACGCCCGGCACCACGAGGCCGTCGGCGTGCTGCAGCCGAGTCCGATCACCGCTGACGGTCACCGCAGCGCCAACGTGCTCAAGCGCCTTCTGCACCGAGCGGCGGTTGCCCATCCCGTAGTCCACGACGGCGATCTCGGGAGCACGCCTCACACCAGCGTCCCCTTCGTGCTGGGCACGCCGCGCTCGGTCGGGTCGATCGCCGCGGCGGCCCGCAGCGCGCGGGCGCACGCCTTGAACAGCGCCTCGATCACGTGGTGGGCATTGGTTCCCCGTTCGACGGTGAGGTGCAGCGTGAGGCGAGCGTTGGCCGCCAGCGCGCGGAAGAACTCCTCGATCAGCTCGTAGTCGAAGTCGCCGATCGCTCCCGGAGGCAGCGCGGCCTGCAGCGTGCACAGTCCCCGCCCGGAGATGTCAATCGCGCACGCGGCCCGAGACTCGTCCATCGGCACCGTCGCCTGGCCGTAGCGGACAATGCCCGCCCGGTCGCCGAGCGCCTGGTCCAGCGCCTGGCCGATGCAGATGCCGACGTCTTCGACGGTGTGGTGGGCGCCGGTCTGCAGATCACCGCGCGCCTTGACGGTCAGCTGCATGCGCCCGTGCCGGGCCAGCAGGTCAAGCATATGATCGAAGAAGCCCACACCGGTGTCGCGCTCGCCCTCGCCGAAGCCGTCGAGGGCCAGGTGAACCTGCACGTCGGTCTCGGCGGTGCGGCGGTCGATCTCGGCGGTTCGGCTCATCACCCCCCATTGTCACGAATGCGGGCCTCCATCGACTCCGCGTGGCGCTCGAATCCCTCCGCGCGGGCCAGTGGCGCCGCCGCCCGGGCCAGCGCGGCCACGCCGTCGCCGATCCGCACTTCGCTGATGCGCCGGCGGAAGTGCTGCGGGGAGAGCGCCGAGGCGAACCGGGCCGCCCCATTGGTGGGCAGCACGTGGTTTGAGCCGGCGACGTAGTCAGCGAAGGCGGTGCCACTGTCGCGGCCGACCAGCACGCAGCCGGCGTGGCGAACCCGCGGCGCGAGCGCCTCGGCTCCCGCGCCGGCCAGCTGCAGATGCTCGGGCGCGAATGTCTCGGCGATCGAGAGCGCCTGCTCGAGCTCTGAAACCTGCACCAGACGGACGATCGCCTCGCCCTCCGGTTCGGACTCGATCCGCTGTGCGAACCCGTCGAGCAGCTCGCCGGAGTCCGAGATCGCGACCACGATCGAGCCGGCGCCGTGCTCGGCCTGAGCGAGCAGGTCCAGCGCCAGCACGTCGACACCGGCCCGCCCACCGACGGCGTCGGCGTCGGCGTCGGCGATCAGGATCAGGTCTGAGGGACCGGCGAACCCGTCGATTCCGACGTGACCGAACACCTGGCGCTTGGCCTCCTGGACGTAAAGGTTCCCGGGTCCCACGATCACGTCGACCGGGGTCACAGTCTCGGTGCCGTAGGCCAGCGCCGCGATCGCCTGGGCGCCGCCCATGCGGTAGACGACCGAGGCTCCGGCGAGACGGCAGGCGCCGAGCACGGCCGCGTTGAGCTCGCCGTCGGCTCCGGGCGGGGCGCAGACCGCGATCTCCCTGACGCCGGCCACTCGGGCGACGATCGTGCCCATCACGACCGTGCTGGGATAGGGCGCCCGCCCGCCCGGGACGTAGACGGCGCCGCGATCGACGGCCACCTCGCGCAGCTTGACCTCGTGGCCGCCGAAGCTGACGGTCTGATCCTGGTGCAGCAGCGCCTCGGCGACGCGCATCACGTTGGCGATCGCCAGCCGCAGCCCGGCGCGCAGCGCATCGTCGAGCCGATCGGCGGCAGTGTCCAGTTCGGCGTCGGGCACCCGCAGCGCCGACGGCGTGGTTCCGCCGGTGTCGAGCTCGCGGGTGTAGAAGCGCAGCGCATCGTCGCCTGACGCGCGTACGCGGGCGATGATCTCGGCGACGTCGTCCTGCACGGTCGCCGGCGCCGGTACGAGCTCGCGCAGCTCGGAGGCGAGCGCCGCGGGGTCGCCGGACAGCGTCAGGCGCTCAAACTGCACTGAGCCGCTCCAGCAGTCCGTCGATCTGGGCGGCCCGCAGCTTGTGGGCGACCGGGTTGGCGATCAACCGCGCGGTGCACACGGCGATCTCCTCGCGGATCACCAGGCCGTTCTCGCGCAGCGTGGTGCCGGTGGCCGTCAGATCGACGATCGCCTCCACCAGCCCGGTCAGCGGCGCCAGCTCGACCGAGCCCTTGACCTCCACGATCTCGGCCTGGCGTCCGGTGGCGAGAAAGTGGTGGGCGGCGATCCGCGGATACTTGGTGGCGATCCGGACTACGCCCAGACGGCGCAGCGCCTCGGCGGCGCGGTCCTCCCCCGCCTCGCCGGCGAGCACCATCAGACAGCGTCCGTAGCCGAGGTCTGACAGCTCGTAGACGTCGCGTTCGGACTGCTCCATCAACACGTCCTTGCCGGTGATCCCCAGGTCCGCCGCACCCGCCTCCACGTAGGTCGGCACGTCGGAGGGCCTCATGGTCACGATTCCGGAGTCCTCGAACAGCAGCTTGCGGTCGTTGTCGCGCACCTCGCGCGTGTCAATCCCGAGCTGATCGAGGAGATCAAGCGTATCGGCGAACAACGCCCCGCGGGGCACGGCGATCCGGAGTCCGGTCATGCGCGCCGTCGTCGCTCTTCGCCGGTGAGCGCGATGTGCAGCCGCTCCACGTTGAGCGCGAAGCCGACCGCCGGCAGCGGACGGCCGAACGAGCCCAGCAGCTCGTCATAGCGCCCGCCGCTGCCGATCGGCACCCCATGGGCGGGGTCATAGACCTGGAACACCGCCCCGGTGTAATAGCCGAGGCTGCGCACCAGGCCGAGGTCGAAGATGATCCGCGCGGCCACCACCGGCGCGAGACGCGCATGGACCTCGCGCATCCCGGCCAGGGCCTCGTGTAACCGCCCCTCCAGCCCCTCCAGCACCTCGGGACCGCCGCGGGAGCGGGCGAGGGACAGCAGCAGGTCGGCGTCGGCGTCGGCGAGCCCCAGCGCACGCACCTCGCGGTCGACCCCGACGAAGTCCCCGGCGGCCAGTTCGGTGAGGATCACCTCCTGGCGCTCGGTTGGGGTGCCGAACGCATCGAGCAGCGACGGATATAGCGACGCGTCCCCGAGGCCGACGCGATAGTTCTGCAGGCCCGCGGCATCCAGGGCCGCGCACAGCACGCCCAGCACCTCTGCGGTCCCGACGGCGCCCGGGACCCCGATCAGCTCCGCCCCGGCCTGCAGAAACTCCCTCGATTGCCCGCGCTGTGGCCGCACGCCGCGATAGGCATGAGCCGTGTAACAGAAGCGCAGCGGAGGCTCGATGTTCTGATAGCGGGTGGCCACCAGCCGGGCGATCGGGATCGTCATGTCCGGACGCAGCACCAGCACCCCGCCGTGCTCGTCGAACATCCGATAGGCGGGCGCCGCGCCCGCAATGCTGCGGCGCTGAAACGTCTGCTCGTACTCCAGCGCCGGCGTGTAGACCTCGCCGAACCCGGCCTGCTCGAACACGGCGCGCATGCGGTCGGTCATCGCCCGCACCTCGCGCATCTCATCGGGCAGCACGTCGCGCGTGCCGCTGGGGATGCGGTCGACCCTGACGGGCACTTCCGGCCCGGAGCGGTCGGCCTCGGTCACGTGTTTACGGGCGCGTCTTCCAGCCGTGTGATGCGCGCGCCGAGGTCGCGCAGACGCTCGTCGATGCGTTCATAGCCGCGGTCGATCTGCCTGATGTTCCCGATCTCGGTCACGCCGTCGGCGCACAGGGCGGCGATCACCATCGCCATGCCGGCGCGGATGTCGGGTGACTCCACGCGCGCGCCGCGCAGCCGGCGTGGGCCGTCCACGATCGCGCGGTGCGGGTCGCAGATGATGATCTCCGCGCCCATGTTGACCAGCTTGTCGGTGAAGAACAGCCGGTTCTCGAACATCTTCTCGTGGATGATCACCGAGCCGATCGACTGCGTTGCCAGCGCCAGCGCGATGCTGGTCAGATCGGCGGGAAAGGCCGGCCACGGGCCGTCCTCCACCTTGGGCTTGTGATCGCCGTGATCATTGCGAACGCGCAGTTCCTGGTTGGCGGGCACGATCACGTCGTGACCGTGCACCTCGGAGCGCAGCCCCAGGCGCTCGAACACCAGCCGGATCATCCGCAGGTCGTCGGGCCGCGTGTCCTTGACGATCAGCTCACCGCCGGTCACTCCGGCCAGCGCCATGAAGGACCCGATCTCGATGTGGTCGGGCGCGATCTCGTGCGTGCAGCCCCGAAGTGAGGCCTGACCGTGGACGGTCATCACGTTGGAGCCGATGCCGTCAATCGCGGCGCCCATCTGCTCGAGCATCCGCGCTAGATCCTGCACGTGCGGCTCGGACGCGGCGTTGCGGATCACGGTCGTCCCGCGGGTCAGCGCGGCCGCCATCAGCGCATTCTCGGTCGCCATCACCGACGGCTCGTCCATCAGGAAGTCGCAGGGACGCAGGCCCAGCGTCGGGGCGGTGAGCACGATCGCGGGGTCCCGGCTGTCGACGGTGGCGCCGAGCGCGCGGAACGCGTCGAGATGTGGGTCCAGGCGGCGGCGACCGATCACGTCACCGCCGGGGGGCGGCATGTGCGCCGAGCCGAAGCGCGCCAGCAGCGGGCCGGCGAGCAGGAACGAGGCGCGGATCAGCTCGGCCAGTTCGCGGTCCACGTCGACGCGGTTCACGGTCGAGGCGTCGATCGCCACCTCGGCGGGACCAAGCCACTGCACGCCCGCGCCCAGCGCCTCCAGCAGCGTGACCATTGCCTCCACGTCGGCGATCCGCGGCACGTTGCGCAGGATCACCTCGTCGTCGGTGAGCAGGCAAGCGGCCAGGATCGGCAGCGCGCCGTTCTTGTTGCCGGAGGGGGTGATCGTGCCGGAGAGAGGCACACCGCCTTCGATGACGAACTTCTCCAGGGGAATCGACCTCGATCGGTTGGCTTGCGCGAGACCCGCGGCTGGGGCGGTCTGCGCGGTTTGCGGTCGGGCGCCCCGGAGACTAGCTGGTGGTGGCGAAGGGGTGGAGGCAGGCGCGACGGCCTCCTTGCTCTGAGCTAGGGTAACGGCCATGGCGCAGGATTCGCGAGCCCAGGCCTGGGACCTCCTTTGCGCATGGACTCAGTCGGATTCGTTGCGGCGTCACGTGCTGGCAGTGGAGGCCGCTATGCGTGCCTACGCGCCCCGCTTCAGCGGCGACGTGGAGCTCTGGGGCCTGACCGGATTGCTGCACGACCTGGACTACGAGCGCTATCCCGATCTGGAGACCGGCCATCCCCGCTACGCGTTGCGTGAGCTGGAGCAGCGCGGTTACTCCGACGCGTTGGTGCGAGCGGTCGCCTCCCACGCCACCTACCTCGGCGTATCGCGCGATTCTGCGATGGAGCGGGCGCTGTTCGCCGTCGACGAGCTGTGCGGGTTCGTGCTGGCCTGCGCGTACGTGCGTCCCGCCGGGCTGGAGGGGATGACGCCCCAGTCGGTCAAGAAGAAGATGAAGACGCCGGCGTTCGCCGCCGCTGTCTCACGCGACGACATGACCTCGGGCGCCGAGGCGTTGGGGGTCGACTTCGACGAGCATCTGACGCTGGTGATCGGCGCGCTGGCCGAGCGCTCAGACGAGCTGCTGCCTCGCGCGGACGCGGCGACAGCGGAGTCCGCGTGACGGCGGCTCCGGGCCTGCGCCGCCCCTTGGGGGGCCGTGCCCTCGGTGCCCCTCCCGCCGGGTGCGCTGTCCTCGTCCGACCCCGCTCCCGATAACCTCGATGGGCGACCCCGCCGCGGTGGTCCAGGTGGTCGTGATGGCCGGCGACGAGACCGGGCAGGAGCTGCTCGAGCAGTCCCTGCGGGTCCTGGACGGCGAGCTGCTCGGGATCGAGCTGGAACTGCTGCACCACGACCTCTCGCTGGAGAGTCGCCGGGACAGCGCCAATCGGGTGGTGCAGGAGGCCGCGGCGGCGATGCGCGACGCGGGCCTGGGGCTGAAGGCGGCCACGATCACGCCGGAGGGGGCCGGCGACGTGGGCTCGCCCAACCGAATCCTGCGCGAGCAGGTCGATGGCAAGGTGATCGTGCGCACAGGCCGGCGACTACCCGGGGTGGCACCGATCGCGGGCGTCCATCATCCGATCTCGGTCGTGCGGATGGCCGTCGAGGACGCCTACGGCGCCGCCGAATCGCGCGACGGCGAGCCCGGCAGCCCAGGTGAGGTGGCGCTGCGCACCGAGCGGATCACCCGCTCGACCTGCCACGCCGTGGCCGAATACGCGTTCCGGACCGCGGCGAAGATGGGCGCCCGCGTCTACGGCGGGCCCAAGTGGACGGTTTCGCCCACATACGAAGGGATGCTGAAGGAGGAGCTCGACGCTGCCGCCGCCCGCCATCCCGAGATCCCTTACCAGCCGGTGCTGATCGACGCCACCTACGCCGGCCTGCTGTCGGGCGCCACCGACGTGCCGCTGGTGATCCCGGCGCTGAACCGCGATGGCGACTGCCTGTCGGACCTGGTGCTGCCGATGTTCGGCTCGATCGCCGGGGCCGAATCGGTCCTGCTCGCGTTCGACGAGGGCTATGACACCACGGTGGCGATGGCCGAAGCGCCGCACGGCACCGCGCCCGCGCTGCTGGGCAAGGATCTGGCCAATCCGCTGGCGATGATCCTGGCCTGCGGCGCGCTGCTGCGCCACGCCGCCGATCGTCATGGCAGCGCCTGCGAGCGCGCGTCGCGGGCGATCTACGAGGGGACGCTGGAGACGATCGCCTCCGGGGTCAAGACGCCGGACCTCGGCGGCCACGCGGGTACCTCCGAGTTCACCGCGGCGGTCGTGGAGCGGATCACCACCAAGCTCGAGGTCTGGTCCTCGCTGGGCTCGTGATCGGTTCCGTCCGGCGGCCGTTCTAGTCTTACGAACATATGTTCCAGTCTTCACGACAACGCCTGCGAGCCCTTCTGAGCCTCGCCGACGACATCCTCGGCGATCCGCCCGAGGTGGAGCCCCACCCGCATCGGCGAACGGTCCGCATCGACCGTGAGCGCCGTGTCGGGTCGGTTTCCCCGCGCGGGATGCATTGCCTCTCCCCCGTTCGCCCGGCCGCTCTTGGCCGCGTCCGGCGCGAGGACCGGGTGAGCTGAAGGCCGCCGCGTGCCAGCGCCGGCGCCGGCATCACCTCCGCGGTGCAGAGGTCGCAATTACTCCTGATTTGATGGTCCGTGAGGGCGAGAAGGTGGCGTCAGGCGCGCCCAAACGCCGCCGGGACCGTCAATTGCTCCTCTCGGGCCCTACGGAAGCACCGACGTCAGCGCCCAGATGAACCCCGACGGCTCGCCGCTCGGCATGCCATTACTGGAGCCGGCAATCGCAATCAGCACCGCCACGAACGTACCCAGCCCCAGCACGACGCAGATCACAAGCAGGACGAACGACTGCGGGTTGGAGCGGAGGTAGCGGATCAGGCCCTGCACCGAGTGCATGCTCGCACTCCCACCCTCGCCTCGCCATGCGGGGTGGCAGAATGCGTGGATGAGTACATCGAACAGCGACGGCGAGCCGATCACCGAAGCAGGACTCGTCGCCCTCAAGTCAGAACTGGGCGAGCTCGAGACGGTGGGACGACGCGACGTTGCGGCACGCATCCTCACCGCGCGCGGCCATGGCGACCTCAAGGAGAATGCTGAATACCACGCCGCGAAAGAGGATCAGGCGGTGCTGGAGACCAAGATCGCCCGCCTGCGTCAGCGCCTGCGGGCCGCGGTGGTCGTCGACGTCGCCGCGACCGGCGGTGACACGTTTGCCTTCGGTCAGTCCGCCGAGGTCCGCGACGAGAATACCGGCGAGGTGCAGACGTGGACGATCGTGGGTGCCACCGAGGCCGACCGTCCCGCCGGCAAGCTGTCAGCCGAGTCACCCGTCGCGCGGGCGCTGCTGGGTCAGGCCGCCGGTGGCACTGTCGAAGTTCCCACCCCGCGTGGGGTACGACGGCTCACCATCGTACGCATCATCTGACTCAAGCCCGCAGACACGAAGACCCCGCCTGTGCAACACACAAGCGGGGCCAAAAAG
>JBPCPC010000168.1:0-35075 GCA_050999585.1 Solirubrobacteraceae bacterium | reverse complement strand
CAGGTCCATCGCGCGGCTGCCTCCGATCAGCCGGGGCAGGCGCACCGTGCCGCCATCAATTAGCGGCACCCCCCAGCGGCGGCAGAACACGCCGAGCACGGCGTCCTCCTCGGCGACGCGGAGGTCGCACCACAGCGCCAGCTCGAGGCCGCCGGCGACGGCGTGGCCGGCGATCGCCGCGATCACCGGCTTGGACAGTCGCAGTCGGGTTGGGCCCATCGGCCCGTCGCCGTGCTCGTCGACGCGGTTGCCCTCAGCGGACCCGATCGCCTTCAGGTCGGCGCCGGCGCAGAACGTACCCCCGGCCCCGTGCAGGATTGCGACGGCCGCGCCGGGATCGGCGTCGAACGCGCGAAACGCGTCGGCCAGTGCCGTTGCCGTCGGCCCGTCGACGGCATTGCGGCGCTCGGGACGGTCCAGCACCACGGTGGTCACCGGTCCACTGCGCGAGCTGCGCACGGCGTCGCCCGTCGGCAGTCTCATCACTGCCCCGCGCCGATCGCCCGCCGCACGAACGTGCGCAGCGCCGCGATGATCACATCGGGCGGCGGATCGTCGGGGGCCAGCGGCGCCAGCGGCCCCACCAGCGCTTCGCCGCAGCCGCCGACCAGGGCGGCCGCGGTCAGCTCCACGGCTTGGTCGGGCAGCTCCCCGGACGCGATCCCGGCGCGGAGCCCCTCGGCGATCACCGCGGCATAGCGCGCGCGATACGCCCGGCGCTCGGAGTCCACGCGCGGGTCGACCGGCTCGGCGATCAGTGCCCAGGCCAGCCGCGGGTTGCGCAGCGCCCGGCGCGCGAACGTGGCCAGCACGGTCTCCAGCCACTGCGCCGACCCGCTCGGGAGCTCGCCATCGGCCTCAGCCACCGCGGCCCGCATCGCCCGCTCCTCACCCGAGCACACGGCGCGGAAGACCTCGACGAACAGCTCCTCCTTGGAGGCGAAATGGCGATAAAGCGTGCCGGAGGCGACCCCCGCCCGCGCGGCGATCGCGATCACCGAGGCGGCGCCGTAGCCCCCCTCCTCGATCAGTTCCCGCGCGGCGGCGAGCAGCCGCTCCCGGGTCGTCGTGACGGTGGCGCCCACGCCCTCACCCGGTTTGCCCTGCACGACGCTCATCCGTCTGCCGGCAGGGCCCGCTCGATGATCGCCGCGGCGTCGACCCCCGCCGGGAGCGTTCCGTAGCCACGCCCGCCCTGTCCGTCCAGCCGGGCCGCGCAGAACGCGTCGGCGACCGCCGCCGGGGCGTGGCGCACCAGCAGCGAGGCCTGCAGCCCGACCGCCAGGTCCTCGACCAGCGCGCGCGCCGAGAACTGGCTGTCGTACAGCCGCTGCTCGGGATCGGAGCCGGCGAACGTCGCCGTGACGCGCTCGCGCACGCGGACCAGGTGGGCGTCCAACCGCGACTCGGCGCCGGCGGCCAGCTCGCACTCGTCCAGGAACGCCGGCAACCCGGCCGGGTCTGAGACGATCGCGCGCAGCACGTCGAGCGCGGCGACGTTGCCCGAACCCTCCCAGATCGAGTTCAGCGGGGCATCGCGGTACAGCTGCGGCATACCCGAGTCCTCGACGAAGCCGTTGCCGCCGAGGCACTCCAGCGCCTCGGCGCAGTGTCCGGCCGCCCGCTTGGTCACCCAGTACTTCATCACCGCGGTGCCCAGGCGCCGGAACGCACCCTCGGCGGCCGTCGGGTGCCCGTTCGAGCCTCCTCCATCCGCCTGCGCGTCGTAGCTGCGCGCCACCCGCATCGCGGTCACGGTCGCCGCCTCAGACTCGATCGCGAGGTCGGCGAGCACGTTACGCATCGCCGGCTGGTCGACCAGCCTGGCCCCGAACGCCGAGCGATGGCGGGCGTGGTGGATCGCCTCCAGCGTGCCGCGGCGGATGTTCGTGGTCGAGCCCAGCAGGCAGTCCAGCCGCGTGTGGTTGACCATCCGGATGATCGTCGGCACGCCGCGACCCTCCTCGCCGACCAGCCACGCCCGGACGGCGCGGAACTCGACCTCCGAGGACGGCAGCGAGCGCGTTCCCAGCTTGTCCTTGAGCCGCTGGAACTCCATCCCCTCGCCCCGCTGCACCAGAAAGCACGACAGACCGCTCGGGGCCTGGGCCAGCACCAGGAACACGTCACACGGTGGATAGGAGCAGAACCACTTGTGGCCGTGCAGTTCATAGCTGCCATCGCCGAGCGGCTCGGCGCGGGTGATGTTGGCGCGAACGTCGGACCCGCCCTGGCGTTCGGTCATCGCCATGCCCGCCAGGGCGCCGTGGTCGTAGTCCGGGAGCGTCAGCCGCGGCTCCCATTCGGCGGCCAGTTCCCCGGACCCGTCGCGGAGCGCCGGAACGGCGGCGTAGGTCATCGAGACGGGGCACATCACGCCCCCGTTGGTGTTGGACCACAGCATGAACAGCGCCGCGCGGACGACGTGCGCCCCGGGCTGGGGATCGCGCCACGGGAGGCTGTGGAGCGAATGCCGCACCGCTGTGCCCAGCAGCCAGTGCCACGACGGATCGAGGACGACCTCGTCGATCCGGTTGCCGTAGCGGTCGTGGGTGGTCAGCTGCGGCTCGTTGCGCTCGGCGCGGCGACCGTGCTCGCGAGCCTCGACGCTGCCGGCGAGCGCTCCCAGCTCGTGGGCGTGCTGCGCGCCCCAGCCACCGCCCTCGCGTTGCAGGGCCTCTCGCAGCGCCAGGTCGACCTCGAACAAGTCCACCGGCTGCAGCGGCGGTGCCTGGTTGAGCACCGTGCGCGTGGGATCCATCGTCTCGCTCGTGACCATCTCGCTCCCTAGCTACCTCGCTGGTGAATCCGGATTCACCCTATCAGGGGGTGATGGCAGGAGCGCTGCGGGCTCTTGTGGAGAATGCGAGAAAAGGTACCTGTGAGTGCCCTTATATCGACTATTGCGGGTCGCCAGCACAATTTCATCACGCGCGCGCAGCTGTTGGGCCTGCGCCTGTCAAGGCGAGCGATCACCGCGCGGCTGCACGCCTGCACCCTGACCGCCGTTCACGCCGGGGTCTACGCGGTTGGTGCAGTGCCCACCGACCCTTGCTCACAGGCCGATGCGGCGGTACTGGCCTGCGGCCCCGACGCTGTTCTGAGCCATGACTCCGCCGCTGCGCTGTGGGGGCTTCGGCGCTGGCCGCGGACGCCCGAGGTGACGGCGCCGACCGAGAAGCGCCGTCCCAGGATCCACACCCACTGCTCCAGCACGCTGTCGCGCGCGGACGTCACCACCAACTACGGCATCCGGGTGACCACAATCGTGCGCACGATCATCGACATCAACCCGCGTCTGACCGACCGCCAGCTCACCCGCGTCATCAACGACGCCCGCGTCGCCAACCGACTCAAGCCGAGCCGCCTGGGCGAGCTGCTGCGTCGATGCTCGCGAGCCCGGCGACTCATCGACCCCGAGCAAAACCCCACCCGGTCAAGGCTTGAGGACGATTTCGCGCGCTGGATCAAACGCCACCGCCTCCCGATGCCGACGATCAACGCGAGGATCGGAGGCCGAGAGGTCGACGCCCTGTTCGAAGCCGAACGCGTGATCGTCGAACTCGACAGCTGGACGTTTCACCGCGACCGCCTCATATTCGAGAACGACCGCGAGCGCGATACCGCCCACCGGGACATCGGCTACGAGACGGTCCGGATCACACCGGACCGCCTCACCAAGGCCGAAGCCGACCGGCTCCGCCGGATCCTCGAGGCCCGCAGGCCCAGCTGATCACGCCCGCCAGCAACCGCGAGCGTGAACCGGCGGCCGGGCGGCCGTGCGGCCGGGCGGCCGGCTGCCTACGCGGCGGCGGCCGCGGCGGAAGCGAGCGTCTGCTCGGCCACCCGGTCGGTCGCATCGTGGGTGCCGCCCAGCAGCCGTCGCGAGAGCTGCGCGCGGCGGAAGAACAGCGGCGCATCGTGCTCCCAGGTGGCGCCGATTCCGCCGTGAACGTTGATCATCGCTCGGGCGGCGAAATCCAGTGCCGCCCCGGCCGAGCTGCGCGCCGCACTGGCGGCGAGCGCGAACTCCTCGGGCTGATCCCGACGTGCCCAGCCGGCGTAGTACTGCAGGCCGCGTGAATTCTCCAACCGTCTCAGCACCTCGGTCAGCTCATGCTTGACCGCCTGATAGGAACCGATCGCGCGCCCGAAGGTGAAGCGCTCCTTGGCATACGCGACGCTGACGTCCAGGCACGTCTGCACGGCGCCGATCGACTCGGCGGCGATCAGCGCGTGAGCCAGGTACCACGCGTCCTCCAGCACGCCGGCATCGACGTCGAGCCGTCGGCCACGGGCGCCTGTGAAGCTGACGTTGGCCAGCGAGCGAGTCGCGTCATAGCGCATCACGATCTCCACGGTGACCCCGTCGGCACCGGCCTCGATCGCCACTGCCACCGGCTCACCGCCGGAGTCGATGGCCACGACCACGAGCAGATCGGCGCCGGGCGCGTCGGGCACGAAGAACACGCTCCCGTCGAGCGTCATCTGGTTGCCGTCGGCAGCCGCGAGCGGCGCGCCGGAGCGGGCAAACCCGGACGCGGGCTCAACCGTCCACCCCGGCTCGCGCTCGCTGGGCGGGCGCGCCGGAACGTACGCCGGGCGCAGCGCGCCGGAGGCCACGGCGGCAAGCGTTTCGTCGCCCGCGGCATCGAGAATCGCCGTAGCCGGCAGCAGGCCGATCAGCGGTACCGCCGCGAGCACATGTCCGCACTCCTCGGCCACCAGCAGGGCGTCGAACCCTCCCAGGCCGGCGCCGCCGTGCTCCTCATCCACCAGCAGTCCGGGCCATCCGGCCTCGACGGCCATCGGCCACAGGTCGGGTAGTGCCGAGGCATCCTCGAGCGCGTCGCGCGCGGCCTCGATCGTCTTGAAACGTGACAGCGATCCGCGGGCGGCCTCGCGCAGGAACACCTGCTCGTCGGTGAGCGCGAAGTTCATCGGGTCGTTGGCTCCTTCTCCTTGGCGCGCAGTTCGCTGAACGGGATCCCCTTGTCCAGCCGCGGCTCCGGGGGCAGGCCGAGCACGCGCTCGCCGATCGTGTTGCGCAGGATCGACTCGGTGCCGCCCGCCGACTTCAGCCCGGGCAGGAACGAGATCAGGTAACTCCACTCGCTGTCGGCACGCAGTTCCTCCGGTCCGGTCACGTCGGCGGCCAGGTCGGTGGCATGGACGGCAGCGTTGACCATCGTGACCTTGGCCAGGCCCGCCTCCGGTCCGGGGATCTGGCCACGCGCGAGCGCGGTCAGCGCGCGGTAGCCGTTGAACCGCACCGCCGCGAACTCGGTGATCACCTCGCCCAGTCGCAGCCGCACGTCGCTGTCAGTGCGAGCCTGCTCGTCGGCGGCGATCGTCGCCGCCAGCTGGGCGGGGGAACCGAACGAATCCAAGCCGAAGCCGATCGTCAGACGCTCGTACATCAGCACCGTCAGCGCTGTGCCCCAGCCGTTGCCGACGCCGCCCACGACGTCGCTCTCCTCCAGGCGCACGTCATCGAGGAAGACCTCGTTGAACTCAGCCTCTCCGGAGATCTGGCGCAGTCCCCGCACGGTGACGCCGGGGGCGTCCATCGGCACGATGAAGATCGTCAGGCCCTTGTGCTTGGGCACGTCGGGGTCGGTGCGGGCGATCATCATCCCGAAGGACGCGAACTGTGCGTTGGTCGTCCACACCTTCTGCCCGTTCAGCGTCCAGCTGCCGTCGTCGTTGCGCCGCGCTCGGGTCTGGATCGCCGCCAGGTCAGAGCCGGCGGCGGGCTCTGAGAACATCTGGCACCAGACCTCGTCGCAGTGCAGCAGCGGGCCCAGATAGCGCCCCTTCTGCTCGTCGGAGCCATGGGCGATCAGGCACGGGCCGAGCATCCCGATCCCGATCACGTCGAGGATCCCGGGCACCTGAGCCCGCTGGATCTCCTGGTTGACGGTCACCTGCTCGATCGGACCGAGCCCGCGCCCCCCGAACTCCGTCGGCCAAGTGACGGCGGCCAGCCCGGCCTCGGCCAGCTTGCCCTGCCAGGCGCGACGCGCGTCGACCCAGGCGCTGTCCTCGGTCGAGCCCGACCGGGGCGGAGCCTCGTCCTTGTGCTGCTTCAGCCACGCGCGCGCCTCAGCGCGGTACTCAGCCTGTTCGGGACTGTCGTTGAGGTCCAATCTGCGCTCCTCGCCCTGCGTCGTGAATCGGGATTCGCGAGCTTAGCCTGGATCGCCGGTACCGGGCGGAGGCTCGGCGTCGGGGGGTTGAGCGCCCAGCGAGCCTCGGTTGCCTCAGCGCAACCGGCGGCGCTCGCCGCGCTGGCGCGCCAATCCGCGCGTACGGCGCGTGCGCTTCGCCACGGTTCGGTCGCGGTCGTGCGAAGGCGGAGGCGATTCGGCGTCCCGACGCTCCTGCGCCCGGGCGCGGTCCTCGGTGAGGCCGACCTCGTAGAAGATCAGGGTGACGATGCCGACTAGTCCAAGTCCGATCAGGGCCGTCGCCAACGTTCCGCCGAGCGTGCCCGAGAGCGTCGCCCCGCACGCCACCCCGGCGAGGGTGACGGCGGTCGACGCGCCGTAGCGCACGAGCCGCGCGCGGCGGCTCAAGCGCCCGTCCGCAGCGCGACGGCCGCGGCCGCCAGCAGATATCGGGGCAAACTCGTCACGTGATCAGTTCAAACCGCTGCCGCTCGAA
This sequence comes from Solirubrobacteraceae bacterium, assembly GCA_050999585.1. Classification (GTDB taxonomy): domain Bacteria; phylum Actinomycetota; class Thermoleophilia; order Solirubrobacterales; family Solirubrobacteraceae; genus Palsa-465. The sequence continues at coordinate 28,409 of JBPCPC010000168.1, read as the reverse complement.
AGCTGTCCGTCAGCCGAGTCAGTCATCCCCCGCAAGCCCTCGTGTGGTCCGTGCGATGACTCGATCACGGAGACTTTAGTGACCCGCCGTCAGAACGAGAAGATCCTGCGCATTCCGCAACCTGACCTCGATGTTCGACAGTTGTCCGCTCGCCGTCGGGACCCAGATCAAGGTCTCGCTGACGCACCCGTTGTGGACCGGCAAGTACTACGAGTTCACGGTGCGCAGGCCAGGGACGCGGAGGTCAGGCCACGGCGAGCACAGCCGGAACGGCGGGCGCGGCGGAGACTTCGACACGCGGCAGACCGGCGGGCTCCAGACTGACCTCACGCCCACCCAGCATCAGGGACCGATCGGCCGCCTCGACGATGCGGACCACGTCGCGCGCCAGGCCGGTGTGGAACTCCATCCGGTCACCGCAACGAACCGCACGCAGAAGGTCACCCAGCTCGGCCGCGAGCGGCTCCTGGGCCTCGATTCTCGGCGAGACGATGTCACCGGCGCGGTAGGAGAGGTGATACTCGCCGAACGTCTCGGGGTCTCGATACACGACGCCGCTGTCAAACACGCGCACGGGTTCGGGCGTGCCGTCGTCATAGGTGACCATGCGCTCGCTTCCGACCAGAACGGTCCGGCGCAGCTTGCTCGGCGCCAGCCAGCTCAGCTCCACATTGGCGATGATCCCCGACCCGAACGTCATCGTGATGAACGCGACGTCGGCGATGCCCCGCACGATCGAGTCGCGACCGACTGCCCGCAGCGTCGTCGGCAGCTCGCCCAGCCAGTAGAGCAGGATCGAGAAGTCATGCGGTCCGAGGTCCCAGATGACGCTGACGTCTCGTTGGTGCAGCCCCAGGTTGACCCGGCTGGAGGAGATGAAGTAGATGTCGCCCAGCGTCCCCGCCTCGAGCATCCGCTTGATCGCTCGCACCGGCGGGCTGTAGACGAACGTGTGCCCGCACATCAGGATCAGGTCCTGCTCGGCCGCCCGGCCGGCAAGATCGTCGGCCAGCTCGCTGGACGGGGCCAGCGGCTTCTCGACGAACACGTGCTTGCCGGCCTCGAGCGCTTTGACGGCGAGGGGATAGTGGGTGTTGACCGGCGTCGCGATGATCACCACTTCCACATCGGGATCGGCCAGCACGCGGTCGAGGTGCGTGGTCGCCCGCACCGACGGGTAGCGGCGGCGGTAGCGCTTCAGGCGTTCCCGGTCGAGGTCGCAGATCCACTTGACCTTCGCCTCGGGCTTGTCGGCCAGAACGCGCAGCAGGTTGGGTCCCCAGTACCCGAGCCCGATCACGGCAACGCCAACCGGTTTGGGCGCTGACGCACAGTCGTCGTCGATATGAGCTGGAAAGGTATCCATTGGGTCAGGCCGTCCTCTCGGCGTCGATGCCGTCGATGACATCGGCGACGCGCTCGATCTCGATCGGGGTTAGGTCCGGATGCATCGGGAGCGAGAGCTCCTGTGACGCCCAGGCCTCGGCCACCGGCAGCTCGCCGTGGCGGATCGGCCGACCGTCCCAGGCCGCGTGCTGATGGACGGCCCGGCCGTAGTGCACACCGGTTTCGATTCCAGCGGCGTTGAGCACGTCGGAGACGGCGTCGCGGTTCTCGAAGCGGGTTGGGAAGATGTGGTAGATGCACGGGCTCTCGGGCCGTTCGTGCAGCAGTTGCGTGTTCGCCTCCAGCATCCCCCGGTATCGATCAGCGCAGCGTCGCCGCGAATGGTTCCAGCCGTCGAGGTAGGCGAGCTTCACTCGCAGCAGTGCCGCCTGCAGTCCGTCGAGCCGTTCGTTGTATCCGAGCTCGGAATGCTCTCCCTTGCTCCGCTGACCGAGATTGCGCATGCGCCGCAGCCGAGCGGCCAGCAGCGCGTCATCGGTGCAGATCGCTCCGCCGTCCCCCAACGCGCCCAGATTCTTGCCCGGGTAGAACGAGAATCCCCCGGCGGCTCCAAGTGAGCCCACCGGCCTGCCCCGGTAGCTCGCGCCGGCCGCCTGTGCGGCGTCTTCCAAGACGAGCAGTCCGTTCGGCCCGGCAAAGGCGTCGATCGCATCCATGTCGCACGCTTGGCCGTAGAGGTGGACGGCGATCACCGCCGCCGTGCGGGGCCCGACCATGGCCCGAGCGGCGTCAGGGTCGATCAGCCCGGTGTCGTCCAGCACATCGCAGAGCACCGGGGTGGCGCCGACGTAGGTGGCCGCGAGTGCGGACGCGATGAACGTATGCGCGGGCACGATCACCTCGTCCCCTGGGCCGACGTTGTAGGCCCGCAACATCAGTGTCAATGCTGCGGTCCCGGACGAGACGCCGACGCAGTGACCGACGTCGCAATAGCCCGCGAAGTCACTCTCGAACCGTTCGACCTCTTCGCCGAGCGTGAACGCGCTCGAGCGCAAAAGCCGCTCAAAGGCGGCGCGGAGCTCCCCTTCGATCGCCTCGTGTTGCCGGCGCAGCTCGCCGAATCGAATCCGTTCTAGATCGGGCTCGACGGGCGCGAACACGTCCGGCGATCGCCCGACCGCTCCGGATTGCAGCTGATCAGAGCCTGACTGCATCTCTTGTACTCCCCTTGCTGCGGGTTCTAGTGCGCTCAACGTGCCCTCCGTCGTCCTTGCCCAAGAGGGTTATGTCAGTCGTGGGCGAGTCGGGGAATAGGGCGCCACGCCCATGAGTCGTTCAATACGCTGAACGATTGACCCCGCGTCGGGCTCGGACGCCGTGCGTTGTTGGGCGTCACACCGGGCCTGAGCAGGTATGCTCCGCCTTGGGGACGGTGTGTTGACGCCGTAACGCACGCGGTTGACGAAGGGGTCCATGACGCGCGAACCTGAACAGTCCGTGAGGCTGATCGTGGTCGACGATCACGATCTGTTCCGCTCCGGGCTCTCGACACTGCTGTCAGCGGAGCCTGGAGTCGAGGTCTTGGGGCAGGCGTCGGGTGGTCAGACCGGCGTCCGACTGGCCCGCGAGCTCCGTCCCGACGTCGTGCTGATGGACATGCGTATGCCTGACCTGAGCGGCCCCGACGCCACCCGCCAGATCGTCGCCGACAATCCAGGGATCCGCGTGCTGGCGCTGACGGTCGCGGCCGAGGATGCCGACGTGGCGACCGCGCTCGCGGCGGGCGCGTGCGGCTTCCTCGCCAAGGACACGCCGATCGACACGATCGTCGTCGCGATCCGTGCCGCCGCCAGTGGCGCGGCGTGGCTCTCGCCTCGGGCGGCCGAGGTCGTTCTCGGCCGGATCCGCACGACCGATGCGGAGGCGGAGCCCGACCTGGCGTTGCTCGAACGGCTGTCCGTACGCGAGGTCGACGTGCTGCGGCTGATCGCCAACGGCCTGGAGAACGCCCAGATCGCGTCGCAACTGAACATTAGCCCCCGGACGGCCAAGAATCACGTGTCCAACATCCTGGCCAAGCTGGGGTTGCCGAGCCGGGTCCAGGCAGCTGTTTACGCCGTGCAGCGCGGCGTGACCTGACACGTCTCCGAGCACTAACCGGCGATCAGCTCGGCGCGGTTCTCCACCCCGAATTTATGCACCAGCTCGGAAATGTGCCTGCGAACCGTTACCGGTGCAATCTGCAGCCGCTCAGCGATCGCCGCGGTGGAGTGACCACGTCGCAGCATGCGCAACACCTGGGTTTCGCGTCCCGTCAAAAGCTCTCCCGATACCGCCCCTTCGCGCAGTTCGCTCAACAGTTCGATGACCATCGCACGAGGCACCACGGCCTCGCGACCGACCACCGCGTGGAACACCCGCCGCAGCCGCTCGGCGTCAAGCGCTGACGGCACGTAGCCGACTGCGCCGGCACGCACCGCCTCAAGCATCTCGTCGGCATCACCGGACTGAGCTAGCACGACGACGGCACAGCCCGGCGCCGCGCGACGGATGCCACGCACGGCAACCCGCCAATCGGCCGAAACATGGGTACCGACCAACGCCACGTCGGGTTGCTCACGCTTGGCCGCTCGGATCGCGCCGACCACGTCATCCGCCTCACCGCAGACGACCGCCTCGCCGTCGAGCACCATGCGGATCCCGAGCCGTGTCGGCGCGTGGTCAGCGATCAGCAATCTCACTGTGTGACCGTCCCGGTATCCATTCCGCGTTCGGTGGTCCTCATTGGTCGTCTCGGGCGCGAACTCCATGAGATCGCACCGTGGAGCCCTCTTTCCGCACAATATCTGATCAACGCTGTCGTGACCACCGTTCTTACGCGCGTACTGGTCCGGGCGGCGTTCAGACCCTTGAACGGGGAATGATCCGAGCGGCCATTGAGGGTCATCCGGAGCGGATCGATACTCGCCTCAACGGATGAAGGGGCGAGGCGCCCGGGGCAACTGAGGGAACGAGGAACACGATGGTCAATGGTTCATCTACGAGCACGTACGCCACAATCGGCTTTCGGACTCGGACCGAGCTCGACGAATCGCCGGCCGGTCTGCGGAAGGTGCGTCTGGCGGTTGCGCGAGCCAAGGAGGGAGATCGCGAAGCGCTGCGCTACCTCTACGTGGTCTATTCGCACAACATCTATGGTTACGTTCGCTCGATCGTTCACGACGACCATGAGGCCGAGGACGTCACCCAACACGTGTTCGCCAAGCTGATGACAGCGATCGTCAAGCATGACGACCGAGGGATCCCGTTCTTCGCCTGGCTCCTCCGGTTCGCGCGTAACGTCGCCATCGATCATCTCCGGGCTAATCGCCTGACCCCGACCGAGAACGTGTTCGATCCCGAGGCGAGCTGCGGAGCCGATTTGGACCGCGCCGAGACAGTCCGAACTGCGCTTGCCACGCTGCCCGACGAGCAACGACAGGTCGTGATCCTGCGACATGTCATCGGGCTCACGCCAGGCGAGATTGCCGACCGCATGGGCCGCACCGAGGGCTCGATCCACGGCCTTCACCACCGCGGCCGGCGCGCGCTGCGGCTCGAGCTGGAACGGCTCGACCAGGCTCCGGTTATTCGGAGAACGCGCCAGCTGGTGGCGGCCTGAGGAAATGGCGGTCGCGGCCGTCGCCGACGCCGCGTTGCCGGACGACGGGCGTCTCACGGCGACGCGACGGCAATCTCAGGGCAAGGCATGTGTCAATCTTTCGCGAAACCCTCCTCGAGACGGATGAACCAGCTTCTCCTCCGAGGCGGGCTACCAGCGAGCTGACGGGAACGGAAGTCGCTCATGAGGCAGTTCGTTGACTCACCGGGAGCTGTGAACCTGGGGACCGGGGCACTTGAGCCAACCGCACCCGCTCCCCCTTCAGCGGCCAGCGCGATGGCCGCGCCCGCGGCGACCAGAGCCACGGACGTGGCTTGTCGAGCGCTGGACGTTACCGTCGCCGTTTTGCTGTTCGTCGCCCTAACGCCGCTGATGCTCGTGATCGCAATCGCCGTTCGTTTTGACTCGCCCGGGCCAGCGCTGTTTCGTCAGCGGCGGTTGGGTCGCTCGCTCCGACCTTTCACGGTTCACAAGTTCCGCACGATGAGACACGGGGCGAGCCATGACGTCCACCGGGCGTTCGTGCTCAGCTTGATTGCCGGCGACGAACCGTCGGGGGCGGGCGGCAAGCCCTGCTTCAAACTGTCCACCGACATTCGCGTGACGCGGCTCGGGCGGTTCCTACGACGCACGAGCCTCGACGAGCTGCCCCAGCTCTGGGACGTAGTGCGAGGCGAGATGTCGCTCGTTGGGCCACGACCGCCGATTCCCTACGAAGTCGAGAAGTACCCGGCGCATTGGTTCGCTCGCTTTGCCGTGAAGCCGGGGGTGACGGGTTTATGGCAGGTGAGCGGGCGCTCCGAGCTCGCCTTGGAAGAAATGGTCAAGCTCGACATCGAGTACACCCGACGCCGGTCTCTGTGGCTCAACGTCCTCATCCTGCTGCGAACCGTCCCGGCCGTGCTGACCGGACGGGGCGCCTTGTGAGGACCATCGGCGGCCAGAGAGCGCTCAGCTGAACCGGCCGAGGGAGCGCCCCCCGACAGAGCGCCGGTGCAGGCGTCGCATACGCCGCGGGCCCGGCTTGGTCCGGACCGCGGCGTATGCTTCGAAAAGAGCCTGTTCCGAACGCTCCCAGGTCAGCTCCTCGATGGCCCGACGACGTGCCCTGCGAGTGAAATCGTGTCGTAAGGCCGGATCGCGCGCCAGCTCAGAGATGGCTTTGGCGAAAGCATCAACGTCGCCGGCGGGAACGAGGAGCGCTGCATCGCCGGCCGTGCGCCGCGCCTCGAGCAGGTCGTAGGCCACCACCGGCTTGCCGAGGGCGAGGTATTCAGCCAGCTTGGTCATCGTCGAACGCTCGTTGACGTCCGTCGCCGGAGCGGGGTCGACGCACAAGTCGGCGGCGGCAAGCAACTCGGGCACGCGCGCAGGCGCGACCCACCCGGTGAAGGTGACGCGCTCAGCGACTCCGTTGCGCGCCAGCGCTGCTTCGAGCGCCGGACGAGCGTCGCCGTCTCCGATGACTGTGAGCCGGACGTCGAGCGCGTCTGGCCCGGCACACAGACGGGCCATCACGGGCGCGAGGCCCTCAACTCCATCCTGTGATGAGATCGCACCGAGGTAGGCAAGGCGGATCTGCTCAAGCACCCCCTCTCGTCCGTCAGCTGCCAACGAGGTCCAGGCCGCGGGAGGACCGTTTCGGACGATCGTGACCTGTTCACGCCGCTTGCGGCCAACTTCCCGGGCCACGGCGGCGTAGGACTCGTTGGTCGCGATCACATGGTCGGCCACGGCAAAGGTCATGCGCTGACACCATGATGCGACGCGCGAGGCCGGTCCGGCTCCGAACTTCACACCGACCGTCTCGGGAAACAGGTCGTGATGATCGAAGATGACCCTGCGACCGGCGAGTCGGTACAACGCCCCCGCGGGGAAGAAGATGTCCGGTGGATTGTGAATGTGCAGCACCGTGGCGCCGTGCAGTAGCGCCCTGAGCGCCGCGCGATGCAGCGCGACCGAAGCGACGAGATACTCAAGCGCGAACCCGCCGGCGCCGCGCGTGCTGCCGTCGGGAAGCGCAAACCGGACCACATCGACCCCGCCAACACGCTCCGATCGTGGCTGCGCGCGATCTCGCGGCGCCACCACGGTCACGCGATGGCCGGCCCTGGCCAGCGACTCCGCCTCGGCTCGGACACGCACATCCTGGGGGTAGGGATTGTTTTCCAGCAGCATCGTGATGCGCTCGCGCGCTGGCATCTGCCGGTCTGAATATGAGCTGCACATCGTGCACCAGCAACGCAGGCCAATTGCTCTAACTCACGGCCGATCGGCGGCCCGCCGCGGCCGCGCGGTCCACCGACGCGGCGAACGCCGGCGGTGCTCGAGAAGTTTTTGACGATCGCGCAAGTCCCTGCCGCCTTCGTGCGTTGACTCTTCATCTTGGCGTCTACCACCTGGCACGCGGCGAGCGAAAGGCTCGCCCAGAGAACGATGCGGACAATCCTGTTCGGCATCCTGGCGATCGTCGTGGCGACGCTGATCGCTGCGCAGTGGCCCGCCAGGGCGGCGGCCAGCGTGTCGTGCCCGAACTCGAACCCGGTTGTCAACGAGAACAACTGCATGGGGGCGGGGACAACCGGCTGGCAGGTGCAGAATTACAGCGACCATCTCGGCGGGTACACGACGCAGACCAGCTACAACCTCGGCCAGGACGTCTCGCTGAAGCTGGGAACGGACCTCGGGTCGGGCCGGACCGTCAACCTCGCCGTCTACCGCATGGGCTACTACGGCGGGCTCGGCGGACGGCTGGTCCTCTCCCAGAACGGCGTGGCGGTCAACAACTCGTTCACGTGCAACGCGATGGACCCGACGACCGGCGAGCTCAGCTGCTCGAACTGGGCGATCAGCGACACCATCCCCGCAGGCTCGCTGCCGGTGTCCGGTGTCTACGAAGCGCTGATAACCGATCCTGGCGACGGCGGCATCCAGGCCTACGTGACGTTTGTCGTCCGCAACGACGCGGCCCATTCGCCGGTCCTGTTCGTGCTGCCGTCGGCGAGCTACGAGGCCTACAACAACTGGGGCGGGAAGTCGCTCTACTTTGACAAGAACAGTGGTCCGAACACGATCTCGGGGTCCGGCAGGGCGGTGGCGGTCTCGTTCGATCGCCCGCTCGACAACGGTATGTCGTACCAGAACCGGTTCTTCGGCCCCGACGACCAGATGGTCCAGTGGCTCGAGAAGCAGGGTTATAACGTCACCTATACCGACGACATCCAGACCGACCAGGACGGGTCCTCGCTGAAGAACCACCAGATCGACGTGATCCCGGGGCACAGCGAATACTGGTCGGCAGCCACGTTCAACAACTTCACGGCGGCCCGCGACGCGGGCGTGAACCTCGCCTCGTTCAGCGGCAACACCGCCTACTGGCAGACCCGCTACGCCGATGGCTATCGCACCCTGATCTGCTACAAGACCGTCCAGGGACCGAACACGCCCAACGACCCGGCGTCGCTGAACGCCTCAGGCCAGGTCGGGCCGGGCGACAATCCGAGCCTGGCGACGACCACCCGACGCGACCCCGGGGCGCTCGCGGGCACACCCGGCGCACCGCCCGGTGGCCGGATCGGCCCCAACCAGCCCGAGAACCAGCTCCTGGGCAACATGTACGTCGGCGACAACGATTCCGTCAACTACCCGATCACCGTACCTGCCGACGACAACGGCGGTAACTTCGCCGGTAGCGACGTATGGCGCAACTCGGGCATCTCGACCACGAGCGCCACGACGCTTGGCTCCGGTCAGCTACCGGTGGGCTGGGAGTGGGACCAGGTGCCGAGCGCCAACAGCCCGCTGTACGCCTACGCAGCCTCGCTGGAGCCGCCCGGCGCCAAGCAGCTCACCCTGACCGACATCACCAATTCTACCGACAGCTTCATCCAGGACTACGGCAACGTGCGCGCCAACTCGGCGCCCCCGGGGCAGCCCAGCAACACCAGCGCGGTCATGTACCGAGCCGCGAGCGGCGCCTACGTGTTCGCTACCGGCGCCATGCGCTGGGCGTACGATTTCGGTGACCCGGTCATCGACCAGATGACCTACAACGTGTTCTCGGACATGGGCGTCCAACCGATCACGCCGGGCAGCGACATCACGCTCGATGCCGCCGGCCAGCCCGCTCGTCCGTGGGCCTCGTTCACCGCGACGCCGGCCACGGTCCACTACGGCAACCCGATCAGCTTCGACGCCTCCGGCACGTTCGTCGGCTCAGGCGCGAGGATCGTGGACTACAAGTGGGACTGGAACGGCAACGGAACCTTCGTTGACGCCGGGAGCACCCCGACGTCCACGCACACGTTCGCGACTCAGGGGACGTACAACGTGCATCTCCGGGTCACCGACTCGCTCGGACGCACCGATACCACAACCCGGACGATCGTCGTCACCGGTGATTCCCCGCCGACCGCCTCGCTGACCGTGGCGCCGCTACGACCGGTGATCGGTCAGTCCGTCACGCTCGACGGCTCCGGCTCCACGGGACCGAAGAACCCGATCGTCGATTACCGGTTCGACCTCGACGGCAGCGGCAACTATGCGACCGATACGGGAACCACGGCCACGACCAAGACCTCGTTCACCACGGCCGGGCAGCATACGGTCGGCCTCAAAGTGACCGACAGCGCGGGCAACACCGCGACCACCACCGTCACCTTCACCGTCCTCTCCGTCGGCGCCTCCAGCTACCCCGCCGCCGTTCAGGCGACGCCGGGCCTGCTCCATTACTACCCGATGGGCGAGAGCGTTGGGCCCACGATCAAGGACAGCGCCGGCAGTGCCCCGGGCACGATCTCCGGCGGCACGTTCGGCGCCACCGGCCCGATCGCCGGTGATCCGAACACCGCGATCTCGTTCAACGGGACCAGCGACTTCGGCCAGATCCCGATGAATCTGTCGACTTCCGCCACGGTGACCGTGGAGTTCTGGCTGAAATGGACCGCCTACGCCAACAACGACGCCCTCGGGATGGAGCTCACCCCGAACTTCAACACCAATCCCGGCGGTTTCCTCGTCGACCCGAACTCCTCGAGCGGACAGTTCGCCGTCTCGATTGGAACCGGCGCAGCGCGAAACACATCCCTGTTCGCCCGCCCCAGCGCCGGCGCCTGGCACTACTACGCGTTCGTGCTCGACACGACCGCGCCCGGAGCAACCCAGGTGATCCCGTATGTCGACGGCCAGCCGATCAGCTACACCAAGGGCGCGAGCGGCACCGGCTCGGGCAACTTCGCCAGCTCGTCGCTGTACCTGATGTCGCGCGCCGGCAGCAGCCTGTTCGGTGCGGGCACCCTCGACGAGCTCGCGATCTATAACGGCGCGCTCGACGCCCAGCGCGTCCAGGATCACTACAACTCCTGGGGAGCGAATCCCCGCCCGGTGGCGGCGCTCACGATCTCGCCCAACCCGGCTGCCGTGAACAGCACGGTGACGTTCGACGCGTCCGGCTCCACGTATTCCAAGGGCTCGATCACCAAGTACGAATGGGATGTCGACGGCAGCCCCGGCTATGACGTGACTACGACCAAGCCGACCCTGACGATGTCCTACAGTTCAGCGCAGACCATCAACGCCAGCGTCCGCGTCACCGACAGTGACTACGGCACCGACTACGTGACCAAGGCGTTGTACGTCGGCAGCTCGCCACCGATCGCCTCGGTGAAGGCGACGCCGAACCCGGCGATCGTCGGCCAGAGCGTCAGCTTCGACGCCACCGGCTCCTCGGTCCCCAACGGCTCGATCTCTGACGTCAAGTGGGACTTCGACGGCAGCGGCCAATATGCCACCGATACCGGCACCACGCTGACCACAAGCCACACGTTCAACGCGGTCGGCCAGTACACCGTCGGTCTGAAGCTGACCAGCGACGCCGGTAAGGTCACGACGACCACGATCTCGGTCAACGTGCTCAGCCAGGGCGTCGGGGACTACGAGGACGCGGTGCTGAACACCCCCGGGGTGCTGCACTACTACAAGCTCGGGGAGAAGGCGGGGCCGACGGTCGCCGACAGCGCGGGGACCTCAAACGGAGCGATCTCCGGTGGCACCTTCGGAGCCCCGGGCGCCGTGCAGGGCGATCCAACGACCGCGATCTCCTTCAACGGCACGAGCGACAGCGGGGCGATCCCGATGAATTTGTCAGGGTCCAAGACGATCACGGTCGAGTTCTGGCTGAAATGGAACACGTACGCCAACAATGACGCGCTGGCAATGGAGCTCACCTCGAACTTCAACAGCTACAACGGCGGTCTCCTCGTCGACCCGAACTCCACCTACGGCAAGTTTGCCGTGTCGATCGGACGCGGAAGCTCGCGCAACATCGCAACCTTCACGAGGCCGAGCGCCGGCGCGTGGCACCACTACGCGTTCGTGCTCGACACGACCCAGCCGGGGGCGACCACGATCACCCCCTACGTCGACGGGCAGCCGGTCAGCTACACCAACCAGGGATACAGCGGTACCGGCGCGGGCAACTTCGCCAACTCCACCCTCTATCTGATGTCGCGCGGTGGGACCACACTGTTCGGCGCCGGCACGCTTGACCAGGTCGCGATCTACAACGGTGCGTTGACCGCCAGCCAGGTCCTCAACCATTACTACTCAAACGGCACCAACCAGCCGCCGGTGGCGGCGTTCAGCGCCTCACCCGGCCAGGCCAACCCAGGGCAGTCCGTGACCTTCGACGGCAGCGGCTCCACCGACCCGCAGGGCAAGATCGTCGATTACCAGTGGGACCTCGATGGGAGCGGCAACTTCGCGACCGACACCGGCTCCAGCCCGACGCTCAGCACGAGCTTCGCCAAGGCCGGCACCTACAACGTCTCGCTGCGGGTGATCGACGCCAACAACGCCAGCGCCACCGTCACACACACGTTCGTCGTCGGGGGAACGGCGCCGACTGCCGCGTTCACCTCCAGCCCCGCGGCGCTGGCCTACGTCGGGCAGCCGGTTGCCTTCGACGGCTCCGGCTCCAGCGGCACCATCACCGACTACAAATGGGATCTGGACGGCAGCGGCAGCTTTGCGACGGACACCGGGACGACTGCCTCCACCACCCAGACCTATACGCAGCCGGGCAGTTACAACGTCAGCCTCCGCGTCACCGACAACCAGGGCCGTACAGCGACGATCAGCCATGTGGTGGACGTGCACGCGGCGAGCTACAAGAGCACGGTGCTCGGCACTCCCGGGCTCGTCTCGTACTGGCGCCTTGGCGACGCGCCCGGCTCCAGCACCTTGGTCGACTCAAACGGCGTGAGCAACGCGACGAACTTCGGCGCCACGCTGGGTGTCCCCGGGGCCCTGTTTGGCGACTCCGGCACCGCCGCGAGCTTCAACGGACACGGTAACTACGCGAGCGCTTCAACGAACCTGTCGGCGACGACCCAGGTGACCGTCGAGCTCTGGCTGAACTGGCCCGCGTATGCGAACAACGATGCCCTGGCGATGGAGTTCACCTCGAACTACAACAACAGCAACGGCGGCTTCCTGGTCGATCCCAACTCCGCGAACGGTAGGTTCGTGGTCGGCATCGGCCGGGGCACCACCCGTAACGCGGTGTCATTCACCCGTCCGAGCGCCGGCAGCTGGCATTACTACGCCTTTGTCCTCAATGCCACGGCGTTGGGAGCGGGGGCAGTCACCGCCTATGTCGACGGCAAGCCGGTGAATGCCACCGTCACCTCGACGGCCACGAGCGCGGGATCGTTTGCCAACTCGACGCTTTACATGATGTCGCGCGCCGGGAGCTCGCTGTTCGGGGCGGGCACGCTGCAGGAGACCGCGATCTATAACCAGGCGCTGACCGCGTCGACGATCGCGGCTCACTACGCGGCCGGCGTGCAGTAGCAGCGCCGCGGGCGAGTCGCCCTCCACGACGGCGCGAGAAAGCCGTGTCGTCGTCCGTTCTTAGTGACATGAGCATCCAGGGCGTAACTCTCAACACGCGGGGCCACGCGGACTCCGCGGCGGTCAGCAGGGCCCGAGCCGGCATGGCGATGTCCATCGCAACCTTCGTGATGGCGGCCGCCTCGGGACTACAGGCGGTGATGTATCTGGGTCGCTTCGGGACCAACGCCAAGACCGATGGGTTCTTCGTGGCGTTCGTCATCTACACGACGTTTGGGGTCTTCAGCCAGACGTTGCGACTGACCTGCGTCCCGCTGCTCGTCGAGCCCCGCGCACGGCTCAGCGTGCGCGAGTTCGCGGCGGCGCTGGGTCTCCTCGGTCTGCCGGTGCTGATCGCGACCGTGGCGCTGGCGGGACCCGTCTCCCACCTGCTCGCCCCGGGGCTCGGGTCAGCCGGACAGTCAGTGACCGCCGCAGCGTTGCCGGTCCTGGGCGTCGCCATGACTGTGCAGCTGTGGGCCGCCGGAGGCGCGACCGTGCTGGCCGTACGGGGCCGATTCAATTCCGTCGCGCACGCCTACATTGGCGGCGCCGTTGCCGGACTCGTGGTGTTCGTCGCTGCGGTCGGCGCAGCGGGCGTGCAGACGCTCGGGTGGTCGATGCTCGCGATGGGGATCGTCACCTGCGCGATGATGCTCGCCGCCGTCGCCCGCTCCGGCGGCCTGGGCGCTGCCGCCCGGTCGGTGCGCTCCAAGGTGCTGGCCCGCGCGATCGGCCTCGTGCTCGGGGGGACGCCGGTGTACCTCGCCTTCAACATGCTGTTCGTGGTCACACTCGCCTTCGCGAGCAAGGGCTCGGCCGGCGACTCGACGGTGCTCTCCTACGCCTACCTGTTCGCGAGCTACCTCGTCGCCGGCACCGGGACAGCGCTGGGCATGTCCCGGATCCCCGAGATGACCCGGAGAGCGCGGCAGGAGGGCTCTGACCTGGTCGGGGAGACCGTTCCGCAGGGATTTCGCTACGCGCTGCTGCTCGTCGCCCCGGCGATGGCCGGACTGATAACCGCAGGCGCACCGCTGATCCACGCCCTGCTGCCGAGCAGTCTGACCAACGCCGACGTTCACACACTGCGGGCATTCAGCGCGCTGTTGGTTCCGTGGACGGTCGTGGCGCTGCTCGTGAACTTTCTGATCCCAGCGCTGCTCGCCACCGGCCGCTCGCGCCTGCTCAACCAGCTGGCCCTGCCGTTGCTCGGCCTTCACGTTGCGGCAACCGCGGTCGGCAGCGCGCTGTTCGGCATCTACGGCGCGGTCGGCGCGATCCTGTTTGCGCCCGCCGGCCTCGCCGTGATTCTGCTGCTGGCCGGAGCGGGCCAGAGCAGTCATGCGATCGCCAACCGGCTGGCCCGGCAGACCGGTGCACTCGCCGGGCTCGCGGCAGCGGCCTTCGGGCTGGCGTGGGCGGTGAGCGCGCCGCTGCCGAGCGCCGGATTGGCCGCGGCATGCGCGGCGGCACTCGGAGCAGTGGCCTATCTGCTGGGTCTGCGCGTCGTCGCCCGCCGCGAGGTGGGAGTCCTCCTGGGCGCGGTGGCCGCGCGTCGCCGGTCAGCCGCCGGATGAGCGCCACCCTTACGCCGGCCGACGCAAGGCCGTCAGTACGCGTCGCCTCCCCCCCGCACACTCGCCGCCGCCGGGAGCTCAGCGACCGCACGACGATCGGGATCCTCATCCTGCTGCTGGTCGCGATCGCAGCGCTCTCGTGGCGCAAGTGGGGGATGCCCGAGGGCGACGCCGGGTCAGAGCTGACCACCGCGGATCTGATCAAGCACGGCGCCGTCGTCTACCGCGATGTGCGCTACTTTTACGGCCCGCTTGGCGTCTACCTGATGGCCCTGTGGTTCAAGGTCGCCGGGACGAGCCTGACCACCGCGTACGCGTTTGGGTTCGCCCAGGCGATCGCGATCCTCGCCGTGTTCTACACGCTCGCTCGTCAGTGGCTCGCGCCGCTCGCAGCCGGCCTGAGTACGGCCGTGCTGCTGGCGATCGGCTTCTCCGGTACATCGTTCAACTTCATCCTTCCGCACACCAACTCGGCCACATTCGGGATTCTCACCGTGCTATTGATGGTCCTGGCGCTGCGTCGCCGGCGACTGCTTGCGACGGGATTCGCGCTTGGCCTGGTCGCGCTCACCCGACCCGAGTTTCTCGCGGTCGCAGCGGGAGGCGCCGTCGCGTACATGATCGCCGCCTGGCGCGTCGAGAGTGGCCGCGAGGCGGCACGGGCACTCTGGCGGATCGCGCTTCCGGCGTGTGTCATCCCGCTGCTCGTATTCGGGTGGTTTGCCTCGCGAGCCGGACTCCACAACGTCCTGTTCAACAACCTGTGGCCGGTGGACTTCCTGCGGGTCGCCGGGCTCAGAATGCAGGCCAACTGGATGCCGGTGTCGCTCGCCGGGGCGTTCGGTCTGCTCGCGCGCGCGGCCGCGTACCTGGGTGCGCTGGGCGCACTGGTCCTGTCCGCGGAGGGGTTCGCCCGCCGACGTGGCTGGCGGCGAGCGCTCGCCGTGTGGCCGCTGGCCGCCGTCGGCTTCGCGCTCGTGCTCGGCGATCAGATCCTCCGGGCGACCGCGCTGTTCACGTCGGACCGGATCGCCATCCAGACCGAGGTTCGCCATCTGATCCTGGGCATGAGCTGGCTCCCGGCGCTCGGGCTCGGGATGTTCCTATGGGCCGTCGTGCGGCTCTGGCGACGCCGAGACGCGCCACTCAGCGGAAGCTGGCCCGCGGATTTCGCGCTGATCGTCGTGGCGGTGGGGCTCGGCTTGCGCGCCTACAACGCGTTCACTGCGGAGGGCTCGTACGCGCCCTACTACGCCGCACCGCTCGTCCTCCTACTGGGAATCCTCCACGTGCGCCTCGCCGAACGGCGGCCCCGGGCGCGCGCGGCCGTGCTCGGCGCTCTCGGCGCCGTGGCCCTCGGCCTCGCCACGTACGCGGTCGTCGGTCTCTACCGACACCTGAACACCCCGGTGCACACCCCCCGGGGCACGTTCGTCACGTTCGCATCCGCCGCCCCGGCGTTGCAGGCGACGGTGCGGGCGGTCGACGCCGACACCCGGCCGGGCGACACGATCCTCGCGGCGCCGCTCGACGGCGGAATGTACTTCTTCGCCGACCGCCGACCGGCCTCGTATTCGCTGACGCTGTTGCCCGGCCTGCTGGCAGACCGTAGCGATGAGGACCGGGAGATCACGCGCTTGCGGCACGACCACGCCCGCGTGGCGGTGCTGGGTGCGCGTGACTTCTCCCTGTGGCGGACATCGGCGTTCGGCGTCGGCTACGACAGGCTCGTCGGCGACTATCTGCGGCACTCGGCGGCGTCGACCACGACGTTCGGAACGCTTGCGCATCCGGTGGCGGGCACGTTCCCGTCAGATGGGTATCAGGTCCTCGTCCTGAAGCCGCGATGAAGCGTCGGCCCGCGTCCGCCACGGCGACGGGCGAGCATCGAGGTCGGATGAGGCGATGAAAGGCGCGCTGGGGTCCAAGGCGCTTCGGGAGGCCACGCTCACCGGGGTGCGCTGGCTCGTCATGATGCGGGCGGCCTCAGAGGTGATCAACTTCCTGGCCGCGGTCGTGCTGGCCAGGCTGCTGTCGCCGGCCGACTTCGGGCGCGCGGCGGTCTCCCTGATCTTCGTGATGCTCGGGGTGATGCTGACCTTCGAGGGCTTCGCGTCCGCGCTGGTGCAGCGGCCTGAGGTACGAGACGAGGATCGCCGCGCCGCGATGCTGATGAGCATCGTCGCCGGATCCCTGCTCACCGTGGCGGTGTACGCGCTCGCTGGTCCGGTCTGGCGCCCGCTGTTCGGCACCCAGGCCGCCGACCTGATCCAGCTGATCTCGCCGGCGATGCTGATCGCGGCGCTCGGTGGCGTCTCGCGTGCGACGATCTGGCGAAAGCTCGACTTTCGGCGTGTGAGCGTAATCGACATGCTAAGCACGCTGGCCGGCAGCATTGCGTCCGTCGCGCTCGCCGTCGCCGGCTTTGGCGCGAAGTCGATCGCGGCCGGCGGTCTGGTCCAGATCGGAGCGACGACCGCGCTGCTGATAGCCTGCGCGCCCCCGCCGTTGCCGGGCTGGTCACGCTCGTCGCAGCGCGGAATCACCGCATTCGGGATTCCCGCCGCGCTGGCCGCTCTGGTCGACACGTTGTTTCGCAACATCGACTACGCGATCATCGAGGCGCGCCTGCCCGCGACCCAGGCCGGCTTCTACTACCGGGCGTTCAACATCGGCGTCGTCTATCAGCAGAAGCTCAGCCAGATCATGGTCCAGATCGCGTTCCCGGTGTATTCCCGCGCCGGCAGCCTCGAGGCGGTGCGGTCACTGCACGAGCGGGCGGCGCGCGTGCTCGCCGCTGTGATCTTCCCGCTGTTGGCGCTCCTCAGTGCGCTCGCGCCGCTGATCGTCCCGCTCGTGTTCGGCCCGATCTGGAAACCGGCCGTCGTGCCGACCCAGATCCTCTGCGTCGCCGGCGCGGTACAGGCCATCCTGACCGGCTATCCGCAGCTGATGCTGGCAATCGGGCGACCGCGCTCGCTGCTGCTCTTCAACGTTGGCGCTCTGATCACGTACGCGACATCGATCACGCTGGCATCGAGCTACGGGCTCGTGGCCGTCTCGATCACCGCCTCGGCCGTCTACCTCGCGCTCGTCGCCGCGGTCTACCGCTTCCTGCTGCAGCGCCACCTCGGAATCTCGATCTGGTGCATCGTGCCCGAGCTGGGGCCGGCGCTGGTCGGCTGCCTGGCGATGGTCAGCGTCGTGGTGCCGCTCTCGCACCTGCTCGAGTCGTTCTGCCCGGCGGCTCTGACTGTTGCGGTAAGCGGGGCGACGGGGCTGGTCGTCTACGCGCTGGTCCTGCGATCCTGGTTCAGACCGGCGTGGAACGACGTGTCGACGCTCGTCGTGCGAGTGCTTCCGCCCCTGGGACGGGTCGGGCGCAGCCGTACGGCAACCAAGCCGGTTCCAGCCCCGTGACAGCGACGGCATGAGCACGATCGCAATCCCGTTCAAGACCCGCCCGCCGAGCACCGCTGGCGCGACCACCGATGTCGTCTACGTGCTCTCGACGGCGACCTGGCAGGCCGCCTCGCGCCGGGGCTTCTTCATGCCCGACGACCGTCTCGCGCTCTCGCTGCTCGCGAGCGAGCGGGTCGGACGGCTCCTGATCTGCAACCACCCGCGCACGTTGCCGACGAAGGTCTGGCGTGATGTATCTGGATCAGACCGTGTCCCGTTTCCGGCCGACGATCGCACGCGACTGGTCGAGCCGGTGCGCCTGCGGCGCCAGGATCCAAAGACGGTTCGCGGGGCTGAGCGGGGATTTGCCGCCTATGACCGCGCTCTCGGGCGCGCCGTCCGCAGATACGGGCTCCGCGACCCGGTTGCAATCATCGTCCATCCGATTGCGTCCGGATTCGCGCCGGCCTCATGGGCACGTTCGGTGACCTGGTACGCGCTCGATGACTGGGCGCAGCATCCCGCCTACAGCCGCTGGTGGGATGTCTATCGCGAAAACTATTTGCGCGTCCGGACCAGCCGCCGGCGGGTCGCGGCGGTGTCGTCGGTCCTGCTCGACCGGATCGCCCCCACCGGGCCCAGCGTGGTTGTCCCGAACGGGCTCGAACCAACCGAGTGGATCTCCGAACTCGACCCGCCGGAATGGGTCTCCGAGCTCGGCGGCCCGCTGCTCGTCTACGCGGGCACGCTCGACGCCCGTCTGGACGTGGCGTGGCTGACGGCACTCGCCGCAGCCGAGCCCTCGGCCACGATCGCGCTCGTGGGGACGGTCGTCGCCGAGGAACACCTGGCTCCGCTGCGGGCGTTGCCGAACGTGCGGTTCACTGGACCGCTGGGGCGGGGCCCGCTGGTCGACTTGATTCGTGCGGCTGACGTCGGGCTGCTGCCGCACCGCGTGACCCCCCTGACGGCCGCAATGAGCCCGCTGAAGGTGCTCGAGTATCTCGCCGCCGGCCTCCCCGTGGCGGCGACCGACCTGTCCCCGGTCCGGGCATTCGGGGACCCGCAGGTCGTACTCGTGCCCGAAGGCGGCGACTACACGCAGGGAGTCCGGACCGCCCTGGCGCGCGGCCGGACACCCGAGCACGAGCGGCTGGAGTTCATCCGGGCCAACTCGTGGCGCGCCCGTCACGACGAGTTGCTCGACCTAGCGCTCCAGTAGCAAGCAACTGCTTGACGGGTCCTCTAAGCGGCCGGTGTCGGCTCGAGGCGTTCACGCCGGGAGCCGTCACGGAATAGCGCATCGTCGATGTTCGGGTAGCTCGCGGGCACGAGCTCGGACACCGGAGCGGGCGTCGGTACGCGGAGCGCGACGACCATCGCGGCGAGGAAGAAGAACACGTACGAGAGGTGCGTGAACGACAGCTCGTCGAACAGCGTATTGGCCACCAGCGTCGCGACCAGCGCCGACTGGAGGCCGAGCGCGGCCGCGGACCGGCGCGGGTCCGGCCCGCGGATCATCGGATGCCCGAGTGTGAACAGCGCGCCGAAGATCGCCAGGTAGAAGACCAGGCCGATCGCCCCGACGCCGATCAGCAAGCCGAGCAGCTCGTTGTCCAGGATCCGGTACTTCACCGGGTCATAGCTCTCGAAACCACGCCCGATCAGCAGGTGGGTCATCACGTCTGGGCGCACCGCGTCGTAGCGCACCACGCGATCGCGCGTCGTCAGCGAGTTGTTGACGTGTCCCGGCAGGAGCTCCAGGAAGGTTGAGCCGATCTGCCCGGGGGCCATCAGATGGACGGTCGCCAGTAACGGCAGCCCTGCCACCGCGATGCTCTTGAGCATCGCCCGCGGCCGGTAGGCGATGATCACGAGCAGCCCGATCGCCGGCGCCACCACCCCGGTCTTGCGACCGGTGGCGAACGCCCCCGCGAGGAGCACCGTTGTGGCCAGTGCATACAGCAGCCGCTGACGCCAGGCCCGGGCCTCGAGCCCACCCACGATCGCGAACGGCAGCACGATCGCCAGCAGCGCGGCCAGCTCGAGCGGTTGAGCGGTCGGTCCGTCGATGGCGATCCGGCCGATCGTATCGACCTTGTCGAGGTTCGCTGGCGGCTGGACCGTGAAGATGTGAGACCAGAACGTGTAGAAAGGGTCGGACTTCGTCGTGCGCTCGATGATCGTGCCAATCGCCACGATCACCCCGAGGCCGATCACCAACTTGATGAACTGGGGCACCTCGCGCGGCCGGATCACGGATGCCGCGATCACGAAGAAGCCCACCAGCGACGCGAGCAGCAGGAGCTTCTTCAGGACGGGGGTCACCTCCTGGTTGACGGCCAGCTCGTGGCCGTTGAACGCGACGCTCGCGAGGCACACCCCGACGAACACGAGGATTGCGAAGTGAGCCCTGGTCATCCGCAGCCGCGGACGGGCCGCGCCGCTGACCACCGCCAGTGTCGAGACCCATAGCAAGCCGATCGCCACCAGCACGACGCGGTCGGGCTTGCTGTTGAGCGGCAGGTGGATCGGCAGCGAGATCGCGTCGACCGGGACGAGGAACAGCATCGCAACGAAGCCGGCAATCGCCCACGGCAAGGGCCTTCGGGTGTGAGGCCAGTTGTCCCCGTCCGCTGACCCATCGCCCAGCTGACCGAGCGCGAGCCGGGCCGGTCCGTGCAGACGGCGCCGCCGTCGGGCGAGCAGCAGACTCCCGCCGAGGGCGAAGACCAGGCAGAACACGAAACCGAGCAGCTGGATGCGCGCTCCGGGATCGACGACGCCGCCGGTCGTCGCGCCCAGTGGCCGGACGACCCCCCGGAACAGCGTGGGGAGCGCGAACTTCGCTTCCTGGCCGGCCACGGATCGGATCAGGAACGTGCGCATGCTGTCGACGATGGCCACGGCCGCTCGCGTGGTCGGCGCCTGCGCGTACAGCGACACCATCGGGTGACGGCCATCGACATCGACGACCAGCCGGTAGTCGCTGTCGACCGGAACCGGATTAGCGATCTGCGGGCCCACGACGGGATGGTTCGTGCGCCCGATCAGAAAGTTGAACGGTCCCGATACCGAGATCTCCTTCCCAGGGATCCCGGCCGCTCGGGCCGCCACCAGCCGCGCCGCGCCGGTCTTCAGCAGCAGCCCGTACGTAATCGACAGGTGGATGACCTTGTTCAGCTGGCCGTCTTCGCGCTGGTCGCCGAGCTGGGAGACCGGCGTGTCGACCAGGACATCGGCCGTGGCGGCCGAGAACTGGACCTCGCGCGGATGCAGGGCGAGCGGACTCAGCGACACCCGGTAGGCGACGAACACCGCAACGCACGCCGACAGGGCGCACAACCCGAGCAGCGACCATACCTGGCGCCGGCTTGGCCGCTGACGCCACCATGGATGACCACGACGTGGCGTCGGCCCACCCATCCGGCTTCGCGTCCGGCGTCCCATCAGGCGGCCCGACACAGCGATCAGCCGGCGCCGTTGCTACGCGCTGACTCCTCCGCGGACCGGTCGCCTCCCACGAGTGCCCCGCGATGCTGGCGAGCTCGCTCGAGCGCTGCGTCGAGCTCGGCCTCGCCCGCGACCGAGCGAGGCCGAGCGCCGCGCTCGACATGCCCCCGGGCGCCGGCATGGGACGCGGTGGCGCCGACACCGTGCGGCAGGTGAATCGTGGTGGTCGGCTCCGGCTCGGTGACGTCGGGCTCCGTGAAGTCCGGCTCGTCCGGCGTTTTCCGTTCGAGCGCCCAGATACCCAGCAAGCCGAGCAGCAGTACGGCGATCGTGGCGATACCAGCCAGAACGGTGGCCGAGCTGCTGTTGACGGTTCCCGCCTGCGCGTTGCCGAGCGTGCGGATGGTCACCCTGTGCCCGGCCGGAACATTGGTCTGGAGCGCGCTGAGCCAGGCCTGCACCCCGGGGCCCACGGCGCTGGCCAGCTTACCCGCTGCGGCGGGGCTTGGCCCCTGCACCGACACCGTCACCATCGGGATCGTCGCGTCGGCCACGAATGTGAAGTGGTACAGCGCGTTGGTGCCGAGTATCTGGGCGCTACGGGCCTCGGACGGAGTGGGGACGTCCAAGGGTTGGCCGCCGCCACTGTAGGGCCCCTCCGCAGTCAGTTGCTTGGCCTGGATCCCGGCCGCATGAGCGATATCGCCGAGGACCGCGTTGCTCGTCATTAGCTGCGCGAACACCGGCGCCCTGACGACCAGCGCCGCCGGATCCTGCTGGAGGTCGGCCACGACCGACTGAGGGGAGTCGACCAGGATCTGCACGGTCGCGGTGCCCGTGGGCACCGAACTTGAGCTGAACTTGACGACGGCCGCGGCCGCGATCGCAGCCGCGACGACAACCGCGGTCAGATAGTGGCGGGCGCGTACAGCCTGGAGCATTATCGCAAGACCTCCATAGGGTTTCAGCAGATCAACGATGCCGCTGGGCGACAACTTGCGGCCCGCGACCCGACAATGCGTCGCGCTGAACCGGCGGACCGGTGGCCGCTGGCAGACCGAGCGGCGGCGCGGCGGAAATGACGGCGGTAGCCGGGGGCAGACCGAACGGCGGCTCAGCGCGGCCGGCCAGGGTTCGCAGGGCAAGCCGCGATGCGTCACGTCGCGCCGCCACGACCGTGCCATCCGACCCGCCGCCCACAGCACGGATCAGGTGCCGGACGGCGACGGCACCCAGATAGGCCGATCGATGCGGCAACGCGAAGTGCTTGTGAGCGTATTGCCGGCGGGCATACAGATCCTGGGCGGCCATCCGCGGGCGGATTCCACCCTTGCACGCATGGTGCATGATCGACAGCGTCGGAACGTGCAGCACTATCCACCCGGCACGCTTCATCCGCAGGCAGAGGTCGGGCTCCTCGGAGTAGATGAAGAAGCGCTCGTCCAGAAATCCCGCGCTCTGCAGCGCCTCGCGCCGCGCGAGCATGAACGAGCCCGATGTCCAATCGCATTCGTACTCGCGTTCGTAGACCGCCGAGTCCAGCACCCGCTCGCCGGCCCACGACGGCTGAACCGGCCACCGCTCGGAGCGCAGGGCGTCTCCCAACGCGCGCGCTGCGTTTGGAAAGCGCCGGATCGTCGGAAACAGCTCACCGTCAGGCGTGAACTGCCGGACCCCAACGAGGCCCACGTCAGGGCGCGCATCGAGCGCGTCGACGAGCCCGCCGAAGGTGCCCTGGCGGATCTCGGTGTCAGGATTGAGAAACAGCACGTAGCGGGCAGTTGTGGTCTCCAGGCCACGGTTGTTACCGTGCGCGAACCCTCGATTGCGCGAGCTGACGACGCGAGCCTGGGGAAATCCCGCCTCGACCAGCTCGCGGGTCCCATCGCTGGAGTCGTTATCGACGACGACAACGTCGAGGCTTGCGCTTCCCGCATGGGCCAAGACGGTGGACAGGCAGGCTTGCAGCCAATGCGCCTCGTTGGTCGAGACGACGACGACCGCCAGGTCGGGACTGTCACTCTCCTTGGGTCGCACCGCCCATCTCCTTCCACGCCCAGAGCAGGCCGTTCCCGCCATGGGCGGTGGCAACGCGGGTCCGGTAACCGCAGCGCTCAAACGAACGTTGAGCTAGCGATGTGATGTCCGAGCCGGGGTTGCGGATCCGGTGATACTCCACGATCCAGGCAGCCGCCGTGTCCTTGAGGCGAGGGTCTTCGAGGATCTCCCATTCGCTTCCCTCGATGTTCATCTTCACGAGGTCGGCGCCGGCGACGTATGGAAAGACATCGACCGTGGGAACGGCCGCATCGCCTTCGCTCGCGATCCGGGAGAAGTTGTGAGCGCCAGACTTGAACATCGCAGTTCCGTCGTGGTTGGCCGCGCACGCCCGAATGTTCTCCCAGTCGCCGCCGTTCGCGGCCAGGACGTGATCCAGCACATCGGCGTTGGCAGGATCAGGCTCGAAGCTGACCACTCTGGCGATCGGGAGGTGCGCTCGCGTGTGCACTCCGAACAGGCCGATGTTCGCGCCGAGATCGAGTACGTTGAGCGGCCGGCCGAGCTGCCGGAGGCCCGCGATGACCTCGGGCGGCCAGTCGTAGTAGCCGTAGACGTAGAACTTCCTGAATATGTCGATGTCGCCGCTCTGGTGCCGGAGCGAGATCCGTCCGGCACCGTGTCGCAACGAGTAGTCCGCGAGCTCGGGACGGACGAGCTCGCGGAACGCATAGCGCCATGGGCTGCCAACCAGGCGCGCCTCGCAGGCGGTCCAGACCAACTTCTTCGGCACCGAGCGGAGGGGCTCCAGCTGCCGTGGCCACGGTGCCGAGGTGACACGCCGGCCGATGCGGACGGCGCGTTGCTGGCGGTGGCTTCTGAGGGCGGATGCATTTTCAACCATGTCGCTCGATGAACGGTTTCGCGAATCGCCTTCTTCCGCTCGTGTCCAGTTCGCTCGCTCCGTGCCTGGGCGCAAGCAGCGGAGTCGGTCGCCCGTTGATGTCTTGAAGGTCGGGTACCGCATCGCGCCCCGAACCCGTCACGCCTTCGCGGTAAGTCCGCGGCGGCCACGGGCTCCGGGGTTCCGCTGGCCGCTATCGGAGTCTTGAAGCCATCAACCCAGCCATCCTGATCATCTCGCCGGTTCGCAATGAGGCCGCGCACATTGAGCGAACCGTACGAGCTGTTGCCGCCCAAGAGCTTGTGCCGGCGCGGTGGATAGTGATCGACGACAGTTCGAGCGACGCGACGCTGGACGTTCTGCGGTCACTCGAGCCCGACTTACCGTTCATGAGCGTCGTGACCGCCCCGCGGGAGAGCGGCCACGCCGGGGCGCGAGATCGGCTGGCGCGTGCCGCAGCTCCGCGAAATTTCAACCTCGGGCTCGCGCAAGTCGACTGGCGCGAGTTCTCGCACGTGATGAAGCTCGACGGCGACATCGAACTGCCGCCGGACTATCTGCGTCGTGTGTACGATCGCTTCCAGGCCGACCCGGGGCTCGGGCTCGTCGGCGGGGTTCTCGTCGAACCATCGGCCGACGGCAGCTGGCGTCGCATCACGATCCCGTCACACCATGTGCACGGCGCCTTGAAGTGCTATTCCAGGGCTTGCTTCGAGGCCATCAACGGCGTCCAGGAGCGACTGGGGTGGGACACGATCGACGAGACGTACGCGCGGATGCGCGGGTTTGAGACACGGAGCCTTCAGGACCTGGTGTCGGTTCACCATCGTCCGATCGGCAGTGCCGACGGAACGCTTCGGGGGCGCGCCCGGCACGGAGAATGCGCCTACGTCGCCCACTACAGTGCGTGCTGGGTGATGCTCCGCTCGGTGAAGGTCGCGCGCACCCAGCCCGTTTGCCTCAGCGGCATCGCCTTCCTCTACGGCTATGTGCGGGCCGCGGCTCGTCACACCGAGCGGGTCCCGGACGTGGAGTTTCGGCGCTTCACGCGTCGTGAGCTGCGCCGCCGGATGGTCCACGGCGCCTTTCACCCGCTGCGCCGTTCGGACGCCCCGCGACCGATCACCCAGTAGCCGCGAACCCGGACCCCCAGACCGTCGGTCTCCCATCCGCAACCTGATCCTCACCTTCCACGGCCTGGGCGAACCGCCCACGGAGATCTCCGCCTCGGAGCGCAACGTCTGGGTTCCCGTCGACTGGTTGCATGCGATGCTCGACGCGCTTCCCGCTCGCGGGGTGAGGCTGACGTTCGACGACAGCAACGCGTCTGACCTTGAGCATGCCCTACCCGCACTGACCGATCGGCGCCGCAGTGCTCAGTTCTTCGTTCTGGCCGGCGAGCTCGGGACGGCCGGGCGTCTGACGGCGGCTGACGTGAAGCGACTCCACGAGGCCGGGATGAGCATCGGCAGCCATGGACTGCACCACCGAGACTGGCGTGCAATCTCAGACGATGAGCTCAAGCGCGAGCTCACTGTCTCGCGCGGTACGCTGGCTTCGATCCTGGGCCGTGAGGTAGCCGAGGCCTCCTGTCCGTTCGGCTCCTATGATCGGCGCGTGCTCAGGGTGCTGCGGTCCTCCGGTTATCAACGCGTCTACACGAGCGATGGTGCCTCCAGCAGCGCCGACCGCTGGTTGTCATCACGCACGACGGTCACTCGGGATCGGCCACTCGGCGCGTGGCTGGACCTCGTCGCCGCCGGACCCTCCCAGAAGCTCGACCCCCTGGTCATGCTCAAGGGTTACGTGAAGCGCGTCCGGTGAGTACGCGCACGCGGTCCATTCTGATCGGCTTCGCCGACGCGTTGGCGGCTCCGGAGGTGGCGGCGAGCCTGCTCGCCGCGGGGTACCGTGTGGCCGGCTTCACGCGGCGCGGAAAGCCGACCCCACTGAGGTATCTCGACGGGGTGGACCTGGTCCCGGTGACGCCACCCGAACGCGATGTCGCCGCGTGTGCGGACGAGATCGCCGCGGCCGCGCAAGGGCACGACGTGACGATGCCACTGGACGACGTCGCGGTGCTGCTCTGCGATCGTGCGCTCGGGGACGATTCAATTGTCGCCGGCCCGCGCGGACGCCAGGCCGAGCTTGCGCTCGACAAGCGTCTGCAGCTGGAGGCCGCCGAGGCCGCTGGATTCGACGTCCCGGAATGGTTGGAGCTGGCCGCGGGAGAGCGCTTGCCTGACGGCTGGACGATGCCGACGGTGCTCAAGCCGGCGCTCGCGGTGGAGGAGCTCGGTGGCCGTATGCGACGGCTGAGTCCACGCGTGATCGCCGGACAGGGCGAGCTCGACGCCGTACGCGAAAGCTGGGGAGAAGCCACGCGAGTCCTTGTGCAACGCCGGATGAACGGCACCGGGGCGGGCCTGTTCGGTCTCGCCGACGCCACCGGTGTGCACCACCTCAGCGCCCATCGGCGGGTGAGGATGATGAACCCCGCAGGGTCCGGATCGAGCGCGTGTGCCTCAGCACAGGTGTCGCCAGAGCTCGTTGCCCCGGTCCAGCGGTTCCTGGGAGACGCCGACTGGCAGGGCATGTTCATGGTCGAGTTCCTGCGCTCGGGCACGACCTGCTGGTTCATGGAGCTCAATGGGCGCGCTTGGGGCAGCCTCGCGCTCTCGCGGCGCCTTGGATACGAATACCCCGCGTGGTCCGTCGCTCGCGCGCTGGACGCGAACACGCCGCTGCCGGATTCGCCTCGGTTCCAATCGCTGCTGTGTCGCAACCTCGGCAGAGAGGTCGTTCATCTCCTGTTCGTCCTCCGAGGCCCCCACTCGGATTCGGTGGACTGGCCCGGCCGGTGGTCGACCCTCTCGGCGCTCTCGCAGACCAGCCGCGGCACCACCTGGTACAACCTCGGCCCCGGGGGCCGACGCCTGTTCCTCTATGACGCGTGGCGGACGGTTGTCGACCAGACCGTCGGACGGCGTCGATGAGCGTTGTCAAGGCTGCGATCCACGTCCACTCCGAGTGGTCATATGACGCTCAGATCCCGCTGCCGGATCTGGCGACGCTCTTCGCCCGACAGGGATACGACGCCGTGTTCATGTGCGAGCACGACCGCGGCTTCACCGTCGAGCGCAAGCACGCCTACGACGCCGCTTGCGCTCGGGCAAGCGAGCACGGCGCGCTGCTCATCCCCGGCATCGAGTACGCGGACGCCGCAGACCGAGTCCACACCCCCACTTGGGGCCCGCTGCCGTTCCTCGGGGAGGGCGTCGAAACGATCGAAGTACTGCGCTGCGCCCACGCCCGCGGCGGCGCCGCAGTGATCGCCCATCCCGTCCGCCGTGAGGCGTGGCGCGTGGTCGAGCCCGCCTGGCTCGAGCTGTGCACGGGAATCGAGATCTGGACGCGGAAATGGGACGGGTGGGCGCCGAACCCGTGGGCCGTGAGGCAGGTCGCCGAGCGCGACCTGCTGGAGATCGTCTCCCTGGACCTGCACCAGCGCCGTCAGACCTTCCCGCTGGCGATGGAGCTCGACGTCGAGGGAGATGTCACCGCCGCTGCCTGCGTCCACGCGCTGCGGCAGGGCAGAAGCCGGGCCCTCGTTCGAGGCTTCCCGGTCACCCAGCTCACCCATGGGCCTCCGTCCCGCGCGGTGCAACGACTTGAGCGGGTCAGGCGGCCCGTGTGGCGTCAGGGCAGACTGGTGCGCAACCGCCTGACTCGCGGTCGCTGAAGCCTCACACGGCGGTCAGCTTGGCCCGTAGGTGTACTGGCTGGGAGCCCAGTCGACCCCGATGCCCTGGGGATTGGGGGCCAAGCGGTAATCATCCCCCGCGATCGTGCCGTTGCCACAGCCAGAACCGCACATGAACGCCGGGGCCGCGCTAACGCGATCGGTGACTTTCGGGGCAAAAGACCAAGGCGCCTTGCCGAAGATATCGTCACTCT
Source organism: Solirubrobacteraceae bacterium (assembly GCA_050999585.1). GTDB lineage: Bacteria > Actinomycetota > Thermoleophilia > Solirubrobacterales > Solirubrobacteraceae > Palsa-465. The sequence continues at coordinate 217 of JBPCPC010000168.1, read as the reverse complement.
CGTTGACCGCGTAGACCGCGGCGTCACCGGCGTTGCCATTGGTGAAGTAGGCGAACAGATTGTGATCGACGGCCGCCGTGCACGGCACCTGCGAGGACAGGCAGCGGAGCGTCAACCCCTTGCCGTCCCAGATCGTGTTGTGCTCAGCGACCAAGCCCGACGTGTTGAGAACCTGGCTGCTGCTGTCGCTACTTCCACCGTTGACCGCGGGCAATTC
>JBPCPC010000160.1:0-17178 GCA_050999585.1 Solirubrobacteraceae bacterium | reverse complement strand
CGGCTCGACCATGCTTCTCGGTTACGCGCCCTCTGGCGGCCGCGGGCCCCGCGTCGGTTACTGGGCCTCGGGGTCTGGCGGGGGATCCCCGCCTCCCTCCCCGCCTCCTGAACCGCTCGGCGGGGCGCCGGCGGCGGCGTCGGTCTGCGCCTGCGCGTAGGCGACCTCTTCGATCCGCTGCTCGGTCTCGGCTCGGTACTGCGCGGCCGTCCGGGACCCTGCGCCAGGCCCCACTCCTTCGCGAGTTGGTTGTAGATCTGCACGTATAGCGGGTACTCGTGGTAGCCGTAGGGGAGCTGCTGCCGGGCGGTGGCGGCTGGACGGCGGCCGGCAGCGTCGGCTTGGAGCCCGGGCGGGGGGTGGGGCTGGATAGGCAAGGCCGTGGCTGCCTCGTCTGGATCGGCCCGATCAGCGGCTGTTGCCCGGTTGGGCACGGATTCTGATTCGCGACCGGAGCGCCCCCGGAAACGGGATGACCAGCGCCGGCGGGGCCTGCCCCTCCCGCAGCGAGCCGACCTTCAGCACGGCGACGATGATCACCGCGACCACCCCCAGCACTCCCGCGTCCTCAAGGCCGGTCCCCGCTGATGTCGAACGCCGCTCAAGATCGGAAACGTTAGACCGCGGATGTGGTCGATCTTGGCGTCTGTTTCGCCTCTATCGACCCCCAGCGCGGCGCCCCGACCTAGACGTCTGATCCGGCCGCCGGCGCTGCTGGTTCGCCGCGCAGGCCGTGCAGCGCGCGGTCGACGGTGCGCACGATCTCACGCGGGTTGCCGACGCCGCGGAAGGAGAAGTCGAACTCGGTCTCGGCGGCGGTGTCGAAATCGACGGTGCCGATCCGCAGCACGCGCTCCCACAGTGACTGGCTGGAGTTGACGTTCTGGATCCGCTCCAGGCGGGTCTGGTGCAGCTCCTTGGAGAGCAGGCCGGTCTCGATCGCCAGTCGTTGGTTGGTGATCGAGTACGTGGTCTGGATCCGGCGCAGCTGGCCGACCGCCACCAGCGCTGCGAACACGACGATCACGGCGATCACCACCCAGGCCACGTTGACGTGATGATCGGCGATCCGCGAGATCACGCCGACGATCACTCCGGCCACCAGACCCGCCAGCAGCCCCTTGCCGTAGAACGAGGCCAGCGAGCGCCAGGAGCGGTGGCCGTGGAAGAAGATCTCCTCGCCGGGCTCCGGGTCCACGGCGCAGAGCGTACCCCGAGCTGCCGCCGCTCTAGTGTCGGTGACCGTGATCGCGCGCGTGCAGCCCTTGACCCGGACGCGCGCCGTGCGGGGACCGTTTGACTACCGGCTGAGCGCCGATCACGCCGACGTGTCGGTGGGCACACTGCTGCGCGTGCCGTTCGGGGCTCAGCGGGCGCTGGGGGTGGTCGTCGAGCTCGTCGAGCACTCCGAGATCGCGGCCGAGCGCCTGGCCGAGCCCGAGGCGGTGCTCGGCGTCGGCGTCGGCGCCGACCTCGTGGCATTGGCCCAGTGGATGGCACGGGAGTACTGCTCGACCCCGGCACGGGCGCTGTCACTGATGCTGGCCCCTGGGGCGGCCGGGGGCACCGGCGCCCGCCGGTCGCTGGTCGCGCAGCTGACCGATGCCGGCGCGCGCGCGGTCAGCGACGGCACCCGGCTGACCGACGGGCAGCGCGAGCTGCTCACCGCGCTGCAGGCCGGTCCGGTGATCGCGGCGCAACTGGGCACCGAGAGCCTGCGCCGGCTCGAGCGCCGCGGGCTGGTCGGGCTACACCACCGCGCCCAGCCGCGCCGCCCCGTCAGCCATGCGCTCGGCGCTGCCTCGGCCACCGCACCGCCGCTGACCGTGGACCAGAGCGTGGCGCTGCAGGCCGTGCTGGATGCGCTCCGGCATCCGGCGGGCGACCACCCCGGCTTTCTGCTGCATGGCGTGACCGGCTCGGGCAAGACCGAGGTCTACCTGGGCGCGGTGCAGGCGACGCTGGCGGCCGGGCGTTCGGCGATCGTGCTCGTGCCCGAGATCGCGCTCACGCCGCAGGTCCTGTGGCGCTTTCAGGCCCGGTTCGGCGACGTCGTCGCGGTCCTGCACTCGGCGCTCAGCGTCGGCGAGCGCCACGACGAGTGGATGCGGCTGCGCACCGGCGAGGCCCGGGTGTGCGTGGGCCCCCGCTCGGCGGTGGGCGCGCCCGTCTCAGACCTCGGGCTGATCGTCGTCGACGAGGAGCACGAGAGCTCCTACAAGCACGAGGGGGACCCGCGCTATGACGCGCGTCACGTCGCCGAGCACCGCGCTCAGCAGCACCGGGCGGTGCTGATCCTCGGCAGCGCCACGCCACGTCCGGAGAGCATGCTGGCGATGCAGCGCCTGCGCTTGGGTCACCGCGTCGACGGGCGGCCGATGCCGCCGGTCGAGGTGCTCGACATGCGCGACCACCACCAGCCGCTGCACCCCGAGACGCGGCTGGCGCTGGCCGATGTGCGCCGGTCCGGCGGCAAGGCGATTCTGCTGCTCAACCGGCGCGGCTGGTCGAACTTCCTCTCCTGCCGCGCCTGCGGGCGAGTCTGGCTATGCCCCAACTGCGAGGTCGCGCTCGTGCTGCACCGCTACGGCGGCTTCGTCGCCTGCCATCACTGCGGACACCGCGAGCTCGTACCCGAGCGCTGCCCGGCGTGCGCCTCGGTGTCGGTGGCGCGCCACGGCGCCGGCACCGAGCGGATCGAGCACGAGCTGCGCGAGGCGCTGGGATCAGATCCCACCCACCGATTCCCGATCTTCCGTCTGGACGCCGACGCGAACACCCTGGAGGCCAGGGCCCGGACCCTGCAGGCGTTCGAGGCGGCCCCCACCGGTGTGCTCGTGGGCACGCAGATGGTCGCCAAGGGGCACGACTTCCCCGACGTCACGCTCGGGGTGGTGCTCGATGCCGACCAGACGCTGCGCTTCCCTGACTTCCGGGCCGAGGAGCGGACGTTCGCGTTGGTCACCCAGCTTGCGGGCCGCACCGGTCGCGGAAACCAGTCTCATCCACCCAGCCGTGTCCTGGTGCAGACGCTGGCTCCGGAGGCGCGCTCGATCGGCTTCGCCGTGCGCCACGACTCCGACGGGTTCGTCGCCGACGAGCTGATCCGGCGCGAGGCGCTGCGCTATCCGCCGTACGCGTCGCTGATCCGCGTCGTCTGCTCGGCCCCCGACGAGACGCTGGCGCGGGACACCGCCGAGGCCCTGCACGCCGAGTTGGCGATGATCGACGCCACGCTGCTCGGACCGGCGCCGCTGTTTCGCCTGCGCGGCCGCTGGCGCCACCAGCTGGTGATCAAGGCGACCGCGCGCCAGGCGGCGATCGACGCCGTCGGGGCCGCCGTCGACGTGATCGCGCCGGGCGCGGCCCGGCGCGGCGCGAGCGTCAGCGTCGACGTCGATCCGCAGTGAGGGGCCTCTAAACTCGTCTGAGTGTCTGAGAACGCCACCGACCAGGAACTCGCCCCGGAAGAGCTCGCCGTCGAGGCCGAGGAGCCCGAGGAGGAGCTCGATCCCGAGGTCGCCGCCCGGCGCGCCGAGGCGCTGACGCACGTACGCAAGTTCGGAGATCCGGCGCTGCGCACGCGGGCGCGGCCCGTCGACCGCTTCGATGACTCCCTGCGCGATGAGGTCCGGCGCATGGGCGAGCTGATGGTCGACGCGATCGGCGTGGGGCTGGCCGCCACCCAGGTCGGGATCCTCCACCGCCTGCTCGTCTATCGGGTGCATCAGCAGGCGCCGGTGAACGCGTTGGTCAACCCCGAGATCGAATGGTCAGGAGACGAGCTCGAGACACTCGAGGAGGGCTGCCTCAGCCTGCCCACCGTCAACGTTGACGTCGAGCGTCCGATCCACGTTCGGGTCAAGGCGCTGGACGAATTCGGCGAGCCGATCATGATCGAGGCCTCCGGTCTGGAGGCGCGCGTGATCCAGCACGAGCTCGACCATCTCGATGGGGTGCTGATCCTGGACCGCATCTCGCGCTGGCAGCGCAAGGAAGCTATGAAGGCGCTGCGCGAAGCGCTCCCCGCCTGAGCCCGCCCGGCGCTGAGCCGTTGCGCACCGTCTATCTGGGCACGTCGCAGTTCGCCGCCGAGGTGCTGCGCGTGCTGGCCGGCTCCGTCCACCGCCCGGCGCTGATCGTCACCCGCCCCGACCGCCAGCGGGGTCGCGGCCGTCAGCTGGCCGCCCCGCCGGTCGCCGACGCGGCCCGGGAGCTGGGGATCGAGCTCGACCAGCCCGAATCGGTCAACGGCGATGAGACGCGCGCCCGGATCGCCGCCGCCGCGCCGGACGCGGTGTGCGTGTGCGCGTTTGGCGCGCTGATCAAGGAGCCGCTGCTGTCAGAGCACGCGATGCTCAACGTGCATCCCTCGCTGCTGCCGCGGTGGCGCGGGGCGGCGCCGGTGGAGCGCGCGATCATGGCCGGCGACGAGCGCACCGGGGTCAGCATCATGCGCGTCACCGCCGGCCTGGACAGCGGCCCGGTGTGCCTGAGCGCCGAGACGCCGATCGAGCCCGCGGACACGTACGGAACGCTGGCGTCGCGCCTGCAGGCGATCGGCGGCGAGCTGCTGGTGCGTGCGCTTGACGAGCAGCCGCCGTTGGCCGCGCAGGACGACGCGCGGGCCACGTATGCCGAGAAGATCACCGCCGCAGATCGGATGCTGGATCCCCAGCGTCCGGCCGACGAGCTCGCGCGGGCTGTCCGCGCCCTGGCGCCACACATCGGGGCGCGGGTCGAGCTGACCGACGGGCCACCCCTCGGCGTCTGGGCGGCGGTGGTCCGTCCCGAGCGCGACGACGACCCCCCGGCCGGGCGGCTGTCGCTGGACGGCGCGGTACCGGTCCTGGGCTGCACGCCAGGGGCGCTGGAGCTGAGCCTGGTCCAGCCCGCGGGGCGCCGGGCGATGGCCGGGGACGCGTACATCCGCGGCCTGAGGGGCTGAGCGCACACTGCCCGCGACACGCTCGCAGCCACAGGTCTCGCCCGCCCGGGAGTGCGCCTACGCCGTGCTGCGGCGCGTGTTTGAGCAGGACGCCTACGCCGATCGCGCGTTTCATGCCCAGGCCCGCGAGCTGGATGGCCGCGAGCGCGGCTTCGCGATGGCGCTGGCCTACGGCGCGATCCAGCGCGTGGCGACGCTGGACCACGTGCTCTCGCAGCTCTCGGCCCGTCCGCCACAGCGCCTGGATCCGCCCGTGCTGGCGGCGCTGCGCCTCGGCCTCTGTCAGCTGCTGTTGCTCGACGGCGTCGCGGATCACGCCGCCGTGCACGAGTCCGTCGAGTTGGCCAAACGCGCATCGCCGCGCGGCGCCGGCCTGGTCAACGCCGTGCTGCGCCGGGCCACCCGCGAGGGTGCGCAGATCCTCGCCGGGCTTGACGACGCCACTCCCGAACGGGCGGCGATCCTGCATTCGGTGCCGGACTGGCTGGCCCGGCTGTGGTGGCGGGAACTGGGGGAATCGCGGGCGCGGGCGCTGCTGGCCGCGATCAACCGCCCGGCCGAGTCGGTGTTGCGCGTCAACACGCTCGCCGCCACCCCCGTGCAGATCGCGGCCGAGCTCGGGGTGGCGACGCGGCCGGCGGAGGGGGTGGGCGGGGGCGGTCTAATTGCCGAGGGACTGGTGATCGACGGCCCGTTTGACGTGTTCGCCTCGCCCCAGTGGCAGCGGGGCGCGATCATGCCCCAGTCGCGGGCGTCGATGGCGGTGGCGCGGGTCCTGGATCCGCAGCCGGGGGAGCGCGTGCTCGACCTGTGCGCCGCGCCCGGCGCCAAGACGACCCATCTGGCCGCGCTGATGGGCGACGAGGGGGAGCTGGTAGCCGTCGAGCGCCATCCCGGCCGCGCCCAGGCGCTGCGCCGCACCCTTGACCGGATGGGCGTCGGGTGTGCGACGGTTGCCGTGGCCGATGCGGCCGCCGAGGCGCCGCCGGCGGCGGCGTTTGATCGAGTGCTGGTCGATCCCCCGTGCAGCGGGCTCGGCACGCTGCAGTCACGCCCGGACCTGCGCTGGCGCACCAGCCCCGAGCGGGCCGCCGAGCTCGCCGGTCAACAGGCGCGGATCCTGCGGGTCGCGGCGTCCGCGTTGGCGCCCGGGGGAGTGCTGGTGTACTCGGTGTGCACGATCAGTCGCGCCGAGAGCGACGAGGTCGTCGAGGGCCTGCTCGGCGAGCGGCCGGATCTCGCTGCTGACGGGCCGTTTCTGCGTACGGCCCCCGATCGCGACGGCACCGACGGATTCTTCGTCGCCCGGCTGCGCCGCCGCTGACGTCCGCTGACGCGTTAAGCTCTTCGAGCAAATGAGCGAGCAAGGGGTCAAGCTCGGACCCGAGTGCCCGGGTTGCGGTGAGCCGTGGCTGCGTCCGACGGCCGTTCCCGGCCGCTATCACTGCGTGTACTGCCTGCATCGCTATGAGCTCGTTTCTTGCTGCCCTGACTGCGGTGAGCACTCGACGATCGTTCGGATGTCCAACACGGCGTTCGGGCAGTGCAACCACTGCCGGGGCAGCATGCTCGTCGCGGTCTGATGAACGCCCCGCGACCGGCGGCGCCGCCCGTGGAGCTGACCGAACTGCGCATCGCGCCCTCGATCCTGTCGGCTGACTTCAGCCGCCTGGGTTCCCAGGTGCAGGACGTGCTCGATGCTGGCGCCCGGGTGATCCATGTCGACGTGATGGACGGTCACTTCGTCCCGCCGATCACCTTCGGCGCGGTGATCGTCTCGGCGCTGGCCGACCTCGTTCACGACGCCGGTGCGATCATCGACGTGCACATGATGGTCGACCGGCCTGAGCGCCACGTCGAGGACATCGCCAAGGCAGGCGCCGACGGGATCACGATTCATGTCGAGGCCACGCCCCACCTGCATTACACGCTGACCGCGATCCGCGAGGCCGGCTGCACGGCGTGCGCGGCGATCTGCCCCGCGACGCCGATCGAGACGCTGGCCGACATCGCGGGGGAGACGCTTGACATGGCGCTGTGCATGACCGTCAATCCCGGGTGGGGGGCGCAGTCCTTCATCCCCCACTCGCTCACCAGGATCGAGCGGCTGCGGGCGCTGCTGCCCACGCGCGTGGGCCTGGAGGTCGACGGCGGCATCTCGGACCAGACCGCCGGCGCCGTGACCCAGGCCGGCGCCAATCTGCTCGTCGCCGGCTCGGCGGTGTTCGGCAGCGACGACCCGGCCGGCGCGTACCTGGACATCGTGGGGACTGTGGGGGCCCGGTAGTCGCGGGGGGTTGGCGTCCGTGAGCCGGGTTGGGTGAGGTTGGGTAGCGCGACCCACCTCGAATGATCAAGCAGCGATGTCTTGGTGTGGAGTTGCTGTGTGCGTGGTGGCGCTGCTTGACATCCGCTGCGTGGTCGCGCTGTGTGGCAACGATCCGGGGGCTGGCGCCCGGTCGTTACATACACACCACATCGGTGCCGATGGATGGGGGTTTGCGAGGGGGGTGGGTCTCTGACCGTGGTTCCCTTCACCGACAGCCCACACCCCCGCCGGGATCGCATCGAGTGGGGGTTTTGTGGGGTTCCTTGTCGAGTCGGGGCGTCAGCCCCGACATCCTGGCTGCATTGCGCGGCACGGGCGACGCTGTCACGCATCGCCCCACGCACAGAGCACCCCACACCGGTACGTCGATGCTTGATCAGCGACGACCGGCCGCGCCACCCAACCACGCCCGCCATCTGAGGTGCATGGTGTGCCAAACCCGACTAGCGCTCCGCGATTTGTCACCGATCGCACGCTCAGCGCGCAGTCGGTGACAAATCCCGGACCGTCGTTCGGGTTTGTCGCACGGTGCAGGTCGCCGCGGGGATTGACGCGCCAGCACACCCACGCCCGCTTGCCGCCGACAGCTCGTCCGATGACAGGCGACGCCCGCACCCGGACCACTGAAACCGAAATCAACCTCGCTGTGCTGTGGGCGCCGGTCCGCGCCGGTAGAGCGCCCACAGCAGCGCGCTCAGCACCGCAGTGGCGCCGAAATAGCCGACCTCGACGCGCGTGACCTCGGAGTGGATCGTGGGCGCGGCGACGAAGATCACGAACAGTGCCGCGGACAGCAGCCACGCGGCGGCGGCCGTGGGCGCCCGGCCGCGAGCCAGGGCCGCCTGGTTCAGCGTGCCCGACACCAGGTGCAGTCCCATCCCCAGCCCGACCAGCGCGAGGCCGAGACGGCCATAGTGAAAGCCCTTGTCACCGAGCAGCAGGTTCATCACCGGCGGTCCGATCACCAGCAGCCCGAGCGCCACCGCCAGACCGAAGCCGGCGATCACGAGCACCGTGGTCCGGATCGCGCGCCGGAACTCATCGGCTGACTCGCGGACCTCGAGGCCGGCCAGGTGGGGGAGGATCGAGGTCTGGATCGCCTGGAACAGTTGCAACGGGGCGCGGACGATCAACATCACGTTGAACACGAACCCGGTCAGCCCGACGGTCAGGTCGGCGGCGCCCGAGTTGGCCGCGACGATCAGCACGCCGGCGTTCATCAGCGCCTGCTCGGAGAGCATGATCCCCACCACCGAGGCCGCGAAACCGGCGCCGTGGCGCAGCGACAGATCGGCGCTGGCCTCCTCCAGGCCGGCGTGGGCGGGCCCCTCGGCGGCCGCGTCGGCGACCGGTACTCCGGCGGGGGCGCGCGGGATCGACCGGCGGATCCGGGAGAAGGCGAACGGCATCACCGCCAGCGACGCGAACGGGGCCACCGCGATACCCAGCCCGACGGTGCCGATCCCCGAGCCGATTCCGATCGCCACCGCGAATGGAAACACGTACCGGGACGTCGACTCCAGGAACACCAGCGCGCCGTACAGCGCGAAGTACTGGTGCCCGGCCAGCCACCCGCGGGCGAAGTAGCTGCCCGCGTAGGCGATCACTCCGATCACGAGGATCCAGTACAGCGCCCCCGAGCCGTCAAACATGCCCTGCTGGATCTCATGGCGCAGCGCCAGCGCGACGACCACGAACACGAGTGCGAAGCCGAACTGGATCGAGGCCGGGACGCGCAACGGATGGCCGTGCAGCCCGCGCGCACGCCGGTCGGCGATCATGCGCGAGAGCAACTGCTCGATCGGCCGGTAGATCACCGACAGGATCACGAACATCACCGACCAGCAGAGCGAGATCAGACCGTAGTCCCGGCGGCTGAGGACATGGCTGGCGGTCGCCAGGTAGGCGAACGTGAAGATGCCGGTCGAGGCGATCCCGATCGACAGCACGCGGGCGCCGGAGGCGAACGACGGTGACGACGGCGGACCGTCGGTGTCGCGGGGATCGGCCTTGGGCGGTTGGTCGACCCCGCCCGCTCCGACCGTGGTGGCGGAGCTCACCGGGTCAACGGACCCGGACGAGCAGCATCGTCCACGGGAACGGCGACCGGGTCTGGACGACCTCGCCGTGGGCGCCGAGCAGCTTGACGAACGCGCCCCTAGTCCAGTGGTTCAGGTGCCCCGGGGTGTTGCCCCAGTCACGCAGGTAGGTGCCGCGCGCCACGTTCAGCGCGCGCCAGAGTGGTTCGTGGGGGACCGAGACCAACAGCCAGCGAGCGCTCACCCGGGCCATCTCAGCCAGCGCGCGCTGCGGATCGGCGACGTGCTCGAGCACCTCGGTGGCGGCCACCAGCTCAAACTCCCGGTCGCGAAAGTCCAGCCGCTCGACGGTCATCGCGCGGAACTCGAGATTGTCCTGGCCGCCGTGCCGGGCCCATTGCGCGGCCAGCTTGGGGTCGTCCAGATCGACGCCGACGATGCGGCCGGTCCGGCGCGCCCACTGCTCGGTGAGCACCCCCTCGCCGCAGCCGACGTCGAGCACCGAGGACGGCGCCGCCTGCCCGAACAGCTCATCGACGTCGCGCTCAAAGCCCGCCATCAGCCGGCGCACGACCGGATTGGTGGACCCGTACTTGTCAAACGTGTTGCCCGTCGGGATGCTGGAGGCGGTCATACGTTCACCGCTTCGCGCTCACCGGCGTCCGACCCGCCCGCACCCGCGCCCGGCTCGTAATGCGAGGGCTCCACGCCCAACTGCAGCTCGATCCGGCGCACGCGCTCAAATGTGCGCTGTGACAGCGTGCGCTGGGCGGCCAGCAGATCCCCGATCACGCCCAGTGCTCCCAGTAGCATCGCCGCGTTGAACAGCACGGCGCCGGCGATCAGCGACTGGATGTGTCCCCGGGCGGCGTCGGTGGGGCTCTCGACGAAATACACCACGAAGCGGATGAACACCGCCAGCGCGAGCGTGCCCATCACGATCGCGCCGCCCCAGAACACACGCAGCGGCTCATATTGGGAGTAGATTCGAAAGATCGACAGGGCGTTGCGCCGGATGTAGGCCCACATCGACGGGAACAGACGGGATTCGCGCGTCTTGGGGTTGGTCCGGATCGGCACGTGGTCGATCGCCACCAGCAGCTTGCCGGCCTGGATGATCGTCTCCAGCGTGTAGGTGAACTTTGAGACCGCCTGTAGTTGCAGCGCCGCTTCGCGGTTGTAGGCGCGAAAGCCTGAGGTGGTGTCGGGCACCTCGGTGCCCGAGGCCTGGCGCACGACCCAGGAGCCGAGGCGCTGCAGCCGCCGCTTGGAGCGCGAGAAGTTCTCGTTGGAGTCCACCTGCCGGTCGCCGATCACCATGTCGGCGTCGCCGCGCAGAATCGGCGCGACCAGCTTGGGAACGTCGGCTCCCTCGTACTGGTTGTCGGCGTCGGTGTTTACGATCACATCCGCGCCGAGCTTGAGGCCCGCATCCAGACCGGCCTGGAAGCCGGCCGCCAGCCCCTTGTTGTTGGTCAGGCGGACCACGTGGTCGACGCCGTGCTTGCGCGCGGTTTCGATCGTCGCGTCGGTCGAGCCGTCATCGATGATCAGCCATTCCACCGCATCGAACCCCTCGATCTCCCGCGGCAGCCGCGCCAGCGTGCCGGGAAGCTGTTGTTCCTCGTTGAAACAGGGGATCTGGATGATGAGCTTCATACGGTCAAGCGGCGTCGGCGATCCGATTCGCGCGACGCCACCCGGAAACCGGGCTCTCTCTGGGTCTGCGCGTTCGGTCACACGGTAGCGGGATACTCGGCCCCGGCAAATCGACATGGCACCCACAGACGTCACCGGACCCACCGACCCCGCCGCTGCGCCCGCGGCGGTGCCGCAGCGACTCGTGCTCTCGGCTTCATCGCCCCGGCGGCGCCGGCCCGACCGCAGCCTGCAGGACCTGTGGCGCCCGCCCGGAGCCGCTCGCGACCTGCACCGGCCCGCGCTGATATTGCTGCTGCTGGCCACATTCGGCCTGCGCGTGTGGGGGGTCAAGCAGGGGCTGCCCTACAGCTACAACGTCGACGAAGCGACGCATTTCGTCCCGCGGGCGATCGCGTTCTTCGGCCACGACTACAACCCGCAGTACTTCCTCAATCCGCCGGCCTACTCCTACGCGCTGCACATCGTGTTCGAGCTGTGGTTCGGGTCCGCCGACGCCGTGCGCCGGATTTACACTAGCAATCCGACCGCGGTGTTCGTGGTCGCGCGGATCGTCGCGGCGGCGATGGGCACGATCGCGGTGTGGCTGACCTATCTCGCCGGGGCGCGGCTGTTCACGCGCACGGTCGGGCTGCTGGCCGCGGCGATCTTCGGGCTGGCGTTTGAGCCGATCTTCTACAGCCACCTGGCGCTCAACGACGTGCCCACCCTCGCCCCGGTGGCGCTGGCCTTGTACGGGGTCGCCGGGGTGCTGCGCAACGGCTCCCGGCGCGACTATCTGCTGGCGGGGATCGGCATCGGTCTCGCCGCGGCGACCAAATACACCGGCGGGATCACGATCGTCTGCCTGCTCGGCGCGTTTCTGTGCGACGCGGTCGCCGGCGCGCGGCTGCAATCGCTGCGACGGCTGCTGCTGGCGGTCGTCTGCGCGGTGCTGGCGTTCGTGGCCGCCAACCCCTATTCCGTGCTGGACTTCAACTCGTTCCACGGCGGGGTGACGCTGCAGCAGTCACTGGCCGGCGGCGCCGACCCCGTCAAGCTCGGCACCACCGCGGCCAGCGGCACCGCGTACTACCTGTGGACGCTGACCTGGGGGCTGGGCTGGGCGCCGGGGCTCGCGGCCGCGGGCGGCGCGGGGCTGCTGCTGGTCCGCCGCTGGCTGGCGATGGCGGTCGTGCTGTTGCCGGCTCCGATCGCGTTCATCGTGTTCATGGGCGATCAGCAGCGCTTCTTCGGCCGCTGGCTGTTGCCCGTGTTTGAGATCGTCGCCCTGCTCGCCGCCTATGGCACCGTCGAGCTGGTCCGCTGGCTGATCCGCGCCCGGGGAATTCCGGCGCTCGCCGCGGGCGTCGCGGCGACGCTTGTGATGCTGGGTCAGAGCGTTGCCAGCGTGGTCCACTCAGACGTCGTGCTGTCGCGTTCGGACACGCGCAACCTGACGCGCGACTGGATGGTCGGCCACGTGCCCGCCGGTGCCAAGGTGGTGGTCGAGCCGGTCGTCTCTGGCGACTGGGCCCACGATGTCGGCCGCTCGCTCTCCGCTACCCCCAACGGGAGTCGCTGGCTGACCTGGAACACGGCGATCACCGACGTCGATGCCCAGGGCAACCGGCTGCCGGCCGGCGAGCATCGCTTCGTGCCGGTCGACGAATACGAGCGCACGCTGCGCCCCGAGCTGCTCGACGAGTACACCCACGCCGGCTACTGCTGGGTGGTGCTCGGCTCCCTGCAGGCCGGACGTTCGTTCGCGCAGCCGAAGATCGCCCCCGCGGCGATCGCCTATTACGCCCAGTTGGCCAACCACGCCCGGCTGATGTACCACGTGAGCCCGTTCGAGCACGGCTCGCGGGCGGTGCCGTTCAGCTTTGACTGGTCGATCGACTACTACCCGACCGAGTACACACGCCCCGGCCCCGAGATGAGCGTCTACCGGCTCACCGGGGGCCGCTGCGCGTCGGCGACGACCGGCTGACCCCCGCCGGGCGGGGAGGTCCGCCGGCCGGGGAGGAGCGGGGGACGGCCTCGTATCCTGATGGATAGCGATGACCGTCACGACCGATACCGACCGGCGTCATCTCGCCCGCGCGATCGAGATTGCCGAGCAAGGACGGGGCCGCGTCAGTCCCAACCCGATGGTGGGCGCCGTGCTCGCCAACGCCGACGGAGTGATCGGCGAGGGCTTCCACGGCGAACTGGGGGGACCGCATGCCGAGGTGCAGGCGATCCGTGCCGCCGGCGAGCGCGAGCTGGCCGACGCCACCCTCTACGTCTCGTTGGAACCGTGCTGCCACCAGGGCCGGACGCCGCCGTGCACCGATGCGATCCGCGAGGCCGGGATCGCGCGGGTGGTCGTCGGCTCCGACGATCCCTCCGAGCACGCCTGCGGACGCGGGCTGGGGATCCTGCGCGACGAGGGCATCGAGATCGTGCTGATGAGCGGTGAGCTGGTCGATCGCGCGCGACTGCTCAACCAGCCGTTTCGCAAGCACGCCCGTACCGGTCGGCCGTGGGTGCTGTTCAAGTCCGCGATGACGCTGGACGGCAAGGTTGCCACCCGCAGCGGTGACTCGAAGTGGATCTCGGGAGAATCGAGCCGGCGGCGGGCGCACCATTGGCGCGCGGAGTGCGACGCGGTGGCGGTCGGCGTTGGGACCGCGCTGGCCGATGATCCGCTGCTGACCGCGAGGGTCGACGGGGTGGCGCGCCAGCCGCGGCGCGTCGTGTTTGACTCGCTCGGCCGCCTGCCGCTCGACGCCCAGCTGGTTCGCGACGCCCGTCGCGTGCCGCTGACGGTCGTCGTCTCGCGGGCCGCACCGCGCACCGCCACCGGGTCGCTGGAGGCCCACGGGGCCGACGTGATCGTCGCTCCCGGCGAGAACGAGCCGGCGCGCGTGTGCTCGGCGCTGGATCAGCTCGGTTCCGCCGGTGTCGCCTCGATCCTGCTCGAGGGTGGCCCGCACCTGGCCGGCGCGTTCCTCGACGCCGGCGAAATCGACGAGATCCGCCTGTTCCTGGCACCGGTGATCCTGGGCGGCCGCACCGCTCGCGACCCGCTCGAGGGCGAGGGCGTTGAGCAGATCGCCGATGCCGTGCGCGCCTTGACCCTGGAATGCGATCGCGTCGGCGAGGACCTGCTGATCTCGGCCCGCCTGAAGGATTGGTGACTGACGTGTTCACCGGACTGATCGCCGATCTGGGCCAGATCACCGACCTCGAGCGCTCGGGCGAGGGGGTCCGCCTGACCGTGTCCAGCGCGCTGGCCGCGGAGCTCAGCGAAGGCGACTCGGTCGCCGTCAACGGCGTCTGCCTGACGGCGACCGCGATCGACCGCGACGCGTTCACGGCCGAGGTGATGAACGAGACGCTGCACCTGAGCTCGCTGGCCGAGGCCCGGCCGGGGTCGGCCGTCAATCTCGAGTTGCCGCTGCGGGCCACCGACCGGCTTGGGGGCCATGTCGTTCAGGGGCACGTCGATGGCACGGGCACGATCGTCGCCTGCGCGGTGGATGGCTTCGCGCGCCGGCTGGAGATCGAGGCGCCCGCGGAAGTGCTGCGCTATGTGGTGCACAAGGGGTCGATCACGGTCGACGGAATCTCGCTCACCGTGGCTTCGGTGGGACCGCAATCGTTTACCGTTTCGCTGATCCCCGAAACGCTGGAACGGACCAATCTCGGCGAGGCCGAGGTCGGGACAATCGTGAACCTGGAGGTCGACGTGCTGGCCAAGTACGTAGAGAGGTTGATCCGCCGATGAGTTCGACGAAGCCGACGTTCGCGACGATCGAAGACGCGATAGAGGACATTCGCCAGGGCAGGATGGTGGTCGTCTGCGACGACGAGAATCGCGAGAACGAGGGCGATCTGACGATCGCCGCCCAGTTCATCACGCCCGAGGCGATCAACTTCATGCGCAAGGAGGGCGGCGGTCTGATCTGCCTGGCGCTGACTCCCGAGCGCTGTGACGAACTGGGCCTGGATCTGATGGCCGCCAAGAACGAGTCGGCGTTCGAGACCGCGGTCACGTTCTCGATCGAGGCTCGCCCAGGCGTCAGCACCGGGATCTCGGCCGCCGATCGCGCGCGCACGATTCAGGTGGCGATCGACCTGAAGGCGAGCCCGCGCGAGCTGGTCCAGCCGGGCCATGTGTTCCCGCTCAAGGCCAAGGCCGGTGGCGTGCTCGAGCGGGTCGGCCAGACCGAGGCGGGGGTCGACCTCGCCCGCCTGGCGGGGCTGATTCCCGCCAGCGTGATCTGCGAGATCATGAACGAGGACGGAACTATGGCTCGGGTGCCCGACCTGCGGCCCTATTGCGAGCGCCACGGCCTGAAGATGGTCACGGTCGCTGACCTGGTCGCCTATCGCCGACGCCACGAGAAGCTCGTCGAGCGCGTCGTCGCGACCGCCCTGCCGACCACGTTCGGTGATTTCGTCGCGGTCGGCTACCGCTCGCTGGTCGACAACAAGCACCACGTGGCGTTGGTCAAGGGTGACGTCGACGGCGCCGAGGACGTGCTCGTGCGGGTGCACTCCGAGTGTCTGACCGGCGACGTGTTTCACTCGCTGCGCTGCGATTGCGGCGAGCAGCTGGAGTCGGCGCTGGCGATGATCGAGAGCGAGGGCCGCGGCGTGCTGCTGTATCTCAGCCAGGAGGGTCGCGGCATCGGCCTGCTGAACAAGCTCAGGGCCTACAAGCTGCAGGAGGAGGGGCTGGACACCGTAGACGCCAACCTCCGCCTCGGCCTGCCCGCCGACCTGCGCGACTACGGCATCGGCGCGCAGATCCTCGTCGACCTCGGACTGACCAGCATCCGCATCCTCACCAACAATCCGAAGAAGATCTCCGGGCTGGCGGGTTACGGATTGTCGGTCGCTGACCAGATCCCGATCGTGCACGCGTCCAATCCGCATAACGAGGCCTACCTGCGGGCCAAGGTGGAGAAGCTCGGGCATACGCTGCATCACCAGGGCCTGGCGCTCGACGAGGAGATGCTCGAACAGGAGATCGAGCAGGATCGGGAGCGGCACCGCGCCGATGAGCGCTGAGCCCCGCGTCGCGCTGTGCGTGGCGCGGTTCTATTCCGAACTGGCCGACAAGCTCGAGCAGGGTGCCCGCGCGGCGCTCGCGGAGTCCGGAGTGCAGACGATCGAGGTGTTCTCGGTGCCGGGCGCGTTCGAGCTACCGCTGATCGCCAAGTACGCGGCCGAGTGCCGTCGCTTCGACGCGGTGGTTTGCCTAGGCGCGGTGATTCGCGGCGAGACCGACCACTATGACTACGTGTGCGCGGGAGCCTCTGACGGGATCCAGCGCGTGGCCCTGGACACCGGCGTGCCGTGCGGCTTCGGGGTCCTGACCGTCGACTCGATGGAGCAGGCGCTCGCCCGCGTGGCCGGCGGCAGCAAGCGCGACACCGGCCGTCACGCCGTCGAGGCGGTGCTGGCCGCGCTGGACGCCAAGGACGAACTGCTGGGGAGACGCGGCCAGGCGGGGTTCGCGGTCTAGCTCTAGAGGGCGGGGGCGAAGTGCTCGGAGGCGTGCCCGCGGCCCTGGCCCTGGCCCTGGCCCTGGCCGTGGCCGTGGCCGTGCTCAGGTGAAGGGGGCGACAGGCCGGCCCCGCCGTTGGGTCGCGTGTGAAACGGGCCCTGGCCCGGCGCGTGCCCGGGGCCGTGCTTCGGTGCCGGGGCCACCGGCGTCGTGGTCGTCGGCGTGGTTGCCGTGGGCGGCGCCTGTATCGTGGGCGTCGGCGGTTCCTGCCCGGTTGCCCGCAGCGCCTGATCGAGCAGCTGCTTGACCAAGGGGGTCTGGTTGGGGATCTTCAGCCGCTGCCGGAGCACCGGGATCGCGCCGGTGGGGTCACCGCCGAGCACCAGCGAGCGGCCGAGGTCATACAGCGCGTAGGCATAGGTGAGGCTGCCGGGATCCGAGCTGGACACGGCCTGGCGCAGCGTCGGGATCGCCGTCTGGTAGTTGCCATCGAGCATCTCCCGATGTCCGCTGGCCTGCAGCTGCTGGGCCGACGCGGCCTCGGCGCTGGCCGTCTTTGAGCCGGTGCTGGCGTGGGCCCGCTTGGTGGTGGCGCGGTGACGCGTGCCGATGCTGGCCAGCGCGGGCGTCGTCGAGGACCGGGCCGGCGTACCGGACCCGCCGCCGGCGAGCAGGCCCGCGGTGGCGACCCCGATCACCGCGAGCGCCAGCGCGGCCAGGG
>JBPCPC010000090.1:0-9327 GCA_050999585.1 Solirubrobacteraceae bacterium | reverse complement strand
GCGACACGGTCGAAGAGGGACAGCTCCTGTGCGTGATCGAGGCGATGAAGATGGAGAACGAGATCACCGCGCACAAGCCCGGCAAGGTCGCCGAGCTGCCGATCTCGGTCGGCGCCTCGGTCGCCACCGGCGACACGCTGGCCGTGATCAGCGCCGCGTCTGCCCAGTAGTCGCCGCCCCCGCCCCCGGCCCCGACGTGGAGCTATCCGCCGGCGACGTGGGCGACGTGGGCGACGTTGGCGGCGTGAATCAGGCGCTGGTGAGCGGTGGCACGCCCGGCGGGGGGCGCCGCCGCGGCCGGATCGCTGGCCAACTGCTCCAGATAGGCGTCGTCTTGGGCCAGCACTGCCTGCGCCGCCGGCGCGGAGATCGGGGCCCCGTGGCCGGGGATCACCCACTCGGCCTGCGCGATCAGGTCTGCCAGCCGGGCCAGGGTGCGGCGGTAGGCACCCACCGAGCCGCCGCTGGAGAGCATCGGGATCTCGACCGGCGAGACGTAGTCGCCGCACACCAGGACCTTCGCGAACGGCAGCCAGTACGCTGCGCCGTCGGCGGTGTGACCATCGGCAGGGTGCAGCTCGAGCTCGCGGTTGTCACCGATCTCCACTCGTCCCGGGGTGGGTAGTGACTGCAGCGCGCCGAGCGCCAGCGGCGCGCGGTCGGCCACGTAGTGCTCCTCGTCAAACGCCCGCAGCTTGCGCTGGGCCTCGCCGACCTCGGCTCCGATCCGCGCGACGGTCGATTCGGCGGCGCCGAGCGCCGCGCCGGGATAGGCCAGGCGACCCAGGAGATGGTCCCAGTCGCCGTGCGTGGTCAGCAGGCCCGACACGGGGTACTCGGCCTGCTTGAGCACGTCGGGCAGGGCGCGCAGCTCCTCGGGGAAGACCGGCGAATCGATCAGGAACCCCTCCTCGCCGGAGCGCACGGCGGTGCTCGTCGTCTGCCAGGCGTCAGAGACGAACGCGATCACGTCGGCATGGAGAGCTACGGCCCGCACGGACGACGGTGAGTCGGCGTCAGCCGATGCCGAGCAGCTTCGCCGCTTCTTTGAGGTTCGCGACCTCGGCGTCGGGCTTCTTCTGTCCTGGCTCCAGCGGCTGCTTGGTGCGGTTGACCCAGATCACCGGCACCTTCTTCTTCAGGCACGGCTCGACGTCGTGGTAGTAGCTGGCGGCGACGTGGACCCAGCCCTTCTTGGTTCCAATCCGCCGCTCGCATTCGGTGAAGTGGGCCGGGTCGGGCTTGTAGGAGCGCACCTGCTGGGCGGTCACGACGAGATCGAAGTCCAGCGGGATATGGCGCCGCGTCTGGCCGAGCAGCTTGTCGTCGATGTTGGAGATCAGCCCGATCTTGTGGGTCTTGGCGACCTTCGCCAGCACCGACGCAGTCTCCTTGAACGGCTTCCAGCGGTGCACCGAGTCGGGCAGGAAGCCCGAGCGCGACGGCTCCAGCGGCCACCCCAGGTCCTTGGCGATCCGCACGGCGGTCCGCCGCAGCACCTCGGCATAGAGCTCGTATGAGCCGGCCTGGATCTCCTGCTGGATCTGATGAAACAGCGGGATCAGCTCGTCGCGCTCGACGGTGAAGCCGTCGCGCTCGCCCTCGGCGGCGAACGCCTCGTAGGCTCCGGTGTCCCAGTCGATCAGCGTTCCATAAACGTCAAAGGTCACAAAGTTCACTGTCTTCGGAATCGCCATCGCGCGGCTGATGATGACATTTCGTTACGGCGAGGCGCGTCACGGTGCCGCTGGTGCCGCGAATCAATAGAGTGACGCGCCGCGATGGACCTCCTCGAGTATCAAGGCAAACAGCTCTTCGCCCGCCACGGGGTGCCGGTGCCGGCGGGCAAGCCGGCGCGCACGGTCGAGGATGCCGTGGCCGCTGCCGACGAGATCGGCTATCCCTGTGCGATCAAGGCCCAGGTGCAGGTCGGCGGCCGCGGCAAGCTCGGCGGGATTAAGCTCGCCAAGGACCGCGCCGAGGCCGAGGAACACTCCCGGGCGATTCTCGGGATGGACATCAAGGGCCTGACGGTGCACGAGCTGTGGATCGAGGGCGCGTCCGAGATCGCCTCGGAGTACTACGCCTCGGTGGTCTTTGACCGCTCGGCCAAGGCGCCGCTGGTGATGCTCTCGACCAAGGGCGGGATGGACATCGAGCAGGTCGCCGACGAGGACCCGGACGCGATCGCCCATCTGCATGTCGACCCGCTGCTCGGCTTCCAGGACTTCCACGGCCGCCGGCTGGCCTTCGAGGCCGGCTTCGACGCCGACGTCGTCCGTCCGGTCGGCGCGATGCTGGCCAAGCTCTACGAGGTGTTCACCGGCGAGGAATGCACGCTGGTCGAGGTCAACCCGCTGATCATCACTCCCGAGCGCGAAGTCAAGGCGCTCGATGCCAAGGTCACCCTGGACGGAAATGCGCTGTATCGCCACGGCGACAACGCTGGACTGCGCGACCTGTCGGCCGAGGATCCGCAGGAGGTGATGGCCTCCGAGCGCGGCCTCACCTACGTCAAGCTGGACGGCGACATCGGGATCCTCGCCAACGGCGCCGGTCTGTCGATGTCCACGCTCGACGTCGTCGCCGAGGCCGGCGGGCGCCCGGCCAACTTCCTCGACGCCGGCGGCGGCTCCCGCGCGGATGCGATCACCAGCGCCGTCGAGGTGATCCTCTCCGACGACAAGGTCAAGGCGGTGCTGTTCAACATCTTCGGTGGCATCACCCGCTGCGACGAGGTCGCCAAGGGCCTGATCGAGGCGTTCAAGCAGATCGAGCCGACGGTGCCGTTCGTGGTTCGCCTGGACGGGACCAACGGCGAGGAGGGCCGGGCGCTGCTGTCGCAGGCCAACCTGGCCGGCGTCTATGCCGAGGCCACGATGGACGGCGCCGCCGCGAAGGTCGTCGAGTTGGCCAAGGGCGGCCCATGAGCATCCTCGTCGGCACCGAGACCCGGCTGTGCACCTCCGGCATCACCGGGCGAGAGGGGACATTTCACTCGCTGCGCAACCGCGACTATGGCACCCAGGTGGTCGCCGGCGTCACCCCCGGGAAGGGCGGTCAGGACGTCGAGGGCATCCCCGTCTTCAACACCTTCCACGACGCGGTGGGCCAGCAGGGCGCCAACACGGCGATGGTGTTCGTGCCGCCGCGCTTCGCCGCCGACTCGATCCTCGAGGCCGAGGACGCCGGGATCGAGCTGATCATCTGCATCACCGAGGGCATCCCTGCCCACGATGAATTGCGGGTCTACAACACGATCAAGAAGAACGGCCGCTCGCGGCTGATCGGCCCCAACTGTCCCGGGATCCTCTCGCCCGGAAAGGCCAGCGTGGGGATCATCCCCGCCGCGTTCTTCAGCGCCGGCAACGTCGGCGTGGTCTCACGCTCGGGGACCCTGACCTACCAGATCGGGAGTGTCCTGGCCCAGCGCGGCTTCGGCAACTCCTCGATCGTCGGGATCGGCGGCGACCCGGTCCCGGGAACCGATTTCATCGACGTGATCGGGATGTTCCAGGAGGACGACGAGACCGAGCTGATCGTGATGTGCGGTGAGATCGGCGGCGACGCCGAGGAGCGCGCCGCCGATTTCATCGAGCAGTCCGTGACCAAGCCGGTGATCGCCTACATCGCCGGCTTCACCGCCCCGGAGGGCAAGACGATGGGCCACGCCGGTGCGATCGTCTCGGGCTCCCACGGCACCGCGGCCGCCAAGGCGCAGGCGCTCGAGGCCAAGGGCGTGAGCGTCGGTCGCACGCCCACCCAGGTCGCCGAGGCGGCGGCCGCGCGGCTGCTCGACTGACCTCGCTCTATGCGCTCGAATCCGGTTCGCGTGCCGCCGCGGCCGTCGGTAGTCTCGGCGACGATGCCCGAGCCGTCGATCCTGGACGCGCGCCTGGCTGAGATCGACCGCCGTCTGCGGTTGATCCAGTCCGGGCTGGAGCCGGTTCCCGATCACCCCGACGATGCTCGCTCCGCGCTTGAGCCCCCCGACCCGTTGCACCCGGCTCCCACCCACCCCGAGCCGGCGCCGCTTCGGAGTGGGTGGGAGCCGTCTCCCCTGCGAAGCGCGCCGCCGCCCGCGGAGTCAGCGGTGACGATCGACGCCGAGGTCACCGCGCTGGCCGCACGCCTGCGTGAGCTGACCGCCGTCCAGGAGCGGTTGGTGGCCGCCACCCAGGATCTGCTCGTCGAGCACACCGACGTGCTCTCGCGCGCCGTGACGACGCTGGATGTCTGCGCCGGACCGTTCGCCGACACCGGGTCCCTGCAGGAGTTCCAGCGGGCGCTCGCCGACCTGCCGCAGGTGCGCGACGTGGCCGTCCGCGAGTACGCCGGTGCGCAGCGCGCGGTCCTCGACGTTCACCTCTGGCCGCCGATTTCGTAGTCTTGTCGGCATGGCAGGCATGACCTCCTCCGCTCGCGGCGCGCCGTCGCTGGACATCGTCGACGTCGACGGTCTGCGCGCCGCCGCCGAGCAAGCGTTCACGGCCGACCCGGCTGGCCTGACCGGCTATGGCACGTCGGTCGGCTACATCCCGCTGCGCGAGTGGATCGCTGACAAGCACGGCGTCGCGCCCGAGCAGGTGCTGGTCACCAACGGCTCGATGCAGGCTGACGCGTTCCTGTTCGACGCGCTGGTCGCCCCCGGCGATGCGGTCATCGTCGAGCGGCCGACCTACGACCGCACGCTGCTGTCGCTGCGCAACCGCGGCGCCGACGTGCGCATGGTCGAGCTCGAGCCCGACGGGATCGACACCGCGGCGCTGGAGCGGGTGCTCGCCACCGACGCGTATCCGCGGCTGGCCCACATCATCCCCAACTTCCAGAACCCCGCCGGCTACACGCTGTCGGGACCCAAGCGCGAGCGGCTGATCGAGCTCGCGCGCGCGCACGAGTTCACGATCTTCGAGGACGACCCCTACGTGGCGCTACGGTTCGAGGGCGAGTCGTTGCCGACGATGGTCTCGGCCGCGCCCGACGTGGTCGTGTACGCCTCCTCGTTCTCCAAGACGGTCTGCCCCGGGATCCGCGTCGGCTACCTCGTCGGTTCCGAGCAGCTGATCGCGCAGATCGCCAAGCTCGCCACCAGCACCTACATCGCGCCGAGCATGGTCTCGCAGGGGATCGTCAACCAGTTCTGCCGCTCCGGGGCGATCGATCGCTCGATCGAGACCGTGCGCGAGGCGCTGCGCGAGCGCGCCGCAGCGCTCGGCGAGGCGCTGACCGAACAGCTGCCCGACGCCCGCTTCGTCGCTCCCGAGGGCGGCTACTTTCTCTGGGTCGACCTGCCCGAGGGGACCGACGTGGCCGCACTGTTCGATGCTGCCAAGGCGCGCGGAGTCCTGTTCGTCAAGGGCACCGAGTTCGTGCTCGAGGGCGCGGAGTCAGCGCTGCGCCTGGCCTACTCGGGGGTCACCGTGCCGGAGATCACCGAGGGCATCAAGCGCCTCGCCGAGGCCTACGCGGAGGTCGGCGCACCCGCGCATGCGGCCTGACGAGGTCAGGGCGCTGGCGGATCTGGGCGGGGGCGCTGCCGCCGGCCTGGCCACCCAGGTGCGCGACGTTCACCGCGGGATCGCCGCGCGGCTGTTCGCAGCGCTCGGTCCGCCCGCGGCTCCGGTGCGGGTTCTGCACGACCGGATCGCGGAGGGCGCCTACGGGGCCGCGCGCGTACTGGCCGGCTCGGTGGTGAGCGGAGGTGCGCTTGCGGTCGGACTCGCGCGCGGCGACGGCGTCGGCTCGATCACCGACAGCGCGCGCGGGCGCGCCGTGGTCGGCGCACTGAACGGCGCCTGGGGCGACCGGCTGGCACAGCGCGCGAGCCTCCTGGCGACCCCGATGGCGCTGCGGATCCGGGGGGTCGACGTTGCCCTGGACGCCGCGTCGCTGGCTGCCGCCTATCCCGACGCCACCGGACGTCTGGCGGTCTTCGTCCACGGGCTTGGGGAGACCGACGGCGCCTGGCGGCGGCGGGCCGATCGCCACGTCCCGTACGGTGACCGCCTGCGCTCCGAGCTCGGCTACACGCCGCTGCTGGTCAACTACAACTCGGGGCTGCACATCTCGTCCAACGGCCGCGCGCTGGCGCGGCTGATCGAGCAGCTGACCGCCGCCTGGCCGGTGCCCGTCGCCGAGATCGCGATCATCGGCCACTCGATGGGCGGCCTCGTGGCCCGCAGCGCCTGCCATTACGCGGATCCGGGCTCATGGCGCGAGCGGGTGCGGCACGTGTTCCTGCTGGGCACGCCACACCGGGGCGCGCCGCTGGAGCTGGCCGCCAACGCCGCCTGTCACACGCTGTCGATGCTGCCCGAGACGCGGCCGTTCGCCGCGCCGATCAAGCTGCGCAGCGCCGGGGTCAAGGACCTCGGCTACGGCTACGTGGTCGACGAGGACTGGCAGGGGCACGATCCCGACGCGTTCTGCTCAGACACCGGCACCGTCGTTCCGTTTCTGCAGAGCGCCAATCACTACTTCGTGGCGGCCACGCTGACCCGCGACGCCGAGCACCCGGTCGGTCGCCTCGTCGGCGACCTGTTGGTGCTGCGCTCCAGCGCCTGGTCACGCGGCGGTCGCGGTGAGCGCCTGCAGTTCGGGATCGATCGCTACCGCCACCTCGGCGGCGCCAGTCACCTCGACCTGCTCAACCATCCCGCGGTGTACGCGCAGCTGCGGCGCTGGCTGACGGTCGGGCGTGAGCTGCCCGCGGCGGTCTGAGCCTCCCGCCGCGCGTTCCGCACCTCCCGCCGAGCGTTTCGCCCCCCGGGTCCCTCGGTCCGTCACACCTGCACACCGTGACAAATCCGCGGCGGCCATTCGGATTTGTCACCAAGCGCACGCCAGGCGTGCATAACGTGGAAAATCTGCGAGGTCGGTCGTGATTTGTCGCGTCATGCAACCGTGACCGCGGGCACCTCCCGGCCGACGAAGGCTCTGGCGCTGGCTCGGCCGCTAGCGGCCATACCGCTGCTGGCCGAGCACGAGCTGCTCGGGCAGCGCGGTGCGCGGCGGCGGCGAGGGGTCGGCGAGTACCGACACGGTCTCGGCGACGCTGAAGGTGAGCGTGCCGGGCGTGCCGCCGAGCTCGAACTCAACGTTCACGCCGTCGTTGGATGTGATCGTGCCGGCGGTGCCCGGCTCCACCGACGCCGCCTTGAGGTAGTGCAGCAGATCTTCGGCCTCGTTCTCCAGCCGCAGGATGGTGACGCCGGCGCCGACCGCGCAGTCGGCGAGCGGAACCCCGTCGATCCGTTCGCCGACCTTGATCGGATGGCCGTGGGGGCAGGTCTTGGCGTCGCCCACCGCTGCGCGCCCGTATGCCTCGAAGCGCGGGGTCATCGCGTGCTCGAGCTGCTCGGCCTCCTCGTGCACGTCGTCCCACGGAACGCCGACCACATCGGTGAGGAAGCGCTCGATCATCCGGTGGCGGCCAACCACCCGCTCGGCGTGCTCGCGCCCGGAGTCGGTGAACTCGATGGCCCGCCCGGTGCTGCGCGCGATGTACCCGTCGCGCTGCAGCCGGCCGAGCATCTCGTGCACGGTCGGCGCCGACAGCTGCATGGCCCGCGCGAGGTTGGCGCCCGTCATCGGAAAGCCGGCCTCGAACAACCAGAACAGCGACTCCAGATACTCCTGTTCTGCGACTGTCGCCTGCTCGGCCATGGTCCGTTGATCCTAGCTCCCCGGAAGCGGCATTCCGGTCCGCGCCACTAGGATCGGCTGACCGTGTCGTTGCCGCTGACGTCGCCGCTGGATCCACAGCTCGCCCGCTCCGCCAGGGAGCTGCCCGTGGGCGAACATTGGGCGTATGAGCCGAAGTTCGACGGCTTCCGCGCGATCGTGTTCGTCGATGGCGACGAGCTGACAATCCAGTCGCGCAGCGGCAAGCCGCTCGGACGTTATTTCCCGGAGCTGACGTTCCCGCCCGGCCGTTACGTGATCGACGGCGAGATCGTGATCGATGCGGATTCGGACCCCGCCCACCTCACGCAGGACTTCGGGACGCTGCAGCAGCGCATCCACCCGGCCGCCAGCCGGATCACGCTGCTGGCCGAACAGACACCGGCCCGCTTCGTCGCCTTCGACCTGCTCGCGCACGACGACGCGTCGCTGCTGACGCTGCCGTTCGCGCAGCGCCGCGCAGCGCTCGAGCAGCTGACCGCAGCGACCGGGATCGGGCTCACGCCGCTGACCACCGACCCAGCCGGCACCGAGCCATGGCTGGCTCACGGCGAGGGCGTGGTCGCCAAGGACGTGCGCGCCGGCTATCGCCCCGGTGAGCGCAAGGGGATGGTCAAGGTCAAGCGCGTGCGCACGATCGATGCCGTCGTCGCCGGCTACCGGCCGGGCAAGGAGCCGGGTACCGTCGGCTCGCTGATGCTCGGGCTCTATGACCCCGACGGCGAGCTGCACGTCGTCGGGCACTCCTCGGGCCTGCGCGCCGCCGAGAAGCGCGCGCTGGTCAAGACGCTCGAGCCCTACGAGACGGGCGAGCGCGGCCACGGCGACCCCAGCCGCTGGAAGTCCGAGAAGGATCTCGAGTGGATCTCTCTGCGGCCCGAGCTGGTCGTCGAGGTGACGTTTGACCATGCCTCCGACGGCCGCATCCGGCATGGCACCAAGATCCTGCGCTGGCGCGAGGACAAGCCGCCGCGCGAATGCCGCCTGGAACAGATGCAGTCCTAACGACAGGAGAGAAGGATGCCACTACAAGGTGAGTACGCGCCCAGCTCCGCCCAGTGGGTGCGTGAACAGGTGCAGGAGTACGAGGGCTCCGGCGGGACGCGCGGAACCATGATGCGAGGGGTCCCGACGATCGTCGTGACCTCGATGGGCGCGGGGTCGGGCAAGCTGCGCAAGAACCCGGTGATGCGCGTCGAGCACGACGGCGCGTATGCCGCGGTGGCCTCCAAGGGCGGCGCTCCCGAGCACCCCGCCTGGTATCGCAACCTGCTCGAGCACCCGCTCGTCGAGGTGCAGGACGCGACGTCCAAGGGGGACTTCACCGCGCGCGAGCTCGAGGGTGACGAGCGGCAGCTGTGGTGGAAGCGAGCCGTCGAGGTGTGGCCCGACTACGCCGAGTACCAGACCAAGACCGAGCGGGAGATTCCGGTCTTCCTGCTAGAGGCGGCGAGCTAGCCGGGCTAGGTCCGGTGGTGGTGGTGGTCGGTTTGGCTTGTGGCGCGCCCCGCTGCGGATGATCAAGCAGCGATGGATCGGGTTCGGGGTGCTTGGTGGGTGGGGGCGCTGCTTGACATCCGCTGCGTGGTCGCAATGTGGCAACGATCTCGGGGCTGTCGCCCCGAGTCGTCACATAAACACCAC
>JBPCPC010000012.1:0-5951 GCA_050999585.1 Solirubrobacteraceae bacterium | reverse complement strand
GTGGTGGAGGTCGACCTGACCGTCGAGCCGAGCCTCGACTCGTTGCGTCTGTACCTTCGCTCGATCGGGCGCGTGAGCCTGCTGACGGCCGAGCAGGAGGTGATGCTGGCGCGGCGGATCGAGCGCGGTGACATGGCCGCCAAGCAGCAGATGATCGAAGCCAATCTGCGGCTGGTGGTCTCGATCGCCAAGTCCTACCTCGGTCGCGGGCTGACCTTCCTGGACCTGATTCAGGAGGGCTCGATGGGCCTGATCCGCGCGTTCGAGAAGTTCGACTACCGCCGCGGCTACAAGTTCTCCACCTACGCGACGTGGTGGATTCGCCAGGCGGTGACCCGGGCGATCGCGGACAAGGGACGCACGATCCGGATCCCGGTGCACATGGTCGAGAAGCTCAACAAGGTGGTGCACGTCGAGCGCCAGCTGATCCAGCAGCTGGGGCGCGAGCCCTCGCCGGCGGAGATCGCCGCCGAGCTGGACACCACGATCCGCGAGGTGCGTGACGTCCTGCGTCTCGCCCAGCAGCCGATCTCGCTGGAGAAGCCGGTGGGCGAGGAGGACGACTCGGCGCTCGGCGACTTCGTCGAGGACCAGACCGCCGTGTCGCCGTTCGAGCAGGCCTCCGAGCACCTGCGGCGCGAGAACCTGCGCCGCGCCCTGGCCGCACTGCCCACGCGCGAGCGCGAGGTGATTGAGATGCGCTTCGGCCTGACCGGCGAGCGGCCCTACACGCTGGAGGAGGTCGGCCGGGCGTTCAACGTGACCCGCGAGCGGATCCGGCAGATCGAGAACCACACGCTGAAGAAGCTCGAGGCGCTGCCGGAGGCGCAGCGGCTCAGAGACGCCTCCTAGCAGCGTTTTTCCGTCCGGGCCAGAACGTATGTTCTGGGTATGGAGGTTGCGGAGCTAGACCCGGGTTGAACCGCAACCAGGTGAAGACTTCGACCCAGTTTCGCAATGGCCGTGGGAGGTCACGGTGTGTACGCGCGGGGCAATCGCTGCTGGAGCGGCCTCGTCAAGTTTCTGGATCCGGCTCGCTATGACTACCTCTTCGTGCTCCTCGGTGACGGTCGCCGCTGGCTGATCCCTGCCGACAAAATCAGCGCAACGACCCGGATTTGCCTGGTGGGGCCCCAAGTACGCCGAGTACGAAGTTGAGCCCGGCCAAGCGCTGCTGCCAAGGCCACCGTCGCTAGACTCAGCGCCGCCTTGGCGGGATTCCCGAGCGGTCAAAGGGGACGGGCTGTAAACCCGTTGGCTCAGCCTTCGCAGGTTCGAATCCTGCTCCCGCCATTCGGCCTCATCTGCCGACGACACTTCACATGAAACCTGGCGAACTCGAGCCCTCCGAGACGCCCGACGAGCTCGACGACGAGGCCGTTGAAGCACCAGACGAGGCCGCCGATCAGCGGTTGCACGGATGCGTCGTCTCGCCGTCTAGGTCGACTCCGAGCCGACGCCGCTGACCACGGTGACCTGGAGTCCCAGGGGCACTGCCGGCTGCACGATCTCGTGCACCGCGCGGAGCGCGACCTCGATGCCGGATCGCCGTGTTACGTTGGCCGCCTCCGGTGCTGGCGGCGATCCGCACACCGCTCGGGCCCGGGGAACCATGCGCCGACCGAGTATTCAATATCCACGTCTCGCGGGTGGCGCGCTCGTGATCGCCGCGCTGGTGCTCGCCCTGACGGGGATGTCCGGCTCACCGTCGGCGCGGGCGGCGAGTGCCTCGAACCTGCGTCAGCGAATCAACGCTGGCCAGGGGCGGTTGAGCGGTCTGTCGGGGCGGGTTCAGGCGGCCGGGCGGCGGGTCGGCGCGCTGAGTTCGGGGATCGCGGCGTTGGAGGGCCGGATCACGACGATTCAGGGCCAGCTCGATGCTGACCGCTCGCAGCTGCTCACGCTCCGGGGCGAGCTGACGGCAGCTCGGCAGCACCTCGGGCGCGAGCAGGCGGCCGAGCAACGTGACCAGGCGTTGCTCGCGACGCAGCTGGTCGGTAGCTACGAGGGCGCCCGGCCTGACCTTGTCTCAGTCGTGTTGGAGGCCACCGGCTTTCAGGACCTCCTCAACCGGCTCGACTTCGCCTCCCGGGTCAGCCAGCATGACGCCGGCATCGTCGGCCGGGTCCGCGCGGCCCGGCGTGCCCTGGCCGCCGAGGCGACGCGCCTGGGAACGCTGTCGCAACGCCAGCAGACGCTGACCGTGCGCGCGCTCGGCCAGCGTGACGCGCTGGCCCGAACGCGCCTGTCGCTCGTCGACCAGCAGCTCACCGCAGCGCGCGCGAGAGAGACGGCCGGCGCGCAGCTCGCGTCCGCTCGCGGGCAGGTGGCATCGCTGCAGCACCAGCTGGGCGCGGTCGAGGCGGCGGCTCGGCGGGCAACGACCGCGCCTGCTGGGCCAGGCAGCACGAGCGGTGCCTCGGGGTCCTCCAGCGGCTCCTCGAGCGGTCCCGTGACCGCGCCGAGCAGCGGCGGCTTCACCTTCCCGATGCCGAAGGCCGACGCGTCGCCGGTCGGCACGTGGTCGCTGGATGACGGTGTCGACATCTCCGCTCCGGGCGGCACGCCGGAGCTGGCCGTCTGCTCGGGCACCGTCGTCCTGCACGGGATCGGTGGCTTCGGCCCCTCGGCGCCGGTGATCCACTGCGACAGTCCGCTTGCCGGCTTTGACTACGTCTACTACGGCCACGCCGGACCGGGGAACTGGACGCCGATCGGCACCCACGTCAGCCAGGGCCAGGTGATCTCCGAAGTCGGCGACGGGATCGTCGGAATCTCGACCGGTCCACACCTGGAGCTCGGGTTCGCCGACTCCAGCGGCTCGCCGGTCGGACCGTCCAGCGCCCCGCAGATGATGTCCCTGCTGCGCGCGGCCTACGGCGCCTAGCCACCGGTACTCGGCTGCCTGAGCATGGCGCGGCCTCGGTGGGCGGCCACGTCCGGGTCGTGCCCGCCGAGCAGCCAGTAACCTCTGACGCTTCGCCCTCTTAGCTCAGCTGGTAGAGCACTTCCATGGTAAGGAAGGGGTCTGGGGTTCGAGTCCCCAAGAGGGCTTCGCTGGATTAGCAGGGATTTTGGTCATCCTTCGCTCCTCTCGCCTTTTCTAGCGCGTCCACTCCGCGTCCAAGGCTTGACGCGCAGCACGAATTTGTCTGTCGGCAGGAACCTGTTTTCCGTCCCAATTCGCGATCACTCCCGCGTAATGTTGCTCGATCATCCGGACGCTCGTGCCGACCTCACGCGCGATCTGCGTGAGCGGCACGCCCTCATAGACCCGGAGCGTCACGAAACTTGAGCGCAGATCCCGTGGGCGTGTCCCCGCCGGAGCACAACCCGCTCGAGCGGACGCAGGATTTCGGCGATCCACCCGCTTGCGCTCAGGCTCGCCGTGCCAGACGCGCTTGCGCCAGTTGCGCCAGTCGTCATCTGCCCAGAAGCCGGCATCGTGAGCGGGCAGGACCGGGCGGTCATCGGCGGGTCGACCCGAGGCAAGGAACCACGCGCGCAGGTCGTCTGCCAGCGGGGCCAGGAGCGGCGTGTAGCGGACACGGTGACGCTTGGTGTCGACGTACCGGATCGCTCGCTCACCAACATCTCGCCAGGCAAGCCGTCTGACGACCTCCTCCGGTCGGGGGCCTGAGTAGGCGAGCAGGGACACGAGGATCGCGTCTCGCGGATTGAGCTTGGCCCGGATCGCCTCGACATCGGCTGGCAGGAAGATGTGTGGCTCTCTCGCACGTTCATAGCGCGGCTTCGGAACGGCCGCCGCGACGTTGTACTCAGCGACTGCGAACGTCAATATCGACTGGACGATCGTCATTGCTTTGACGATCGTGGCCGTTCCGATCTGGGCTTTCTCGAGCTCGACCCGAAAGCGGGTGAGCCGTTTCGGCGTCAGCTCACGGACGCCGTAGTCACCGAGCCGCGGCAGGATGTGCAGCGCCCACACACGGCTGTAAAGATCGCGCGTCGCTTGGCTGAGATTCGGGACAGCGTGCAGCCGCCAGTATGTCTCGACGAACTCTCGCATCTGCACATCGTCGGGAACCGCAGCCTGACCCAGCTGCTCGCGGCGGCGCTGAAACGCCAGGAAGTTCTGGGCGTCGGCCTTGCGATCGAAGGTGCGCCCGCGCCGGCGACTCCCTTCCCGCCACCGCACCTCCCATCGACCATTCGTTTTTCGGTGCAGATCCACGAGATACGAGATCAACCCCGTTCGATTGCTTGGAGTCGTGCGAAGCTGCCGCGCTCGGTGGAATTCTTGCTCACGCGCGATCGTCCTTCCACCACGGCCGGCTCGCGCGGCGCTACGTCGCGGTGAACTGGCCGTCGCAACCATCGCTCGTACTCGGCTAGGTCGATGCGATAGTGGCCGGGCACCGGTTCGAACGCCTGAAGGTCGCCGCGACGAATCGCCCTGAGGATGGCGTGGTACGAGAAGCCGGCGCGTTGCGCGACTTCACGCGGGGACAAAACATCGCGCCTCGTGGCGCTCACCGTCGCACCTTGCTGCGCTGGATCTCAGCGACGCCCGCCGCACCGCATCGGCCGAGCAGTCGAGTCAGCTGGGCAGACATCGGATAGCGACATTCCTGAACATGAGGCCGATGGGGCGTAACACTACACCGTCGATATCGCGATGTGTAGCGCTAAATGGTGCCTAGAGCGCGTGGGCCTTCGGTTGAGAGTGCCGCATCCGGCCGGGAGCGGCGGCCAGCTCGGACGTCTGACCGCCGTCGCTTCCGCATCCGGTTCGGCAAACGGCGGCTGCATACCGGTTGCGGAGCGCTACTGGGGCTGCTCAGATGCGCCAACGCGGCCGCGGCCGCGGTCCGCCTTCGGAACGCTATGAGAAGGCGGAAGCGCGCCATCCCGGAGGGGTCAGCAGAAACCTGCTCGTGGCGACGGGTGAGACCGGCGGATAGGATCTGAGCGAGCCCCGCCTTAGCGTCAGCGCGGGTACCCGGCGGTTCCTGCGGTCGCTGACGTCGGGGCCCCGCACCGGGGCGATCGAGACGTACTGAAGGCGATCGGTTTGGGCGAACGCCAGGGAGAAGTCGGCGACGTACTCCGCGCGCAGGACGCCGAGCATCTGCCACCCGATCGCGAACACAGCCAGGCGCGATGATGTCGCCAGCGTGCAGCCCCGCCGTGAGGAGACGGTATCGGCCGCTGAGGCGATCATGCAGGCGTCGGTGCTTCTCGAGCACGTGCGGGAGGCGCTGGGCGGCTGGTTGGCGCAGCCAGAGACGGGCTGTTGGCGCTGAAGGGTGGGGCTGGCAGAGCTCAGGCGTCGCGGGGGCGATGGGTTGTCACGGCACACCCTTCCGCGCGGATCGCCGCGCTGTGCGACCTCCATCAAACGGTCGAGTCCGGGCGCGATTCTCCCATTTCGGCTTTCGAGGAAGGTGCATCGGTCATGGCGCGGACACCTTCGGACCCTTGGGTTTTTGATTGCGATGGCCTGGGTACAACCGAAGCCGATTAGATCTCGCGCTCGCTGCCTGATTTGTCCTGACGCAGGCCGGCCAGGCGGCCGCCCGGAGAGAGGGAGCTTGTAGCGCAGCTACAAGCGGAGAGGAGACGGGTATGCCTTCGAGGACGCGGTTGTCTGACTGGCGGTTGCCGGCTCGGCGCTACGGGACCGTGGCGTTCGTTGCTGCCGTAACGCTTGGTGTCGGTGTTTTGGTGCCAATTGTCTCGGGCCACGTCCGCCGCGCCGGGGCGAGCACACAGGCTAGGGGTGGCGGCACGTCCGGTGTGCTGAACCTGCACCGAGCTTCGGCGCTCACCCTCGCGCTGTCTCCCGATCATCACTCGATCGTGATGAACTTTCTCGACGGTCTCTGGACGCTCCCGGCGACTGGCGGCAAGGCGACGCGGATTACGAGTCTGGTGCAGGACACGGCGTATCCCGATTGGTCGCCTGATGGGAAGATGATCGCGTTTCA